>JAKISG010000015.1 GCA_021648755.1 Flavobacteriaceae bacterium | reverse complement strand
TTCCTTCGCTTTAAAAATCACAGAGATTAATTTAAAGCGATGATTTTCGCCTTTTTTTCTTTGTTTCGCTACGCTTCACAAAGAAAAAAAGGCGAAAATCAAAACAACAACGTGGTGCAACTAATCAGATACACATATACCTTATAGTCAATTAGGAGAAAGGTCATCTTTATCTGATGAAGGTATGAAAGAATTAGATTGTTCTGAAACTGTTGGGATATATTTACATAAATTAGGAGTAATGCCTACTTACAAAGCTATCCACACAGGAATAATGACCACCCAAGTAAATTTTAGAAAAGCAGTAGGTTCGGATAAAATAGAATTTATTGAAGGTAGTGATAAATCAGATTTTATACCCGAGGCTGGTGATATTTTTGTATGGAGAACAAGTGCTGGTGGTCACACAGGGATTGTTTATAAACATGATGAAGCCAAAGATGCAGTTTGGATTATGGAAGCTATTGGGAAACATGGAGCTAGAAAACCTATGGAAGCTTATAATAGGGGAAATGGAGGTTATTCAAAACCTCATTGCACAAGAACATCTATTTATAAACGTAATAGTAGTGCCTTAATAAAGCATGATGGTTGGATTGGCTATTTTCGTCCCATTGATTATTAAAATTTAATTATGAAAGTAAAAATAATATACCTATTAATTTTATTATTTACAATTTGCTGTAAGCAAACTAAAAAAGGAAATAAAGAAATTAGTGACTCTAAGTTAATAGAGACAGTAGCAAATATAGAAAATATTCCAAATCCAAAAGAAGAAAGAAATAATAACTACAACTTTGATAATGTTTTAAAATGTGAAAAATACGGATATGATGGTACGGCTAGTATTGCAGATTACGGATGTCTTTATGAACCGAAAAGGAATAATACTTATGGGAATATTGTTTTTTATTTAATTCCTAAAAAGGGCATTAAAAAACATCTTAAAAAAGTTGATAAATTATTTGAAGAAGGTGACAAATATGATAAGTGGGAAAAAGAAGGAGAACGTATAAATAGCATGTCAATTACAGGTATCAAGAATGAATTTTATATATATCTTTCATTGATTGACAAAAAATATTTAGAACATACTCCAAATTTAGATGCTTCTTATAATATCAAACAAAATAAGGGTGATAATTATAAATTTAAGACAGAACTATATACTTTTAATGATAAAATGCAAATATGGGAATTATTAGATTCTTTTGAGACATTTCAAAAAATAAGTAATAAAGCTTGGGAATGGGAACAGAAAAAAATAAAAGATATTATTAATAAATCTAATTAAAAATCTTTATGTGCAATTGAAGAATACGACATTAATGAATTAAATAAATTATTAAAAGTAGGCAAAACTAAAAAAAATGAAAGTACTAGGTAAGTTAACATTAATTATATTTTGCTTCTCGTTAATTACAAGTTGTAAAAACAGAAACAATCAAAATAAAAAAACTGTTTTAATTGAGGCTAAAACAAATCTTAAATCAAACGGATCAAATTGTATTACAAACGAAGATATTGATAAAATTAAAAATTATCAAGATAAGTTTTATGATGCAATTATAAATAAGAATAAAGATAAATATATTGAATATATTAATTTCCCTTTAATTGTAGATAATAATTCTTCTATTTCAAAAAAAGAATTTACTGAAAATTTAAACTCAAAAGATGAATATAGTAATGTATCACAAATAATATATTTTATTGAAAATTATATCTCAAATAAAACTATTGATAGTGATGAACTAAAAGAAATGAAAAAAAACAAACCATTAATCAGTGATTGTTTATATAAAATTTCTAAAGTTTTTCCTCAAAATGAATTTGCAGTTTTTTTTGAATTTAAGAAATTTAATAATAAGATAAAGTTAGTAAGAATTAGAATTGCAGGATAATTATTTTAAGTTTCCTAGTACAATATGGTGTATTACTTTCACCTACTGCGTTGGTAAGGCAGTTTAAATTAATGGAAAAGAAATATGAGCCTTGGTCTGTAGGTAAGAAATATAAAGGGCATAAAAGAAGATTAGGAAGTGGCTATGGAAAAAGGAATGTAGTGGGAAGACCTGAAGCGTCTAAATTCCATAGAGGATTAGATATTAATTTTGGTGGAGGTTTTGATGATTATGGAGCTCCAGTAATTGCTACTCATGATGGTGTAATAGTAGAGGCGAAAGATACTACCGCTGGTAGTGGAGGAAGAACAATTACGATTCAATCAGAAAATGGAATTTTTCAAACACGCTATAACCATTTAAGTATGATAACTGTAAGTAAAAATGATTTAGTTTATAAAGGAGATAAAATAGGAGAAATAGGAGCATCTGCTTGGGGAAAAGAAAAAGGGAGCGATTCACATTTACATTATGCTATTAAAAAACTAAATTCAAACGGAAAAATGGATTGGTATAACCCAACCGAAGGAAAAGAAAATAAAAGTGAAAATATAGTTGACCCTCAAGATTGGATATAATAAATTTTATTATGAAAAGAACAAGAAATTTATTTAGTTTACTAATATTCATATTTTTATTAATATCGTGTAAACTGAATACAGAGCATAAAAAGACTAACCTGTTTGATAAAAAGGATAGTTTAAGGTTTCGAATCAATTTAATAGTATTGACCTCAAATAAGTTTTCTGAAGCATTTTCAACTAATTTTGAGTTTTATCAGACAACAGTAATAAAAAATAGATTCTAATTTTTATTAGGACTTATTTGTTTTAAATTTTCTCAAAATCAACAGCAACTACTTTATATTCTGGTGTTAAGGTTAATTGATCACCAATATTTCCTGTAATAATATTGATAAAAACAGCTGGTTGGTGAAAAGTAGTTCTTACTACGCCTGGTTTTACTGTATAATTTAATTTTACTGATATATTTACGCTTCCGCGATCTGAAAATATACGTACAGAGTCGCCTTCTGTAATATTTTTACTACTAGCATCTAAAGGGTTTATTTCTAAATAATCTTGTGGTGATAGGCTTTGATTATCGGTTCTACGAGTCATAGTTCCCGAATTGTAATGTTCTAATTGTCTTGCGGTAGTTAGAATAAAAGGAAATTTTTCCCGATGCTCTACCAATTCTGGTGTTTCTTCAAAAGCAAAGGAATGAAATTTACCTTTTCCTCTTTTAAAAGCACCTTCTTTATGTAGCATTTTGGTGTCTTTTCCTTCTTTAGATACAGGCCATTGCAATCCGTTTTCGCCTAAATTTTCCCAAGTTACACCCTGCATAAAAGGGATAACATCTGCAATTTCTTCTAATAATAAAGTTGCATCATATTTTCTACCTGTTGGTTGTTGGTAGCCCATTTTGTACATCATATCAATAATGATTTGACCATCTGGTTTTGAATTACCAATAGGTTCAATTACTTTATTAACGCGCTGTACACGCCGTTCGCCATTTGTAAATGTTCCGTTTTTTTCAAAGTAACTAGAGGCTGGTAATACGACATGAGCCATTTCTGCTGTAGCACTCATAAATAGTTCTTGCACTACTAATAAATCTAATTTTTCAAAGGCTTTACGAATATGGTTTGAATTAGGGTCTGTCATTAAGGTATCTTCACCGACAATCCAAAGTGCTTTAAAAGTACCTTCTATAGTTGCATTTAGCATTTCTGGAATTTTTAAACCTTCTTTTTTAGGCATTTTTACACCGTATTTTTTGGTAAAATAGTTTTGTACTTCTACATTATTAACATCCATATATCCTGCAGTTTGGTGTGGTTGCACACCCATATCTGCTGCGCCTTGCACATTATTTTGACCTCGTAGCGGATTTAAACCAACGCCAGCACGACCAATATTACCAGTCATCATAGCAATATTAGATAATAGCATTACTGTTTTACTGCCTTGAAAATGTTCGGTTACACCTAAGCCGTGAAATTCCATTGCGTTATTCGCACTTGCATAGGCAATTGCTGCTTTGCGAACTACCTTTTTAGAAACTGTTGTTAATTTTTCTAACTTATTCATGTCTAGACGAGTAATCTGTTTTTTGAAATCGCTATAATACTCGGTATATTTAGTGATAAAATCGGGATTAACTAAGTCTTCTTGAATAATATAGTAAGCCATCATGTTTAGAATAGCTACATTTGTTCCAGGTCTTAATTGTAAATGGTAGGTGGCTAAATTTGCCAATTTTGTTTTTACAGGGTCTACTACAATACTGGTTACACCTTGCATAAATAATTGTTTAATCTTAGCTCCTGTTACAGGATGTGCTTCAGTAGGGTTTGCTCCAAATAATAAAATGGCATCGGTTTCACCTAAATCATTTATAGAATTGGTTGCTGCGCCTGTGCCAAATGCTTGTTGCATTCCGTATGCAGTTGGTGCATGGCAAACTCTAGCACAACCGTCAATATTATTGGTATTAATAACGGTTCTAATAAATTTTTGCATTAAATAATTTTCTTCATTTGTTGCTCTTGAAGAAGATATTCCGCCAATACTATCTGCTCCAAAATCTGTTTTTATTTGTGTCAATTTAGAGGCAATGAAATCATATGCTTCTTCCCAAGAAACTTCTTCGAACTTACCATTTTTTTTAATTAAAGGTTCTTTTAGGCGGTCTGGATGGTTGTAGAATTGAAATGCAAAGCGTCCTTTTAGACAAGTATGACCTGCATTTACTTCGGCATTTTCTGGTGCTTGAATTCCTTTGATTTCTCCATTTATTTTACTTACTTCTAATTGGCAACCAACGCCGCAATAGGTACAAGTTGTCCTTATAACTTTGTCTGGAATTAGTGTTTTGGTTTCAAATTTATCGGTTAACGCTTCTGTAGGGCATGTTTGTACGCAAGCACCACAAGACACACATGCAGATAAGTTAAAATTAGTATCAAAACCTTTGATGATATTGGTTGCAAAACCACGACCAGTCATATTTAAAACCATTTCTCCTTGAATTTCTTCACAGGCTCTTACGCACCTAAAACAACTAATGCACTGTGATAAATCAGATTTTATATAGGGATGGGAATCATCTTTTTTTAGATATTCGTGTGTTTCTCCTTTTGGGTAACGTATGTTTGGAATACCAATTTCTGCAATTGTTTTTTGAAATGGTGTTGCTTTTTTATTTTTTGGTGCAAAAACTTTTTCTGACGGGTAATCGGTTAAAATTAATTCGACTATATTTTTACGTAGCCTTTTTATTTTTGTTGTTTGTGGATAGATATATAAATTTTCTGAAACGGGCGTATGACAAGATGCGACAACTTTAGTAGCGCCTTCTTTTTCTCTTGCAATTTCTACGGAGCATACACGACAAGAACCAAAATTTTCTAATTGATTGTCTTGACACATTGTTGGTATTTTTTCAGATTCAATTCTTCTAACGAATTCTAAAATTGTTTCGTTTTTATTGAAACCGTGTTGTTTGTTATTTATGTATGCTTTCATTTTTAATTTATCATTTATCACTTTTAATTTATCACTTTTAAAGTTAAGAAAAATACATTTCTAACTCCTGATTAAAATGTTCTAAAGCATTTTTTATAGGTAATGGAACGCCACCACCAAGAGCACAAAGAGAACCTATTTCTAGAGTTTCTAATAAGTCATTAAACAATTGCCTATCTATTTTATAAGTTGAATTTCCTGCTTTCTGTACCATTTCAAAGCCGCGAAAGGAGCCAATACGGCAAGGGTAACATTTACCACAACTTTCATCTGCTGTAAATTTTAATAAATGTTCGATGTATTTTAATATCGGAAAATCTTTTGGAATACAGACAAAACTTGCGTGACCTAGTAGAAATCCGTTAGTATTTAAAGATTCAAAATCTAATGTTAATTCTTGTAATTTATGTACTGGAATAATTCCGCCAAGAGGTCCTCCAATTTGGATTGCTTTAATTTCACTTTTAAAACCTTTGCCATATTTTTCGATAATTTCTAGTAATGGTGTTCCCATTTCAATTTCATAGATTCCTGGTTGGTTAAAAAAACTATCTAAAGAGATTAATTTTGTGCCTGTAGATTGTTTGTTGCCAAGGTTTGCATACGTATTTCCGCCATTTTTAAGAATATAGTACAGGTTCGCAAAAGTTTCTACATTGCTTAGTACTGTAGGTTTACCGTACAGTCCGTATTGTGCAGGGTATGGAGGTCTTACTCTAACCTCTGGTCGTAAGCCTTCTATAGAACTTAACAATGCTGTCTCTTCACCACAAACATAAGAGCCTTGACCTTTGATAGTTTTCCATTTAAAATTTGGAGTTAGGTTATTTTTGTTTAAAAAAGCAATACTTTCGTTTATGGTTCGTATAGCATTTGGATATTCACCACGAATGTAAAGTACAGCAGTATTTGCACCAACAGTTAACCCAGAAATATACATACCAAATAAAACTTTATATGGCTGTTCCTCTAATAAATACATATCTGAAAATGCTCCTGGATCGCCTTCATCTGCATTACAAACAATGTATTTTTGTTTGTTTTTTTCTTTAATTACGGCATCTAACTTAAACCAAAAAGGGAATCCTGCGCCTCCACGACCTCTTAGGTTAGCGGTTTTTAATTCTAAAATTACTGTTTCTGGTTTATCTTTTAATGTTTCCGCGAAAGCAAAAAATGAGGAAATACTATGATTACTGTTTTTAGTTAAAATTGGGATGGTATTACAATCGACTTTATAAGCGTTATTACTTGATGGGTTATTTTTTAATATAGCATCAATTTCTTTTTTAGAGGTGGCGGAATACGTTTGATCTTTATACATAAAAGCGGCATTGGTATGGCAGTGACCAATACAGGATGCGTATCCAATTTCTTCCTCTTTAAAATTACTTTTTAACTGGCTTATTAATTTGTCTTGTGTATTTGCACACATACAGGCTGTGCCGTTACAAACAAAAATTTTATGTTTGCTGTTTTCTGCTTTTGTAAAGTCATAGAAAGATGCTGTGCCTGCTACTAAAGAGTTGTCTACTTGAAATACAGTGGCAACTTTTTTTAAATTTTCTATTGCGTTTTCTGAATTTGCATTTATTGCAATTTCTTCAAAAAGATTTTTATCTATTCCTTTTCTTGCTGCTAAAGATCTAATATTTTTATTTGCCATTTATAAGTGTAATATTTGTCACAAATATAATTTATTTGATTGGAATTTTACTACTTAATTAAATTTATTACGACTGTAATTTAGTTGACTAAATTATTGCAAATAATTTTTGCTACCGTTATTTTTAATTGTATTTTAGATGTCAAAATAAAAAAGTTGTTTATGTCTATAAAAAGTTATTTAGCACACCCATATCAAGGTAAAAAAAACGAATTGATTAAAGCGTTGTCATCTATAAAACAATGCGAAGTAGTTCCTGCCAAAAATAAAAATTTATTGATACTAATTACTGACACCAAAGATAATTTGGAAGAAGATAGCATAAAAGAAAAAATTGAAGCCATAGAAAGTTTAAAATTACTAGCAATGGTTTCAGGATTTAACACCTAAAAACACTTAAATATATTATGTACACATCTGTATTAACCGATAGGCGAAGTTTTATTAAAAAAATGGCCATGTTATCTGCAATGACCGCTGCAGCAACCATGTTTCCAGGAATATTATTTGCCGAAGAACAAGAAAGAGGATTACCAAAGAGCAAAGGTTTAGATTGGAAAAAAGCACCTTGTCGATTTTGTGGCGTAGGTTGCGGTGTTTTGGTAGGTATTGAAAACGGAAAAGCAGTTGCTGTAAAAGGAGACCCAAGGTCACCTGTAAACAAAGGTTTGTGCTGTGTAAAAGGGTATCATTCTGTAATAGCAATATACGGTAAAGACCGATTGACAAAGCCTTTAATAAAGAAAAATGGAAAATATGTAGAAACCTCTATGAAAGAAGCCCTAGATTTAATTGCTTCTAAAATGAAGGAAACCATAAAAGATCACGGTAAAGATGCCGTTTCAATTTATGGTTCAGGACAATGGACAATTCCTGACGGTTATGTAGCCTCAAAATTATTTAAAGGTTGCATTGGTACAAATAACGTAGAAGCAAATGCAAGATTATGTATGGCAAGTGCTGTTACAGGATTTATGACCTCATTTGGTATGGACGAGCCAATGGGTTGTTATGAAGATATAGATTATGCAGATGTTTTTGTATTGTGGGGAAATAATATGGCAGAAATGCATCCTGTTTTATTTTCAAGATTATTAGACCAACGCTCAAAACGAAATGTAAAAATAATAGATCTTGCTACACGAACAACACGTACAAGTAAAGCATCAGACCGCTCTATTATTTTTGAACCACAAACAGATTTAGCAATAGCCAACGCCATTTGTTATGAAATCATTAAAAATGGTTGGGTAAACAAATCCTTTGTAGAAAAACACTGTAACTTTAATAAAGGTCTTACTAATATAGGATATGGATTAGAAGATAAATTCAAATTTAAAGACAAACCTCAAAAAATAAGTTTTGATGCGTATAAAAAATTCTTAGAAGATTATACACCCGAAAAAGTATCCAAACTTTCAGGAGTTTCTGTTAGAGATATTAAATATATGGCTTCTTATTATGGCGACCCCAATAAAAAAATAATGTCACTTTGGTGTATGGGAATAAATCAGCATACAAGAGGAACTTGGATGAATAACCTAGTATATAACATACATCTTTTAACAGGTAAAATTTCAGAACCAGGCAACAGCCCATTTTCATTAACAGGGCAACCAAGTGCTTGCGGAACCGTAAGAGAAGTAGGTACATTAACCCATAAATTACCTTACGGCGTAGTAATGAATAAAAAGCACCGAGAAATTGCTGCAAAAATTTGGGATGTTCCTGTAGAAAATATTTCGCCAAAACCTACGTACCATACCGTAGAAATGTTTAGAGCATTAGATAGAGGAGATATACGGTTTATGTGGATTCAAGTAACCAACCCAATGGTTACTATGCCTAAATTAAAGCGATACAGAGATGCCGCAAAAAAGGAAGGGCGATTTATTGTAGTATCAGATATTTATCCAACACCAACAACCGATATTGCCGATGTAATATTACCAGCAGCCATGTGGATTGAAAGAGAAGGAATGTATGGAAATTCAGAAAGACGTACACAATATTTTGAACAAATGATCGAACCGCCAGGAGAAGCAATGAGCGATACTTGGCAATTGATTGAAGTCGCAAAACGATTGGGATACGAAAAACAATTCTACTATAAAAAAGAAACACATATTGAAGAAATTTATAACGAATACACAAAATTTCACAAAGGAAAAAAACACGGAATGGCACCTTTAGAAGTTTTAAAAAAAGAGTCTGGTGTAATATGGCCTTATGTTGATGGAAAATCTACACAATGGAGATTTAATGCAAAATATGATCCCGCAACCACCAAAGAAGGATTTGATTTTTATGGAAAACCTGACGGAAAAGCAATAATATGGCAACGACCTTATGAACCTGCAGCCGAAGAACCAGATAACGAATATCCATATTGGTTAAATACAGGTCGTGTGATAGAGCACTGGCATTCAGGATCGATGACACGTAGAATACCCGTTTTACACAAAGCAATGCCTTTTGCTTATGTAGAGTTAAATCCTGAAGATGCAAAGCGAATGAAAATTAAAACAGGAGATAAAGTTAAATTAACCACAAGACGAGGAAATATAGTACTTCCAGCATCTGTAAACGAGCGAGGGATTCCTGCTCCAATGCAAGTTTTTGTTCCGTTTTTTGATGAAAATTTCTTAATAAACGATATTACTTTAGACTCATTTTGCCCTATCTCAAAAGAACCAGATTATAAAAAATGTGCTGTTAAAATAGAAAAAGTGTAAATGATTTAAGTGATAAATGAAAAATGATAAATGAAAAGTGATAAATGATAAATGAAAAATGATAAATGAAAAGTGAAAAATGATAAATGAAAAATAATTTAAATGATTACACAATTACACAGTTAAACATATGAAAAGACTAACTATCATATCATTATTTACATTATTATTTGCAGTCTTTATAATAGTTTGGAATTTTAGTTATCAATCAGGATTAGAAGAAGCATATATTCCTATAAATGACAAAAAATCAACTTCCTATTTTTTAGAAAATGATGGTATGGAATATTCAAAATTAGATTTAGATTATAGCAATATGCCTTTTGATGAAAATCATCAAAGAACATTAAAAGAATATTATAAAAATAGAGCCTATTATGGAGCGCCACCAAGTATTCCTCATGCTGTAAAAGAAGACCTTAATATAGGCGGAAATAGTTGTTTGAAATGTCATCAAAGTGGTGGTTTTTCTGAAAAATTTAAAGCGTATGCACCTATTGTTCCACATCCTGAAATGACAAATTGTAAGCAATGTCACGTTCCTCAAAAAAGGAATACCTTGTTTTCAGAAACAAATTTTAAAAAAGGAACAATCCCTAAAATAGGAATAAATAGTGCTTTAACAGGAAGTCCGCCAACCATACCACACCCTATTCAAATGCGGAAAAACTGCCTTTCTTGTCACGCTACACCAAGCACACCAAAAGAAATTAGAGTTTCTCACCCCGAACGTACTGATTGTATGCAATGCCACGTACAGAACAACAACACAAAGACTTCTGAATTAGAAATATTTATACGAAAAAATACTAAATGACCGAAACAAAGCAAATAGATAAACACCTTTTAAAATAAACACCTTGTGAATAATAATAAATACCACATAAAATTATATTTAGTAAGTAGTCTTGTACTACTACTTGTAATATCTTCCTGTAAAGAAAAAGAAGAAAAATACCACAGTATCATAGATAAAATTGAAGTAGAAAGTAACGATTATCACGGAATATCTACATCATCAGGCAACTATTTAGAAGATTTAAAATTAATAGAAATAACAGAAGGAGAACATACCTTTTTAATTCCAGAACGTAAAGGCAAAATAAAATCATATTCCTGTACAGAATGCCACACAGAATCATTAAAGGAATTAAAAAAGCATAAAAATTTTAAAAAAGCACATTGGGATATAAAACTAATTCACGCAAATAAAAACACGATGAATTGTGCCACTTGTCATTCAGGAAATGATATGGACAATTTAAAAAGTCTAACTAATAAAAAAATAGATTTCAATAAAAGTTATAAGCTATGTATGCAATGTCATACTACAGAATTTAAAGATTGGAAAGGCGGCGCACACGGCAAACGTTTAGGAGGTTGGGCAAATCCAAGAGCATCAAATAGCTGTGTAGATTGTCATAACCCGCACAAACCTGGTTTTGAAACTAGATTTCCGTCTTGGTTTAATACAAAAACAGCAGAAGAGAGAAAGTAATCTATCACTTGAGAGTGATTTTAATAAAATTTAATTTATGAGTAAGATTGGAGATTTTTTTAAGTTGAACCTAAATGATAGCAAAGATTCTCAAGGCTGTGGGTGTGGTAGCACCTCAGGCGGATGTGGGTCTCATAAACAGAGTCAAAGTCAACATACTAATATAAGTGATGACGAGTTTGATGCTGCTGTAGAAGCCTCCTTTCAAGAGGAATCTAAAAAAGATGGTTTTGATCAAGTTTTTGATGTGAAAATGAACCGCCGTACAGCCTTTAAAAAACTAACCGCAAGTTTATTAATTGGAGCAGGAGCCGTAAGCACATCGTGTAGCGTAATTGCTGGAGACGAAACCAAAGAAAAATCGCAAATAGATTGGGAAGAACAATTTAAGGGTAATTATAAATTAATGAACGATGATGAGAAAAAAGAAACTGTTACCAGATTAGCCCGCTCTTACGAATTACGTACAGGAAAAACAGTAAATATATCTTCAGAAAATGCCGAAGAAGATGTGCTTTTTGGCTATGCTTTTAATATATCAAAATGTAAAGGATATATGGATTGTGTTACCGCTTGTGTGGAAGAAAACAACCAAGATAGAAATTCAGAAATGCAGTATATCCGTATTCACGAAATGGAAGATGGTAAAGGATTAAACTTTGACGAAGCAGATGATAACTATTATCACGAAGTACCTGCTGAAGGACATTTTTATATGGGTACACAATGTTTTCATTGTGACAATCCTCCTTGTGTAGAAGTATGTCCTGTAAAAGCAACTTGGCAAGAAGATGACGGAATAGTAGTTATCGACTACGATTGGTGTATTGGTTGTCGTTATTGTATGGCAGCATGCCCTTATGACGGAAGGCGTTTTAATTGGAGCAACCCAGAAATTCCTGAAGAAGAAGTAAATAAAGAACAACATTATTTAGGAAATAGATTACGTAAAAAAGGAGTCATGGAAAAATGCACTTTCTGTATACAGCGTTCAAGAAAAGGAAAAAACCCTGCTTGTGTAGATGCCTGCCCTACAGGAGCACGTATTTTCGGAAATTTACTAGACCCAAAAAGTACCATACGTTGGGTTTTAGAAAATAAAAAAGTATTTAGATTAAAAGAAGATTTAGGAACAGAACCTAAGTTTTGGTATTTTATGGATTAAAGTTTAAATTAAAAATTAAAAGTGATGAATGAAAAGTGAAAAGTGTTTGCGTGTTTATGGTTAAAAAAAAATGCGGAAATCTGTGAAAATGAAGTTTCACAATTCCATAAAAATATAAATTACGGAGTTAAATCTATGAAAAAACAATAAAAAATAAACAATTCTAAATGAAAAGACTTAAAATTTTTAAGAGTTTAGTAGAAGATAGTATCAAAATAACTACGCACGGGTCTAAAAAATACCATTTATGGATGGCTTTTTTAACCTTTGTAATGCTTATAGGTATGTATTGTTATTCCATACAATTAGAATATGGTTTAAGTGTTACAGGAATGAACGATAGTGTAAGTTGGGGTTTGTATATTTCAAATTTCACCTTTCTAGTAGGTGTTGCAGCAGCCGCAGTAATATTAGTTATGCCAACTTATATTTTAAAAGATATTGACTTTAAACAAGCCGTTTTAATTGGCGAAGGAATAGCAGTTTCGGCACTAATTATGTGCTTGGCTTTTGTTGTAGCAGATATGGGAGGACCTTCGGTATTATGGCATATGATCCCTGGTATTGGTGTTTTTAATTTCCCTAACTCTATGCTTGCTTGGGATGTTATTGCCTTAAACGGATACTTATTTATTAATGTTAGTATTCCGTTTTATATACTCTTTAAACTTTATCAAGGAAAAAAACCAAACCCAAAAGTATATATTCCAGGTGCTTTATTATCTGTATTTTGGGCTATTGGTATTCACTTAGTTACTGCTTTTTTATACCAAGGGTTACAGGCAAGACCCTTTTGGAATAATGCACTTTTAGGACCTCGTTTTTTAGCATCTGCTTTTGCAGCAGGACCAGCATTAATAATTTTGGTATTAGCAATAATAAGAACTTATACTAAGTTTAATATAAAAAATAAAACACTTAAAAAAATAGCACTTGTAGTAACAGTAGCAGCACAAATAAATTTAATTATGCTAGTTTCTGAATTATTTAAAGAATTTTATGCGCCAACACACCATAGCGAAAGCGCTTATTATTTGTTTTTTGGATTACACGGAAAAACAGCATTATTACCTTGGATTTGGACAGCAATTTCTATGAATATACTGGCAACAGTTATACTTTCAATTCATAAATTAAGAAATAATTTTAAAGTATTATTTTTTGCTTGTACCTTATTATTTGTTGCTATTTGGATTGAAAAAGGTTTTGGATTAATTGTGCCAGGATTTATACCAGGAGTTTATGGTAAAATTGTAGAATACACTCCAACAGGAGTAGAAATAGGTGTAACTCTAGGGATTTGGGCAATGGGCGCTTTTATCTTTACAATTCTTGCCAAAACAGCAGTTAAAATAGAAACGGGAGAATTAAGATTTATAAAAACTCAAAATAAAAAATAATGTCAAAAAAGATTACTAGTAAAGCAATCAGTTTATTTGAGGTTGATTAAATTTTTTATTTAGAAATGTATATTTAATTTTTTCTCCATGTTGAGACCAAACAGTAAGAATAGGTATTAAATTTAAAATTTTCTTTTATAAATATTAATGAAACTAAAAAATTAGGAGATTTAGATAATTTGAAAAACGACTGTGCCATTTTCTAAATTTTCGCAACACCTTTTGTTAATAACTAACTGAAAAATAATTGAATATATTTTTTTAATCCGTATGTAAAATGTATTTTTGTGTATGTTTAATGAAATTTCAAAAAAAGAATTACAAGCAGTAAAAATCATTAGAAAATATTTATTTGATTTTGGCAATATGCCAAGTGTTAGAGAATTGATGAGGGAATTAGAATATAAATCTCCTCGTTCTGCTGCGGTTATAATTAATAATTTAGAAGAAAAAGGAATTTTAAGTAAAAAAGAAGGTGGTAGTTTTCAGTTAACGGAGTTTAAATTTTCTGAAAATTTCGGTACAAGAGAGCAAACAATTAAAATACCTTTATTAGGAAATGTTGCTTGTGGTTTACCTATTTTTGCAGAAGAAAATGTTGAAGCTCAAATGTCAATTTCAATAAAATTGATAAAAAAAGGGCATAAATACTTCTTATTAAGAGCAAAAGGAGATTCTATGAATGAGGCCGGGATTAATGATGGTGATTTAGTTTTAATCAGGCAGCAACAACATGCAGAAAATGGAGATAAAGTCTTAGCCTTAATTAATGAAGAAGCAACAATTAAAGAATACCATCATAAAGGAAGTTTAGTTGTTTTAAAACCAAAATCAACAAATAAAAAATATCAGCCCATAATTTTAACAAATGAGTTTAGAATACAAGGGGTTGTTGAAGCAGTAATATCAATTTAAAATAAAATGACAAAACAAAAATAATTAGATTGTGTAATTTCTAACTCTAAAGTTATTTCATTTTTTTATAAAAATTGATTGTACATTCATAACAATAAAAAGAACAGTTGAAAAAAGGACTAGACCTCGTTTGAAATTATTTTTTTTAGTTTGATTTCCACACTATTCGTTCTTCATCAGTTAAAAAAGTCCACGCAACAAATCGGCTAATTTTATTGCCTTGATGCATGTCTATTGTTTTAATTTCAGTAGCATTCATTAAATTGAGTGAGTCATACATTCCTTGTATATTTTCTTTTTTAGAAACAAATGAAGTAAACCAATAACATTGATTTCTAAATTGAGTACTTTGGTATAAGTAGTTATGTAAAAATGCTTTTTCTCCTCCTTTATACCATATTTCATTCGAGATTCCGCTAAAATTTCGAGAATTTTTAAATATTCCTAAGCCTTTTAACTTTCGAATATTGGCTTGTTCTGCATCCAATTCTGAAGCATAAAAAGGAGGATTGCAGATACTTGCTGAAAATATATCATTTTCATTGATTATTCCTTTTAAAATGTTGGCGCTATCATTTTGTTTTCGCAAGCTTATAAAATCATCGAGTTTGTTATTAGTAATTATTTTTTGAGAACTGTATAACGAATTATCATCAATATCAGTTCCAACAAAATTCCAATTATAGAGTGCATTTCCAAGAATAGGGAAGATACAAGTTGCCCCAATGCCAATGTCTAATATTCGAGCATTTTTTGTTATAGAAAATTCGTCTAGCAAGTCAGCTAAATAATGAATATAATCGGATCTTCCAGGGATTGGAGGGCACAAGTTTTTATCAGAAAAACTCCAATAATCTATATTGTAATGAGCCCTTAATAATGCTGTATTTAACGCCTTTACGGCTCTTGGAGAAGCGAAATTTACTGTTTCTATATCGTGTTTATTTGTAAAGACAAATTCTTTTAGAGGAGGATATTTTTTGCATAGTTTTGAAAAATTATACGCTGCAAGATGTAAATTATTTTTGTGCATTTATTATTTTAAGAACTAATTCTTTGAAATTGAGTTAGATATGAACCTGATTGCCATCCAAAAGTTACGCTATTCCCTACGCAAGCAACTTTTACTTGTGCTATTATTAAACTATTAAATAATAAGAGAATTGCTGTAATAATTTTTATGTTTTTCATGTGTTTGTATTTATTATTTTTTAATGGACACCATTTTTATTATCACAGAATAACATTTTAGCATGTTCGTTTCATATAAAATTACAGTTAATTATTTTAAATATAAATATAGAATCTAAAGAAATTTTAAAGTTGCATAAATTTTGATTTATAAAAAGTTAAGTTTAAAACTAGAATCAATAGTAAAGGTTTTATTTGTTGGGTTTGGATATATTTGAATAGTATCATTCATAAGTATATATTTTTTAAATAAGGGAAAAACCCTCTAAAAAAAACAGGATTTTTCCTCTGAAAAAACAGGATTTTTCCTGTAAAAAATAAGCATTGTTTCCATTAATTTTGCCTGTATATTAATTACTAAATTCTATCTCCTAATGATTTTTGAAATTTTACAGGTAATCACAGAAGAAATTAATACTTTTTTTGGCGGAAACTCAATTTCGTTAGAAAATATAGCAAATATTGATACAGAAACTGATGGTGATACTAGTGGTGTTATTTTAACATTACTAAATATGCAAGAAGAATTTGCTTTAAAAAATATTGCAAATACTTATATAAACAGAAATGAAGTAGCCTATAAAAATCCAAAGGTAAACCTAAACCTATATATTTTATTTTGTGCCAATAACGCAACATATATAGAATCTTTAAAAAGTATTTCAAAAGTTATTCAATTTTTTCAAGGTAAGCGAGTTTTTACACAGGCAAATAGCACTTTTGAACATACATCAGAAATGCAAAACCTCAAGAATTTTAAATTTATTATCGATTTATATACGCCTAGTTTCGAAGAACTCAATTTTATCTGGGGAACATTAGGTGGTAAACAATACCCGTCTGTTCTATATAAAATTTCTTCTATTGAAATAGAACGAAATACATTAATAGGTAAAGGAAAATTAATAACCGAAATTAATAAAAACGTAAAAAACAAATAATGCTTTATAAAGCCATTTTTAATATCAACCTGCAACATGCTTACTTTTTAGATGAAGGTAACACTAAGTTTTCACCTATATTAGGAGAGTCAGCGATGACAGAAAATCAAAAAAGAGAGGCCTTAAAAAATTATACTATTTTAGATTATCTAAAATTAATTCCGACACAAAATACAAGTGCATTAATTAAAAATCATCGACTGCTATTAAAAAGACACCCTCAAGGTTTTAGATTGATTGCAAGTGTATTAGAAAAAGATGTTTTGGGAGAAACGAAGTACAACCCGCTAATACAGTTAGAAGAAGATACAGTACTTACTTTTGCAATGTATGCTACAGATTCAAACTTTTATAATTATACAAATATTACAGATACTATAGAAAATAGATTGTATTTATTCTCTAATGTAGTAAACAATTTAGAAAACCCAATTACAAATATATTTACAGGAGATGGAACTATAGATACAAATTATTTATTATCTATAAAAGACACCAAAACAATACTGCAAATAATTAAGCGTGAAGATGATACTGTTGGAGGTACAATAAAACAATTTTCACTAACAAATAGAATTGCACTAATAAATGCAGAAGAATCGCTAACTGCAATCGAAAAAACAACTCAAATTGATGTGATAATAACAGCATACATTAAAGCACAGAAAAGAAACGGGTTAATAGGTTTTATTAGATTAAAAGTAAAAGGGGAGATGAATAATGATTTATTCAATTTCATTAATAATAGGCAGTATATTATGGACACTTCATTAGTATTTACACTGCGTTTTAAAAACCGAAACACATTTTGGAGATATATACATACTGCAGATGAGGTAACTTTAATAACAGAAGAAAAGAATCCATTAACAAAAAATGGTTTTATAGAAATTGAGGCAACAGATTTTAAGCCACAACCAATACAAAATTATCAATACCCAAACCCAACAGCAACTTTAGTAAAAGAAGAAAATAACAACTATTATTCAGAAATATTCATTTAAATCATTAAAAAATTAAAATTATGGCTTACAAAACACCAGGAGTTTATGTAGAAGAAATTGTAAAATTTCCACCATCAGTAGCTCAAGTAGAAACAGCAATTCCTGCCTTTATTGGTTATACGGAAAAAGCGACAGACAAAATTAATGGCGATCTCAAAGGAAAACCCACAAGAATCACATCGATGTTAGCGTATGAAACCTATTTCGGTTTTGCTAAACCAGAAACAACCATTAAAGTAACCATTAAAGATGAATTGATTAATGGCGAATCAGAGCGGTCAGTTTTAGTCGATCAACCAAAAAATAGAGCACCTTTTTTAATGTATTACTCATTACAAATGTATTTTGCCAATGGCGGTGGACCTTGTTATATAAATTCGGTAGGTAGGTATGGTGATAATTTAGATACAAGTGATGTTAAAGTTACTTCAATAAACAATGCAGATGATTTTAAAACAGGCTTAGCTGCAATTAGAAAAGTAGATGAACCAACCTTACTTCTTTTTCCAGACGCAACAGCATTAAGTACAGACGCAGAGTTCTATAGTTTATACAATGATGCATTAACACAATGTAACGAATTACAAGATAGATTCACTATTATAGATACACGTGCAGTAGATGCGACCAGTGTAATAGATGTAAATATTCAGAACCTAAGAGATAGCATAAGTTCAGAAAAAGATTATTTAAAATATGGCGCTGCATATTATCCGTTTTTAAAAACAATTTTAGATTATAAATTTAATGATAAAGATGTTATTTTAAATCATATAGATACTATAGATCCACAGGCAAAGATAATTATTACTGAAAACGTAAACGCTATAGATATGCCAACAGCAGTAACCGATATTATTGCAACTACAGGAAGTTTTGGAACAACTTTTACAGGAAGCTTAGTTACAGCATTAGCATTTCTATACGATGCAGCATTAGGATTTAATATTGGTGATGCAGACCCAAATAATAAAAATTATGACGCTCCAAGACCATTAACAATACATAGCCATTTAGAAATTCTTATTGAAAATCTAGAAGCACTTTTAGCATTAAAAAAAGCAGCAAACATCGAAGCAAATGCAGCAATTTCAGCTTTAGCAGATGAATTGCCAATCTTTGACATATCTGTAATCAAAACTACACAAACAAATTTTAATAATCTTTTTGAGGCAGACGGTACAATTCAAGAAATTACAGCAACCCTTAAAAACTTAACTATAAATTTAAAAAAACACATTGATCAAGCTAATGTAATAAAAATCAAAAATTTAATAGATAGTAATACATCAAATATATTAGAAGAAATTGAAAAATTAATTACAGTATCAGATGTAACATCACCTGTAAATACGGATACTTCATTGTTCGATGCTGTAGTTAGCAATTGGGATGCCTTAAAAAGTGCTATTATAGATGATGATGGTGATGATACTACAGACACAGACATTGGTCTAGACACCAATAATGGAGCATTGCATGGAAGAAACCTTGCATCTATAGAAGAATTAGATAATGCAACCTATAATAAAATACTTACAGAAATAGGAAATCTCCCTTTGGAACTGCCACCAAGTAGTACCATGGCAGGGATTTATGCAAGAGTAGATAGTGATAGGGGCGTTTGGAAAGCACCAGCAAATGTAAGTTTAAACTATGTAGAAAAGCCTTCAGTTCAAATATCACATGAAGATCAAGAAAGTTTAAATGTAGATGTAGTTGCAGGTAAATCAATTAATGCAATTAGAACCTTTACAGGTAAAGGCGTATTAGTTTGGGGAGCAAGAACATTAGCAGGTAATGATAATGAATGGCGTTATATACCAGTTAGACGTTTCTTTAATATGGCAGAAGAATCTATTAAAAAAGCAACTGAACAGTTTGTTTTTGAACCAAATGATAAAAATACTTGGGTACGTGTAAAAGCAATGATAGATAATTTTTTAACCACACAGTGGAAAGCAGGAGCATTAGCAGGACCAACACCAGACAAAGCATTTTATGTAAGTGTAGGTTTAGGCGAAACGATGACTGCTCAAGATATATTAGAAGGTAAAATGGTGATAGAGATTGGTATGGCAGTAGTTAGACCAGCAGAGTTTATCATATTAAAATTTTCACATAAAATGCAAGAAGCATAGTTAAATTAATAATTTTTAAAAATATATAAATCATGGCAGTAACATACGCATTACCAAAATTCCATTTTAGAGTAAATTTCGGAGACTCAGAGTTTAACTGTACCGAAGTATCGGGCTTAGATTTCGAAAGAGAAATGATAGAATATAGAGCAGGCGCAGATAATGAATATCATAAGACTAAACAACCTGGATTATCTAAATATAGTAATATTACTATTAAAAGAGGTACTTTTAAAGACAAAAGTAAAGAGTTTTATAAGCAATGGGTAAAGACCGTTTATTTTCAAGAAGGTGAAGAAGAATATCGCGGCGATTTAACGATTAGTTTGTTAGATGAAAAGCACGAACCAGTAATCACTTGGAAAGCTCAAAATGCATACCTTACTAAAATTCAATCTACCGATTTAAAAGCAGATGGCAATGAAATTGCTATAGAAACTGCTGAATTTGTTCACGAAAAATTAACTTTAGTATAAAATGGCAGCATATTATCCACCAGTAGGATTTCATTTTTCGGTTGAATTTACAACTATAGACACCAATAAAAATGACCATCAATTTCAATCAGTTTCGGGTCTCTCAGTAGATCTTGAAACTGAAGAAGTTGCTGAGGGTGGAGAAAATCGTTTTAAGCATAAAATTCCGGTACGAACAAAATATCCAAATTTAATTTTAAAAAGAGGTGTTTTAGTAAATTCAGAAGTTATAAAATGGTGTAGAAAAGCGCTAGAAGATTTTGAAATTTTACCAATAGGAATTACTATAAAATTATTAGACGAGAAACACGAACCTTTGCAAACTTGGAGTATCTCACACGCATATCCTGTAAAATGGAGCGTTGCAGATTTTAACGCCGAGGAGAACAAAATAGTTATAGAAACACTAGAATTATCTTATAATTACTTTAAAATCATATAATTATGCCTATTGAAATTAAAGAGTTACATATTAAAATTAATGTAGATGAAGGTTCAAGCCCTAAAGAGGCAAGTTCAAGTAGTAAAAATAAAACAAATGCACAAAAAGATAAAACAACTTTAATTGCTACATGCGTAGAGGCCGTTCTAGAAATTCTAGAACAACAAAAAGAACGATAATAAAAATAAAAAAATGAGCGAAAGTAAATTACAAAAACTGGTTATTCGTTGCTATAAAGACGGTAAATTTTTAAAAAGCGATGAAATAAAAGAACTAAAATATACGGTTTTATTAAACCCTGAAAAATATTCGCAAACTTTTAAGACAGAATATGTAAAAGATCAAGCATCTGGTAATAGCGCTACCGATCCAAAATTTACACGCTCCTTACCAAGCGATTTAGACTTAGAATTTCTTTTTGACAGAACGGGTGTTATTGCACATTTTGGTAATGACAAACAAGCTAAAGGAGAAGAGTTGTTCTACAAAGATCAAGGCAACGGAATTATAGACGACATTGCCAATTTTAAAAAAGCAGTGTTTGATTATAATGGCGATAAACACAAACCAAACTATTTAGTAATAACTTGGGGTGCATTGTTGTTTAAAGGAATTTTAACCGATTTAACTTTTGAATATAAACTATTTAAACCAGACGGAACCCCAATTAGAGCTGTTGCAAAAGCAAAATTTATTTCACATTTAGAAGCAGAAAAAAGAGCAGCAAGTGAGAATAATCAATCACCAGATTTAACCCATTACCGAAGTGTAAAAGATGGTGAGACATTAGCTCTAATGACACATAAAATTTATGGCGATTCAAAATATTACTTAGAAGTTGCCAAAGTTAATAACATTAGCAATTTTAGAAAATTAGAAGTAGGGCAAGAATTATTTTTTCCACCATTAAATAAAACCTCATGAATAATAAAGGCATCATAAAAACTTCTAAAAGTGCAGATCTTATTACCTATAAGATACTAACAGAAGGGCAAGAACTTTCTACTATTTATCAAGTAAAAAGTATTGTAGTTTCTAAGGAGGTTAATAGGATACCTACTGCAAAAATAGTTTTATTAGATGGCGAAGCAGCAAAACGCGACTTTAATTTAAGTAATAAAGACTTACTAATTCCAGGTAAGAAAATAGAAATTACTGCAGGATATCACTCTGATGAAGAAACTATTTTTAAAGGTATTGTAATTAAGCACAGTCTTAAAATAAGAAACAATAGTTCTCATTTAATTGTAGAATGTAAAGACGAGGCAGTGAAAATGACAGTTGGTAAAAATAGCAACTATTTTTACGAAAGTAAAGACAGCGATATTTTAGAAGAATTAATCAGTAAATATAATTTATCTAGTGAAGTAGAAGAAACTTTACACGAACATGCCGAATTGGTGCAATATAACGCATCTGATTGGGACTTTATGGTTTTACGAGCACAAATAAATGGCAAATTATGTTTTATAGATGACGGTAAAATAACTATTGCAAAACCAGATTTTAACCAAGCAGAAATAGAAACAGTGACCTTTGGAGCAACACTTTTAGAGTTTGATGCAGAAATAGACGCAAGACATCAGGTAAAAAAAGTAGTTACTTACGCCTGGAATCATGCAGATCAAGAAATAATAGAAATAGAAGCAAAAGACCCATCTATTGCAATAATAGGTAACCTATCAAGCGACGATTTAACAAAAACAATAGGCTTAGAAAATCTACAATTAAAACACGGAGGAGCAGTTACTGATACTGAATTACAAGACTGGGCAGATTCTAAATTATTATTTCAACAATTAGCAAAAGTACGAGGACGAATGCGTTTTCAAGGAATCCCTTCGGTAAAACCAAATACAGTAATAAAACTAGAAGGTGTGGGCGAACGATTTTCAGGTAATGCGTACATAACAGGAGTGCAACATCGCATTACAGAAGGCAATTGGACTGTAGATGCTCAATTTGGATTAAACCCTAAATGGTATTCAGAAACATTCGAGATTAATTCGCAACCTGCATCAGGTTTGTTACCCGCAATTAATGGTTTGCAAGTAGGTATCGTTTCTCAATTAGAAAAAGACCCAAACGGAGAAGATAGAATTTTAGTGCAAATACCAATTATAGACAACCAAGAACAAGGTATTTGGTGTAGAGTTTCCTCCTTAGACGCAGGAGAAAATAGAGGTGCTTTTTTTAGACCAGAAATAGGAGACGAAGTAATCATAGGCTTTATAAATGATGATCCAAATGAAGCAATAGTACTAGGTATGTTACATAGTAGCGCAAAACCAGCACCAATTGTAGCAAGCGATAAAAATCACGAAAAAGGATTTGTTACGCGAAGTAAACTAAAAATACTATTTGATGACGATAAAAAAACAATAAACATATCAACACCAGCAGGTAAATTAATTTCTTTAGACGAAGGTGCAGGAACCATAATTATAGAAGATGAAAACGCTAATGTATTAACCATGAATAGTAAAGGTATCGTTATGAAAAGTGCAGGAAATATTGAAATTAAAGCATCAGGAGATGTTGCCATAGAAGGTGCAAATGTAAGTATAGCAGCAAAAGCAAATTTTAAAGCCGAAGGAGGTGCAGGAGCAGAAATATCAACAAGTGCAATTGCCGTATTAAAAGGTTCGTTGGTTCAAATTAATTAAATGAAGAAAAGTTAAAAATGGAAAATGAAAAATTAAATGAAAAGTTAAAAATGAAAAATGATAAATTAAATGAAAAGTTAAAAATGATAAATTAAATGAAAAATGAAAAATGAAAAATGGAAAATGGAAAGTTAAAAATGATAAATTAAATGAAAAGTTAAAAATATGGGAGCACCAGCAGCAAGAATAACAGATATGCATGTTTGTCCGATGACAACAGGAGCAGTACCACACGTTGGAGGTCCAATTTTACCAGCAGGAGAACCAACCGTTTTAATTGGTAATATGCCTGCAGCAAGAGTTGGAGATATGGCAACTTGTGTAGGTCCACCAGATTCAATCATCATGGGGTCTGCAACAGTATTAATTGGCGGCATGCCAGCAGCGAGAATGGGAGATTTAACTACACATGGAGGGACCATAGTAGCAGGAGAACCAACAGTTTTAATAGGTTAGAGATGGAAAATAAAAAATCTTTTTTAGGTATAGGATGGGCATTTCCTCCAGAATTTATAAAGTCACAAAAAGCAACAAAAATGATTTCTGAAGAAGAAGATATTAAAAGTAGTTTACATATTTTACTTACTACAAAGTTAGGAGAACGAATTATGTTTCCTGAATACGGTTGTGATTTAGAAGAATTATTATTTGAAAATTTAGACAGAACCTTAATAACTTTTGTAATAGACTTAATAAAAACAGCCATTCTTTATCATGAACCAAGAATTGATGTTCTAAAAATTGACATTTCAGAAATAGACCCTTTAGAAGGGAAGTTAATTATTGAAATTACATATATCGTAAGAGCAACAAACTCAAGAATAAACATGGTATTTCCATTTTACAAAGAAGAAGGGTCAAATATTATTTAACAAAAGAGGTATAAATAAAAGTTAATAAAAAATAATAATGAGCAACTGTAACAACATAGATAAAATACTAAAACGAAGTGGCACAAATCAATTAGAACGCTATATTGATGATTTAAATCCAGAAAACCTTCAATTGCACGATTTTAGTATTGAAGACTGGATTATTTTTGCTTATAATTTTGCAAAACACATTAATTTTTTTGATACAGATAGTAATACAGCATCAAATAATTGGCAAGTATTTTTTGCTTCTTTTGGATTATCAGGTAAAATTCCGTTTAGAACAAGTTATGAATACCAAAAAATAAAAAATAATATTACCTCTATACTGACACAATATAAAGAAGAAGGTAAATTAACACCACACCTAACCCTGTTTGTTAGTTTTTTACAATTATTAGAATGGTCTAAAAAAAGATTTAATAAACTTACAAAAAGACATTTAAATTTTTATTATAAAAAAATATTACAGGTAGATAAATTAGATTTTACAGCAGATAAAGTACATGTAATTTTTGAATTGGCAAAGAGAAGTGTGATAACTCAAATAGCAGAAAAGACAGCAGTAGATGCAAAAAAGGATACAGAAGGCAAGCAACTAATTTACGAAACAAATGAAGAACTCATTGCAAATAAGGCATCTGTAGCATCACTAAAAAGTGTATATAATGACATTGCATTAAAAGAATTTAAGTCAAGTGCAGTTGCAAAAACTTTAGATGGTTTAGAAGAGCCATTGCCAAAAGAAAAACCTTATTGGTATCCGTTTGCATATACATCAAACGAAGAAAATTTTATCGAATTACCAAATGCAACAATTGGCTTTGCAATTGCTTCGCCTTTATTTAACTTAAAAGAAGGGCTAAGAATTATTGAAATCACCATTAATTTTGAGGAAAAAACAGGCTTAGAAAAATTTGACATAACCAAATTAATAGAACATATCCAAATTCATGGTAGTGGAGAAAAAGAATGGGTAACACCCATAAAACTACTTCCAGAAATTCAAAATAATTTGGATGCGGATAAGCCATATACAACTTCGGTAAAAGAAAAACAAATAAAATTTGCTTTTCAATTAGAGAAAGATGCAGGTGCTTTAGTAAACTACAATCCAGAAATTCTAGTAGAAAAATACCAAACGACATTCCCATTATTGCGATTTTTAATAGATACTAGTAAAAAAAAGGAACAAGCAGTAGGTCATGACATATACCAAGCACTTATAAGTAAAGCAATAACTAATATTACTATAAAAATAGATGTGCAAGCTATTAAATCCGTAATTATTGAAAATGATTTTGGAATATTAAAAGCCAAAAAACCTTTTTATCCGTTTACAACACAACCAATTAAAAATTCCAATTTTAAGATAACTAATGAAGAGGTTTTTTCTAAAAATTGGAAAAATTTAAAAGTGAATCTAAAATGGAAAAACACACCAAAAAATTTCAAAAATTGGTATAATGCATATGCTGGTACTCAAAATAAAGAATCATTTACTATGCGTAATGAATTATTATATAAAAATGAATGGATTGAAGTTGAAGACAAGCAATTATTATTTTCAGAAATAAAAACAGAAGAAGAGATGCAACTTCAATTTAAAAATAGAAAAAACAAATCACCTGTAAATTTTAAAATTCGTAGTGTTAATCAATTTGTGCAAAAAAAAGATAATACGTATTTAGATAAAATACATCTAGATAAAATACATCTAGATAAAATACATTTAGATAATATACATTTAGATAATATACATTTAGGCTTTGAAAGTAATATAACATTTACAAACAAAAATATTTATGAAATAGGTAAAGTTACATCGTTAAGGCTGTCATTAAATCAATCTTTTTTACATAAAAAATATCCTAACTTATATGCTTTAGCAATAATTAGTGAGGCAAATGTAGATATTAAAAAAGTTTCTATTCCAAATGAACCATATACGCCATTAGTAGAAGAAATAAGTATTGCTTATACTGCCGAAGAAAGTATAAATATAGGGGGTAATAAAACGCAATTTGATTTTAAAACTAATAGGATACAACTTTTTCATGAACACCCTTTTGGTCAAAGCGAAGAGCATAAATATTTAAAAACAACAAAGGCAGCAAAAGGAATAACAACTAAAGGAGACGATAATGAAAATATTTTTTTAGTCCCAAACTACGAACAAGGTGCGTTTTTTATAGGCTTAGAAAATGCAGAGGTATTACAAAATGTAGCCTTACTAATTCAAGTATTAGAAGGAAGCGAAAATCCGCTAGTAAGCCCTTTTAAAAAAGAAGAAACTATAGATTGGTCAATTTTGTGTGCTAATAAATGGAAAAGTTTAAAAGAAACAATTCTAACAAATAGTACCGCTAATTTTTTAAAATCTGGAATTATAAAATTCACTATCCCAAGAGAAGCAACCAATAAAAATTCAGTACTACCAGAAGGTTATATTTGGGTTAGAGCACGTATGAAAAAAGCATATAACGCAGTATGTAAAGTTATAGATGTTCATGCTCAAGCAGTAGAAGCAACATTTAAAAATAATGATAATGAATTATCTCATCTAGAAAACGGATTGCCTAACGAAACCATAAGTAAGTTAATAACCAGAACACCACAAATAAAAGGTGTTGAACAACCTTACAACTCATTTAATGGTGTTTTACAAGAATCAGATACTGCATTTTATAGAAGAATAAGCGAACGTTTACGACATAAAAATAGAGCTATTTCACTTTGGGATTATGAACATTTAATTTTACAAAAATTTCCAGAAATATATAAAGTAAAATGCTTAAACCATACTAAAGAGAATAACTTTATTGCCGCAGGTCATGTAACATTAGTTGTAATACCAGACACCGTAAATAAAAATGTATTCGATATTTACCAACCAAGAGTAAGCAAAGTCTTACTTAATAAAGTGACCTGCTTTATAAACCAATTAAATACAATGCATGTCAATGCAGAAGTTATCAATCCAAAATACGAAGAGATAGAAATTACCCTAGAAGTAAAATTTCATATTGGCTATGATGAAAATTTTTATCAAAAACAATTAGAAAAAGATATTATTAAATTTTTATCACCCTGGGCATTTGATGAAAGTAAAACAGTAGTTTTTGGTATGGAGTTGCATCAAAGCACTTTGATAAATCATCTAGAAAAATTAGTCTATGTAGATTATTTACAAAATATAGAAATAAGAAAAGAAAATATTTTAAGTGCTAACAGCGTATCACCTTCAAATCCAAAAGCTATTTTAGTTTCGGCTAAAAAACACCATATAAATCTTGCAACAATAATTTGTGAAACATTTAAAGAACAAGAAGCATGTCAAGAATAAATACACATATTTCCATACCAAAAAATATTTCTACCAAAGATGATTTAGACTTTTCTTTCTTAAAAGAAAAAGGGATTGCATATATAGAACAATTAGGTGGTAGTTTGTGGACAGACTTTAACTCGCATGATCCAGGAATAACTATGTTAGAGATGTTAAGTTATGCTATTACAGACTTAGGAATGCGAATTGATATGCCTATCAAGAACCTATTGACAACTACAGATAGCACAAAAAATTTAAATACACAATTTTATAAAGCCTCCGAGATTTTTCCTACAAAGCCAGTTACACTCTTAGATTACAGGAAATTATTTATAGATATAGATGGGGTCAAAAACTGCTGGTTAAGACCTCATAAAAAAGTTGTTTATGTAAATTGTAAAGATGACGAACTCTCATATGATAAGGAAAAGTTTAGTGATATTTCTAGTAACTTTAAAAGAGATTTTATTTTAAACGGATTGTATGATATTTTAGTTGATTTAGAAGAAGGGAAGTCTATTACAACTATAAGAAAACTAATTAGAAAAAAATATCATGCCCATAGAAATTTATGTGAAGATTTAATTTGTATTAATGAAGTGCCACAACAAATGATTTCAGTTTGTGCAAATATCGAGGTAGAAAAAACGGCTGATGAAGAATTAGTTAATGCAAAAATTTTATTGGCAATAGCTAATTATTTTTCGCCATCATTAGCTTTTTATTCTATTCAAGAAATGCTTGATAAAGGATATACACCAGACCAAATATTTGATGGTCCAATATTAAAAAATGGTTTTATAGATATAGAAGAATTAAAAAAAGCAGCGTTAAAAAAAGAAGTTCGTCTTTCAGATATTATGAAAATAATAATGAACATAGAAGGCGTAAAATTAATTAAAGATATTTCGATTGGTAATTGTAATAATTCAGAAGAAATAGAAAACAAATGGAATATCTGTATAGACCCAAATAAAAAACCAGTTTTATGTAGTAAGAGGAGTACCTTTAATTTTAACAAAGGAGTATTACCCTTAAATATCAACAAAGCACAAGTAGAAATTTATGAATTACAGTTAAAAAAAGAAATAGTAGAAGCACAAGAAAAAGCCAAAGAAAATAAAGAACTAGCAATGCCAAAAGGTAAATATGTATCTTCAGAAACCTATACAACAATTCAAAATGATTTTCCAGACACCTATGGTATTGGGCAAAATGGCTTAAGTTCTAGAGCCACTACCAAACGAAAATCACAAGCAAAACAATTAAAAGCCTATTTACTTTTCTTCGATCAAATTTTAGCAAGTTACTTTCAACATTTAGGAAAAATAAAAGAGTTATTATCGATAAACGGAGAACAAACGCAAACTTTTTTTACACAAGCAGTTCAAGATATAAAAGGTTTTAAAACATTAGTAAATCAATACCCGACAACAAATAATACCAAACTATCCGAAAAATTATTTGAACAATTTGATAATAATATTGAACGAAAAAATGAAATATTAGATCATTTATTAGCACGTTTTGCCGAAAAATTTGGAGAATATACTTTTGTTATGAAAACTCTTTATGGAGACGCAGCCGATAAAATTGTACTTACCAATAAAGAAGCCTTTTTAGAAGACTATATTGCCATAAGTTCAGAAAGAGGAACTGGGTTTAATTACTACAAACAAACTCCAAACAAATTATGGAATACCGATAATATCGCTGGAGTTCAAAAAAGAATAGCACGTTTACTAGGAATTAAAAATTACAACCGAAGAAGCGTATCAGAATCTTTTGTAGAAATTTATGATTTAATTAATGCAGCAAATAAAAAAGTGTATAGATGGCGAATTAAAAATGCAAGCAATAATATCATACTCTCAGGAACAACTGAATATACAAGCGCTTCAAAAGCAAGAAAAGAACTTTATTTTTCCGTACTTCAAATTATACAGACTAACGAAAACACTGTAAAAAAAGCATTTTTTGATGGTGTTACAAATAATACTATTATTGATAATTTTTATATACACCAAGCAGATTCAGGTAAATATTCGACACATATAATTAATCGTAATTTTGATAGTAGTAGTATAGATTATATCGTAGCCAAGCAATACAAGTACTATACTAGTTTAGAAGAATTAGAGACTGCAATAATAGACCTTATCTCTTTTATGAAATATGAATTTACTGAAGAAGGTATATTTTTAGTAGAACATATTTTATTAAGGCCAAATGTCACTAAAAACAATATACCATTAGACACTTTTATGCCAATTTGTACAGATAATTGTGAAAACACATGCACTATTGACCCATATTCATATAAAGTTAGCATTGTATTGCCAGGATATACATTTCGATTTGCAAACTCAAACTTTAGAAATTATATGGAAACCATTATAAAAGAAGAATTACCAGCACATATTATAGCAAAAATCTGTTGGGTCGGTGAACGAAAAGGAGCCGTAGATAATACCAAGAACGACCTGTTAAATTTTGAAAATGATTACAAAGCATATCTAATAAAAAAAACAAACCTAGAACAAAAACAACCAGAAAACTACTTAAAAAAAATACTTATTTCCATGTCAAATTTAAATACAATATATCCAACAGGTAGTTTGATAGACTGTGATGATGAAAGTGATGAGTTAGAAGGAAAAGTTATTTTAGGACAAACTACATTAGGAACATTATAAAAATTAAATTATGGAAACTAAAACAATAAAAACATTAAATAAAATAACAACTCAATACAGTAGATTTAATACAAATCAAGTATTAACAGAAAAACAATTAAATGAATTTTTAGACTATTTTAAAGATCAAGATCACCTGTCAAGAATTGGTCTTAGCGGTGTCGGAATTGCTTGTGGTTTTAAAATAGACCTATTAAATACCACGGTTAAAATCACACATGGTTACGGGGTTACTACAGACGGTGATTTACTAACATTACCAAAACAAGAAAAAAACGAAAATATTTTAGAAACAGATACCCCATTATTTAAAAACTATACACACTATAAAATATTTACAGATGAGATAGTACAATACAATAAATTTTTTCATAATGAAACTCAAATAGATATGGTTGAGTTGCGAAATTCTAGTGAAGTTGAATTAGACACCTCATGGAAACCACTATCAGAATTAGAAAATTTAAACCAAAAAATAGCCTTACTGTATTTAGAAAATTACCAAAAAGAAGCCGATTTATGTACTGAATTAAACTGTGACAATCAAGGTTTAGAGCAAATAGCAAACCTAAAAGTACTGTTAGTTTCTGTAAATGACGCAAAACATATAATTGCGTTAGATGCTATTTATAACAAGCACAATTGGTATAAAACATATTTAGGCTTACCAGAGGTAAAAGCAAAACGCATAATTTTAACAAACTCAAATACAAAAACATTACAAAAAATAAAACAAAATTACGCAAATGCAATTAAAGCAAACAATACATTAACTAGCCTTAAAATAGGCTTTAAAACTATATTTTTAAAGTTTGAAAAAGAAATAATAAGCACTAAAATAGACGCCCTTTTAAATTTTTTTTCAACACCATCAGACTTTCAATATAGATACGATATTTTTAAAGATTTAATAGACACCTATAATGAAATTAAAACATTGTTATTACATATTAATGTTGAATGTTGCCCAAATATTGGTGCTTTTCCAAAGCACTTATTACTAGGTCGATTAAAAGAAACAGCCGTTTATAAAACAGCAAGACACCAATTTTATAAATCCCCAATTGTAGGTCATGAAGATGCAAACTATAAAAAAGTATTGCTATTATTAGAACGAGCATATCAATTAGTAACTAATTATAAAATTAATGCAGATAATATTAAAATAACACCGTCACAAATAAATACAGATTTGGCTAATAAAGCAATTCCGTTTTATTATGATGTAAATACAAAACTATTAGACGTATGGAGTTTTGAAAAAACAATTAATTTATCCCAAAAATTAAATTTGAGTTACCATACAGAGAATCTAGCAGACATAGACTCCATTAAAAATCCATTATTATATAATATAGACAAAAATAATTTTTTTAGAATCGAAGGACATCAAGGTAAAATGTATAAAGATGCCTTAGACCAAATAACCACCCTAAAAAAAGAAAACGGATTAAATTTTGACGTAAAAATATTATCTATTAATACATCTACAGAAAGTATTAATATAGACGATTATAAATGTGAATTTGAAGAGTTAGCTATGTTGCTTAAAGCATGGCAAACAGAGCAAAATTGCATTCTTGCAGAAATGAGTCGTTTCTTTTCTGGTTTTAGTACCATAGAGGCAGGTACTAATGTTATTGCAGTAAATTCTGGTTATGAGGTTAGAGCCAATTTAATAGATGATTTAACGCTTAGTACAATAAGTATTAGTGATTTAAAACGCGATAAACTTAAAGGTAGCAAAAAAGAGCATCTGATAAAAAGTAGATCCAATAAAAATTTTACATATACTAAAAATATTGTAGAAGAAGAACTTACAATTCAAGACAATACTTTAGGTCAATATTTAGCAATTGCTATTTCCGATAATAAAAATGGATCTACGAATGACATTATGGCTTCCTTAGAAAAACAGGTAAGACCAATAATAGAATCTGACCTTTGGATAAAAGAAGTAGAATTAGCAAATTTTATATTTAAAGATATTTCAGAAACATTAGTACACTCTTATATCTTAGATAATATTGTACCCACTAGAATTCAAGAAATAGACCATTTAACTTTGCGAACCTATAAATTAACAATAGATGCATTATGTAAAAAAGTAAAGACATTACAAGCTAGATATCAAACTAGAAATATTAAAAATGGATCTAAAGAAATTTTAGGCCTATTAATAAATCAGATGTCAACAGTATGTTGCTCAGGTAAAAAATTAGAAATTCTATTAGATGAAATAGAAAAAAGAAAAAAAGAAATTTTGACACAAATACAATTGTCAGAATTTGTAAAAAAACACCCAGGCTTAGAACATAAAGCAGGAGTAGAATCAGGAGGAACTTTTGTTATGGCTTACCTTGCTGAAAATCATATAGATCAAACCACTTATGAAACGGTTACAATGGAACTTGATTTTTTAAAACAACCCAATAACGGAACAAGTGACAATGAAGGAATTTTAAAACTATGGAATGAAAGAGTAAGTACAAGATTTGTTTTTTTACATAGAGTTACTAATAGTACACAAAACCCAAAAAATGAAATTGTAATTATTGGTAAGACTATCGAAGAAACCGTAGTGAACTTTGTGAATTTTTTAAATAATATATGGAGAAGAGCAGGAGTAGCACATAATTGTAAAGCAATAGCAGATGGTAGAAAATTAATCCTACATTTAATAAATACTAAGATACCTAAAGACAATTATTTTATTCAGTTTCATAACCCTGAAATAGTAGGTGTAAAGACTGAAATATTTTTTAGCGAAAACACTATAAATCAAGGAAATATTACTACAAGAAATACTGTAATAGCCGATTTTTCTTTACCATATATGTGTTGTTCAGACTGTACACCAATAAATTTTATCATACAAAACGAACCTATTGTAACTACTTTAGATATAGAAGACTCTATTTGTATAACTACAAATACAGAAATAGCAATTAGAGTAGCATTTACAAATTTAAACCCAAAAGACGGATTAATAGAAATAGTAGGAGATGTAACAGGCTTAACTATTGAAAATGAAGAATTAATTATTGACCCAACAGGATTTACTGCATTTGACCAAGAAATAACATTTACAGTAAATGGTTTGGCTACAGATGCTAAAATTAAGATTCATAAAAAACCAGCAATTTCAGTTATAGCATCTATACCAATTTATGATGTTAATATAGCAGTAGTTACTTACACAGTTTTAGGCGATGATTTAGAAAACATAACCTTTACTTGGGATTTTGAAGGTAATGGAATAACTACAGTCGAAATACCAGACGGTAATGAGTTTATCAGACTTTATAATTTACCAATTGGAGATACCAATACTATAAGCCCGATAGTAACAGTTAGTACAGAGTTTTGTTCTGATGAAATCGCTTTAGATACTATCGAATTTGAAAATCAAATAGAAGTTACCTTAGATATAGAACCCAATACTTGTTTAAATTTAACAATATCAGAAACTAGAATACCTTTTACATATTCAGGTCCAGATGCTAGAGAAATAACCTTTGTTAACGATCCAGTAGCAGGGCTAAGTATTGATAATGCCACAAGAGAACTTGTCATTAATTCAACTACATTTTCTTTATTTGGTCAAGAAATAGTATTTACAGTAAATGGTTTAGTAAATGCTACTATAAATATTTATAAAATACCAACGGCAGGTTTCACAGCACAAGTAACAGAAACACAATTAATACTATCTAATATATCAGATAACGCAACACAATATAATTGGAATGTAAATGGAGAACTGATCTTAAGAACAAATAGAGCACAAATTAGACGAAGTATAAATATTTATAATAGTAATGTTATAAACGTTTCATTAATGGCTAGTAATGATTGTGGAGAGAATGTATTTGAAGAAAGTGTTATAATTCGCAAAGAATCTACTTGTTTAGAAACCACTTTACAAGTTATTAATGGTGACGATATAAAATTAGATCCAAATTTAGATGTAACAACAACTATTAGAGATACTATTTTAATACCAACAAAAGACGCATATAAAGAAGTTATTTCACAAGCTAATGATTACCTTAATGGTATTAATAATGGTAATTTAGAATCTCTACTTATAACATTACTTAGAAGGACAGTTAGAGCAATGGTAGTAAATATAGAAAATAGATTTATATTTAATATATTATCTGATTTTTATAGAGCACAAATAAGATTGTTCTATAATATACTGTATTGCCAACCAAATGAACTATTATTAGAAAATCAAGACCTGTTAAATATCATAAATCAAGAAATTAAAAACGGGTTTGAAATATTAAGAGAAAGTCAAATTACATTTGACTCAAGGAATGAATTAAAAGAATATTTAACAAATTATATTTCTGAAATAGAGGCTGCATATTTAGTAGCATTTATAAAAAATGAATTAATACCTTTAATATAATGCTCCCAAATCAAAAACATATAATTAATAAGGTTTATCTTGAAGTAAATACCAACACTAAAAAAGTAGCTTATGCTCTTAAAGATAAAATTAATGTGTTTTTAAAACAAGATATTTTTCCTTTTATAGAAACCTATTTTGAAAAAATAGAAAATAGTTTGCCATCAGAAATTATACAAATACCAAAATTAAATTTAGACTTAACTATAAGTAGTAAAAACAATTTTGAAGAATTAAAACAAACAATTAAAGAACAATTTGTAAAAAAAATTCAACAAAAAATAATAGTTACAAACAAAGTAAGTATAAATAATGATGCAATTTTTACAAGTAAACAAGAAAATAATCTAAAAGCATTTTTATGCTTTTTAGAAGAAGGAATTTTACCTTGGAATAGTATAGCCGCTAGAAATAACATTTTTAACAAAAAAGAACTTCTAAAAATTACAAAAACAAATGAGTTTGCACCTCTTTTTCAACAAAAAATTAGTAAAACAACTGTCCGAAATAGACTTTTAAATCAATTTGATACAAAGGAAATCCAATTAATACTACAGCAAGGTTTCAAAGATTCAGTTTTAGAAATTATAATATTAAATGAGAACTTAGTAAAAGAAGTAGATAAATTAAATACTCAAAATCAAAAATTGATTTGGCAACTTATAATAAAATATTTCATTAATAAAAATATACCGTTGTTTATAAATTCTTTAACCAAAATAAATAATACTGTAGAAAAAAACAAAAAAATCACTAAAAATGAAGTCAAGCAAGTAAAAAAAGTAATTGCTATTTTGTATAAAAGTAAACCAATTAATAATGAGAATGTCAATTCTAATTCCTTTACTAAAATACAAAATAAAGATAGAATAACTCTACTTAAAAATAACAAGACGAAACCTTCTAAGGAAGATAAATTATTAAATAAAAACGAGATAATAAATACAAAAGATTTTTTTCAAGAAGATAAAGCAAGTTATTACATAGAAAATGCAGGACTTATTTTACTACACCCATTTTTAAAACAATTTTTTGAAAATTGTAAATTGTTAACACTAGATAATAAATTAAAAAATCAAGAACTAGCCGTTCATTTATTACATTACATAGCAACAAAAAAAGAAAAACAATTAGAAAGTAATTTAGTTTTTGAGAAGTTTTTATGTGGAGTACCAATAAAACAATCTATTAGTAAAAATATTTCTATTTCAAAAAAATTAAAAAAGCAATCCGAAGAACTATTAGAATCCGTTATTCAAAATTGGGAAATATTAAAAAATGCATCTACAGATTTATTGCGAAATGAATTTTTACAACGTGCGGGAAAACTTTCTTTAGAAGGAGATAATCCCAAAATAAATATAGCACGTAAAACACAAGATATTTTAGTAGATAAATTACCATGGAACATAAGCATTTCTAAATTACCATGGTTAAACAAATTAACTTTTACTGATTGGTAAAAAATAGAACTTTAAAATTGTTTATTATGTTTCAGAAAAAAAATAAAAAAGCAGTATCAACAGGAATAAAACCTAAAGAAAATCCGTTCATTCAACCAAAACTAAATGTTGGAAAAACAGGTGATAAGTATGAAATAGAAGCCGATAAAATGGCAGATCAAGTTGTAAATAAAACGGGAGCAGAAAGTACTATACAAAAGAAAGAAGGCGAAGAAGAAGTACAACAAAAGCCATTAGCGTCAAGTATCACACCATTAATACAAAAAAAAGAAAATACAGAAGAAGAATCTGTACAAAGTAAACAAGAATTGCAACGAAAAGAAGACGAAGAAGCAGTACAACAAAAAGAAGATGAAGAACCAGTGCAACAAAAAGAGGACGAAGAGTCTGTACAACAAAAAGAAGATGAGGAGTCTATACAAACTAAATCTAATAATCAAAATACAGTTAGCCCATCAATAGAAGGAAGACTAAAAAAAGGAAGCGGAGGAACTAAAATGGATGCTAAAACCAAAAATGAAATGGAATCAGGTTTTGGAGCAGATTTTAGCAGCGTAAATATTCATACTGATAATGAGGCTGCTCAAATGAGTCAAGATATAGGAGCACAGGCTTTTACCCATGGTAATGATGTCTATTTTAATCAAGGTAAATACAATCCTGATTCAAAAGAAGGAAAGCATTTGTTAGCGCATGAGTTGACGCATACCGTTCAGCAGGAAGGGATGGTTCAAAAAAAAAAAGCAACAAATATTTCAAAACAGCCCTTAAATACGATTCAACGAAGAGCGTTAACTCCAGCAGAAGAGGGTGCAGCAATATCAAGCGGAAGAGCAACTTTTGATCAAAAAAGTATTCGAATACTTCAAATAATAACAGGTGCAGGAGTAGATGGAAAATTAGGAACATTAACCGTTGCAGCAATTTCTAATTGGCAAACCACCCAAGGAATAGCAGATAATGGAATAGTAAATCAGGCTACACTAGATAGAATGGTTCAAAAAAGGATGACAGTTGCACCTAAAAGACCAGAACATGCTATTCAATTAGTACTTGACTTTTATAACATAGCAGCATCAGATACACTTGCATTTAGATATAATGCAACTGCAATTAGACTTGATTTAGTAGGCTTCAGAATTATATTTATACCTGCAGATACTCTATTTGAAACCGGAGGTCTTCGAATTGTTAGCCTTTCTGACTTAGCGTTTGCAGATGCAACCACGTTAAGAAACACTATACAAGGAGAGTTAAATAGAGCAGTACCAGCAATAGCAGCACCAGGAGCGACACCTAATATACTTACAGCAACCGAAGTCAGAAGGGCAAAACAATATACAGCAAGTAAATATACTAATGAAAGAAGTGTAAGAATAATTCAAGGGTTGGTAGGTGCAAATATAACTGGACTTATAGATGATCAAACAGTACAGTTTATTGCAGAAACTCAAAGTAATGCAGGCTTAGCTTCAATAGATGGAAAAGTTGGAGATGTAACAACAAAAGAGTTTTACAATCAAATAGTAGCAAATGGTGATTTTAATTCAGCAATTCAAATATTAATTGATTTTTATAATTTAGGAAATGATGATAATTTGTTGCAAATATATTATGACCCAACGGAAACAGCTAACGCAAGTACAGATTTTAGACCAAATGAACCAGTTAGAATTAGGGTTGGTCCAGCAGGGATGGCACAATCTTTTGAAGGAACAGTCTTAACCATCGCTCATGAATTAGAACATGTGAAACAATTAAAAAAAGGTCTAGCAAACGCAAGTATTCATGAGTTTTTAGCTGAATCACTTGAGATTTTAAGTGTTGGTTTACCAGATGAAGAACTAGCAGGGTTTATAAATGATGCCACTAGATGTATTAATAATTGGGATAATATGCCAGTAGCAGATCAAATAAAATATAGAAGAAAGTTCTTTAGAGTTCGAAGAGAAGTTTTAAGGAGAATTGATGCTGGTACTGCAGCAGAACAAGTAGCAAATGCAGCTTTAAGAGCAAGGTATGTTGCAATAAACCCACCTAGATAAAAAATAAATTATGTGTATAAAAAAAATATTATTTTTAATTGTAACTGTAAGTATATTAGTCGGTTGCAATTTTTTTAAAAATGAAAAAACAAATACTAAAACAGATAAAATGATTGAAAATAAAGACAAAATAAAAATAACATTGAGTATCGATACAACAAAGAAAAAAGATATTGGTTTAATTGCAAATGTGGTACTTCATAATCAATCAAAAAATCCAGTTAAAATAGTAAAAAGATTAGCAATTGGATATCAAGATAGTGACGCTAGAGAAATTTATTTAATGATGTTTTGCAAGAATAATGATAAAAACATTGCAAAAAGAACAATTCTATACAATAGAAATAACGCAACTAAAGGAGATTTTGAATGGTTAAAACCAGGAGAAGAATTTAAAGTTACATATAATATAGATAAATGGTATGTAATTCCTAATAAAGATTTTGAAATTCAGGCAGTCTATGACCCATCAGAATCAATATTAATAGATGAAGAGTTGTTAGGTAATAGATATTATTCAAATAAAATATTAATAACTAAAGAAAATACACATTAAAGTTTTAGGATTTATTATAGAATTTTTTTTCAGTAGTATAGATTATGTTTAAAACATCAAATGCACATACCAATAAAGCAACAAAAAGCACAAACCTTTTTAATAAAGGAAATACTAGTTTTATCCAACCAAAACTAAACATAGGTAAACCAGGCGATAAATATGAAGTAGAAGCCGATAAAATGGCAGATACCGTAGTTGCTAAAGGCAACGAATCAACAACAGCATTTATAGCACCAAGCCCTAGTATTCAAAAACAATCTGACGAAACAATTCAAGAAAAACCGTTAGTAGAAAGTATTACACCTGTTGTACAATTAAAGCCAATAGATACTATTCAAAAGCAACCAGAAGAAGAGGTACAAACAAAAGAAGAAGAAGTACAAAGTAAAGAAGATGAAAAAGTACAAGAAAAAGAAGAGGAAGATGTCCAGTTAAAAGAAGAAGAAATACAGTCTAAGGAAGACGAAGAAGTACAAACTAAAGAAGACGAAGAAATTCAAGAAAAAGAAGAAGAGGAAGTGCAAAAAGTACAAATGAAATCTAGCGGAGAAATAGGAAATACATCTATAGAATCTAATTTAAATAAAGGAGGGGGAAGCCCACTAGCAACAAACACCAAAAATGAAATGGAATCTGGTTTCGGTTCAGATTTCGGTGACGTTAGAGTGCATAACGATAGTAACGCCGTACAAATGAACAAAAATTTAGGTTCACAAGCATTTACCAACGGCAATGATATTTATTTTAATGAAGGCAAATACAATCCGTCAAGTGATTCAGGTAAACATTTGTTAGCGCATGAGTTAACGCATACGGTGCAGCAGGGAACGTCTTCTTCTTCTTCTGTACAACAAAAAACGATTCAGAAAGAAGAAAATAACACTTCCGATTTAAATACACAACAAACAGATGAACCAGTAGCACCAACAAATGAATACACACACACAGAAAAAGGAACAATAAACACCCAAAATAAAACAATTATAATGCCGAGTTTACCAGTACCATCTTTTAAAGCAGCGTTTGGGCCAACAACGAGTTTTACAATTCCAAAAGGAGGTTTTCTAAGAAATGATAACCATACGTCTCACTGGATAACTGCAGCAATGAGTGGAACAGGGTTTACAACTGCATTTACAACCTATGCAGCAAATAGTAAAGCGCCAAATTTGCAATTTAACGGACAGCAAATATTTTATTTAACCTTAAAAGGAGGTTCAAAAAGAGAGCAAAGAAGATCTGGTTATCAAGATAATGGAGATTCAGGAGTGATCTTTGGTAGTATGAATGATATTAAAAGGAGAGTTTCTAGACCATATTGGTTAGATAGTGGTGTCTTTAAACCGCATCAGATAGATCATAAAACAGAAATTCAAATTGGAGGAGCAGAGACTGATATTAATAATATGTGGATGTTAGAATCTTCGGCAAATCTCTCTTCAGGAGGAAAAATTAAAAATTCTAGAAAATCAAAAGTAGAAGAATTAATGCATTTAGGTAGAGAAAGTTTAATTAATCCACCAGAATCATATACTGATGCTAAAACGAATTATACAATGACATTTCAAAATGGAGTCGTTGCTGATGATAGTTTAAGTGTTGTTGGTAATCCAGAAACTAATTGGGAATTAAGTCAAATTCAAAATGGAGATCATTTAAGTGGTTTAAAATTTTTAACCGAATCCGAAGTTGATACAGCAGGATTAAGAGGTAGCCCAAATGAATTATTATTATTTACAGGTCTGTCTGGAGGATTGCCAATACGTATTCCTTGGGATGAAGCAGCAAATGATACAGGAAGAAAAGATGGACTAAATGTTTTTATTGGACGAAGAGGTGGTGCAAAAATATTAATTAATTCGGTATTATATAATTCATCGTCTGGAGAAGGAAACCAAGGAGGAACAGGATCAATTATTTGTACTGCTTTTCCAGGTTCAAAAGGGTTAATTAGACAAAAAACAAATTTAGCTTACACAATTAGACCAATGAACGGAATATCTTATGGTGGTTATATTGAAAAAAGTTCAGTAGTTCAAGCTAATTTGCATGCCTTAAATTTTAAATATATGAGTCCAATTACCCTGCCAACATCAGAATTAGATGATGATATTGGAATGAAAGCAAGAGGAACATTATTACCTTCAATTCCATTAATTGGAGATACAGAAATTGAATTAGTTATTGATGAACAAGGAGCAAGGTTACGTAAAATATTTCAAAAAAGCGATTATAATTTCCCTTCACCATTTGAAGTTAAAAGTTCATCACTCGAAGTATCAGCTGGAACAGAAGGGTTTGCAATAAATGGAGAAATGAATTTTGGAATTAACAATGTTGGAGAAGGGGTTTTAAAAGGTGATTTTTCTACAGAAAGAGGCTTTGCATTAGTAGGTGAATTTAATTTTGATTCTAAACTTTTTGATCCAGCAAGTGTTGAAGTTTCTTACGAAAATGAAATATTAACCGTAACAGGAATTATAGGAATTTCTGAAGGCAAAGTAAGAGGTGTTAAAAGCGCAACTGTTACAGCAACATATAGTGAAGGTAATTTTAATGTTTCTGGTGAAGCAGAATTAGATATTCCAGGAGTTCAACAAGGAACTATGGAAGTTTTGTATAATGATGAAGGATTTTCAATAGGAGGTGAATTTCAACTAAAAAATGATATTCCAGGTATCCGAGGAGGGTCAGTTTCAGCAATAATTTCTAAACAAAATGGAGAAGAAGACTATAGCATTATGGTCTCAGGTACTGCACAACCAGATATTCCAGGAGTAAATTCATCATTAACAGTCGCTTATGATAATGGAGCCTTAACTTTAGAAGGAAATGTAGCTTACTCAAGAGGAATGCTTAGTGGTAGTGTAAAAGTTGGTGCAACTAATAAGACTATTGACGAAAATGGAGAGCCAATAGGTGACCCAGGCGATATAATGCGTCTTTATGGAGGAGGAAGTTTAACATTACAATTAACACCTTGGCTTGCAGCAACAGCAGACGTTAAATTTTTACCAAATGGAGAAATGGAAGTTACAGCAAGATTAGAAACAGATACCTATGATGTATTTCCAAGGAAAGAATTTACAAAAAATTTATTTACTGTACCAACCATTGAAATTCCATTATTTGCAATTCCTTTAGGTCCACGAAGTGTAGGTCTAGTAGCGCAAATAGGAGGAGGCTTAGATTTTAAAGCAGGATTTGGACCAGGGCAATTACGAGATCTTTCTGCTGAAATAACCTACAATCCAGACCGAGAAGATGAAACAACTGTAGCAGGGCAGGGAGAATTTGGAATTCCAGCAGACGCAGGACTTACGTTAAGAGGCGATTTAGGCTTAGGAGTTAGTGTTGCAGTAGCAAGTATTTCAGGAGGAATAGAGTTAGCAGGGACGTTAGGTTTAGAAGGAGAAGCTTTAGCATCTGTCGATGTAAATTGGAGTCCACAAACAGGTCTAGCGATAGATGCAAATGGAAGTATAATGGTTAACCCTAAATTTACATTCGATTTAAATGCATTTTTAAGAGCTAGTTTAGGTATTGGTTTTTTATCAATTTCTGAAACTTGGCGTTATAATTTAGCTTCTTTTGAATGGGGATCTGACATCAATTTTGGTATAAATTTTCCAATTCATTATCGCGAAGGAGAATCTTTTGATATGTCATTTGATGATATTGAAGTCATTTATCCAGAAATTGATGTTGTGAATATTGCAAAAGGTGTAGCTAGAGATAAAAAAGATGAAATAATTGATTAAAAAACAGAAAAAACAGATAATAACATAAGTTAGTTATTGTAATTTTTAAATGATGAAAAATAGAACAGCACAATTTTATAAGGTAATAAAAACAATTTTATAAAAAAGAATTAATAAATTATAAAAAAAAATATAATGATAAATGAAATTTTTAACGACATCATAAAAGAAGAAAGTATTTTATTTAGAGGTGTTAATATTGGAGATAATTTAAAAACTGTAGAGCATAAAGAAGGCAATAACTTTAAAAAAAAAATAGGCTCTTTGTCTCATTATAAATATTACTTTGAAGTTGGAGAAACAGAAGACCTAATATTATACTACGGATTTAATAAAGAAGTTAAAAAAGTAGATAGAATAAAATTATTATTTAAAGCATATCCAAAATATTATTGGAAAAAAGATGGAGGTAAGGAATTATTTGATTTTTTTGGATTGATTGAAAATAATAATTTAAAGAAATATTTAAAAACATTTAATCTTGTATATAACGAAGTTATTAAACATTTTACAGATTTATTAGGAAAGCCCAAAGTAGAAACGTCAGATTCAGTTTTTAATAAGCCATATCAAAACTTTAGTAAATCTTTTTGGGTTAAAAATAAATTAAGATTAACAATAACATCTTATTTAGATGATAATAGTGGTCTTCAAGGTCCAGTTTTTCAATTAATGGAAATATTACTAACAAGTAAATAATCAAGTAAAAATAAAAATTACAGATAAAAATATAAAAATAGATGAATCCTAATTTCAAAACCTTATTCTCTTACTTAAGAGAAGTTATAACATATCGTCTTAAAAAAGAATATAATTTGGGAAATTTAGTATTTCCTACACTTGATGTTAATAAATTAACTAAAAACGAATTAACTGATTTTATAAAAAAAAAACAATTATCAATTAATGAAATTATTAGTTTACTATTACTTCTCGTACCACATATTTCACCAAATTTTTTAGCGTCAATTTTTTTAAAAGTATTCCCTAAAGGAGGAGAATTCATAGAATTTGGAGGTGTAAAAGGAAAAAATCATAGAGGAATTTTACCAACAGGCGAAACCATATTATATGTTTTATTTGGTGTTGATTTAGAAAAACGAATTAAAGGTATGGATTTTCTTTTTCAGCAATCGATTTTATTTCAACAAAAAATAATTTATTTAGAATCTGTACCAACAGGAGAACCAAAAATGAGCGGGCGACTTATTATAGATCAAGAATATCTAGAATTATTTATTAGTGGTCGAATATTAAAACCACAATTAAGTCAAGAATTTCCTGCAAAATTAATAGAAACAGAATTAGTTTGGAATGATTTAATATTAAATAAAAAAACCATTCATGAAATAAAAGAAATAGAAACGTGGTTAAAACATAACGATACTTTAATGCATAGTTGGAAGATGAAAGGAAAAATAAAACCAGGCTATCGCGTTATGTTTCATGGTCTCCCAGGAACTGGTAAAACATTAACAGCAAGTTTGTTAGGTAAATATATAAACAAAGATGTGTATCGAATAGATTTATCAATGGTAGTCTCAAAATATATTGGCGAAACCGAAAAAAACCTATCTAATTTATTCGATAAAGCGATTAATAAAGATTGGATTTTATTTTTCGACGAAGCAGACTCTATTTTTGGTAAACGAACCAATGTTCGTGATGCACATGATAAACACGCAAACCGAGAAGTCTCCTATTTATTACAACGTATAGAAGCACACCCAAGTTTAGTAATATTAGCCTCTAACTTTAAGAATAATATAGATACTGCATTTTCAAGAAGATTTCAATCTATGATAGAATTTGAAATGCCAAAACAAGCAGAACGGTTACGTTTATGGAAAAATAATTTACCCAAAAATATACCCTTAGAAAAATCAATATTCTTAGAAGAACTCTCTAGAAAATATACTATAACAGGATCTAATATTGTAAATGTAGTACAATATGCATGCTTAGAAACTTTAGCCAATAATGACAAAGAAATAAAAGAAGCCTATATTTTAAAAGGAATTAAAAAAGAATATTTAAAAGAAGGAAAGACTTTTAATTAGTTACAAATCAAAGGCTGGTATATACTTTAAGTATTTTTAGAAAAAAAATAAAAAAAATACCATTATTTAAATATTAATTTTACCTTTGCAATGAAATTATGAAACAAACGTGCTTACATATTATTAAATTAATGCAATTGAAGAAATTCTATTGGTAGAGGCATATTATAATATATAAAAATATTAAAAGCGTTCCTCTAAATAATTAAGGAACGCTTTTTTTTATGGAATAACTTAAACTAATTAATATGAAAAATATAAAAAATACATTAAAGATGCATAAAAACTGTACCATTACAAACCACTTTCAAAGGGAATAATAAAATAATAAAATAATTTTAAATCCTCTTTGATATCAAAATCAAAGAGGATTTTTTTTTAAAATTAAACAATGAACACAATAATATTATTTAGAAATAGAAAAAATAAATTACTTGAACTAAAAAGTTACTCACAAGTATTTTTAGGATCTTTAATCTTAGCTGTAGGCTACTCTTTTTTTATTGTACCACATGATATTGTACCAGGAGGTATTATAGGGTTAAGCATTGTTATTCATGAGATTACAGGTATTTCAGTAGGAGTGACTTCTTTATTTATTAATATGCCATTATTACTTTGGGGCACCAAGGTTCTTGGTAAAAAAACAGGTTTTAAAACCGCTTTTTCTATGATATTAGTATCCTTTTTTATAGATGCTACAACATTACTAATTGCTGATAGAATTTTTGTTAAAGATGTTTTAGTTTCAGCTATTTTTGGTGGTGTTTTAATTGGATCATCCGTTTCTATAGTGATGAATGCCGGTGCTACAACTGGAGGAAATGATATCTTAGTTCGTATTATTTCAAAAAAAATAAAATTACCATTTAGCCAATTAATTTTAATTATTGACGGCATCATTGTATTATTAGGAGTTATTATATTTCAAGACTTTACTATGGCAGCTTACTGTATTATTGCCATTGTAGCAATTAGCAAAACAATTGATTATTTTATTAAAAAAAATGTACAAAATAAAACAATCTTAATTTTTTCTACAAAAAATAAACAAATTCAAAAAGAAATTTCTAACAATAAATTTATCACTAATGATATTGTCAAATTAGTGCATCTAGATTCAAACAAAAAAATGACAATCATTACTAAAAGCACTAAAAAATTATTTTTAATAGAAAATATTATTTATACCATTGATCCTAATGCATATATAACTATATTAGAATCTAAGCATATTTAAAAAGTTAATTATAAATAAACGTAGAATATTAAAAAGAGGTAAGTGTTCTCTTGTAATTTTTAAATAAACAAACAACTAAAAATACTCCGTAAGTATGTACTTAGAATCATTAGTCAATAAAAGCAAAACACAATAAAAAAAAACTATTTTTTTTATAAAATAACTAGGGTATATTAAATAAGAACTGTTTAAAGTAACAACAAGCTTTAATTTACCTAAAAAAGTATTATTTTTGAGGCTTTAAATATCTATTTATGCAATTTAAACTATTTTTAATTACACTGTTTTTAGTATCGAGTTCCTTATTCTCTCAAGATAAAGAACAAAAATATATGCAAGCAAAAATTTATTACTCCAATACAGATGATTTAAAATTATTAATTAGTAAAGGAGTTAATATAGACCATGGAAATAAAAAAGTAAATGTATTTATAGAATCTGTTTTTTCAGAATACGAAATAAACTTAGCAAGAAATTTAGGTTATAGAGTTAAAGTAACTATAGATGACATGAAAAAACATATTGCTAATCGTAAAGAATCTGTTAATCAAAAAAAAACAGCCTCATGTGGTGGTGGTTCTAATACATATAATACGCCTGAAAATTTTAACTTAGGGTCAATGGGAGGCTTTTTAACTTTAGACCAAATGTTGCAAGAATTAGATGATATGCAAAATTTATTCCCAAATTTAATTACAGTTAAATCGCCAATTGGAAACTTTACAACTTTTGAAGGTAGATCAATTCATTGGGTAAAAATATCAGACAACCCAACTATAGATGAAGACGAACCAGAAATGTTATTTACCGCAATACACCATGCTAGAGAACCAGCGTCTATGCAACAATTAATATTTTATATGTGGTATCTATTAGAAAACTATGCAACCAATAACGAAATAAAAGCAATAGTTGATCATACCGAACAGTTCTTTATACCAATAATAAATGTTGACGGTTACAGACATAACCAAACTACAAACCCAAATGGAGGCGGGTTTTGGCGTAAAAATAGAAGAAACAATGGTGACGGTAGTTTCGGAGTAGATAATAATAGAAACTATTCCTATCATTGGGGTGAGTTAGGAGCATCACCTGACCCTTTTAGTGATGTATATCATGGTGTCTCTTCATTTTCAGAAACCGAAAATCAAGCCATTAAATGGTTTACAGAACAACATCATTTTGAAATTTGCTTAAACAACCATACCCATGGCGGCTGGCTACTTTACCCGTTTGGTTGGGATTTTGACCAACCAACACCAGATGATGATTATTACCAAGCTATCTCAAGTATTATGGTTAGCGATAATGGTTATACCAATACATTAGCATCAAGCCTATATGCTGTTGGTGGAGATTCAGATGATTGGATGTATGGAGACACGTCAACCAAAAATAAAATATTTTCATTTACACCAGAAGTAGGATTCTCTTTTTGGCCTTTAGAAAGTAATATTATACCCATTTGTAAAAGCATGATGTTACATAATTTAACGGCTGCAAAATTAATTACTAACTATGCAGATTTAAAAGATATATCAGACAGTTTTGTTAATTCATTAACTGGTAATTTTGAGTATACTATTAAAAGACTAGGATTACAAGAACCAGCAAACTTTACAGTTAGCATTATTCCAATATCTACTAATCTAATTAATGTTGGAACAACAAATAATCATAATAACATGAATGTATTACAAGAATTAACAGGTGACTTTTCATTTGTGCTAGATAGTGCAATTCAAATTGGTGATGAAATAGTTTATAAACTAGTACTAAATAATGGTTTATTTGATAGTGAAGAAATAATAACAAAAATTTATGGATCTCCAACATTAACCTTTACCGATAATGGCAATGCTCTAACTAATTATAATACTACAAATTGGAATGTAACTACTAGCGATTACCATTCAGCATCAAGCAGTATTACAGACTCTCCTTTCGGAGATTATGACAATTTTGAAAATAGCAGTATAGAATTAACCGATGCAATAGACTTGTCAAATACAGTAACAGCACAAGTATCATTTTATACCAAATGGGATATTGAGCCAGACTGGGATTATGTACAGTTTGAAATTTCAGCAGACAATGGCACTACTTGGACACCACAGTGTGGAAAACTCACTAAAACAGGTAATCAAAATCAAGGAATAGATGGAGAGCCAATGTACAGTGGCTCACAAAATGATTGGGTGCAAGAAGAAATTGATTTGAACGATTACCTAGGACAACAAATTAAATTTAGATTTCAATTAGTTAGTGACGGTGGTCAAACAAAAGATGGTTTTTATTTTGATGATTTTAAAATTAGAACAATTTCAAATAATGTAGCTTCGATAGAAGATAACGAATTATTAAGCATTGCTATTTATCCAAACCCACCAAATGATGTATTAACTATAGAAATTCCTAATTTGGTCGAAAAAACTACTATTTCGGCATACTCAATTAATGGTCAGTTATTAAAACAAATAACAACTATAAACCAAAACTCAACATTAGACTTATCTAATTTTTCTAACGGAATTTACTTTATTAATATTCAAACAAGTAAATCTACCAAGTCATTTAAAATCATTAAACAATAGCATAACCTATAAATTACAGTTTTTGTAGCCAATGAAAATAATAATATCACCAGCAAAATCATTAGATTACACTACAAATATACCTACAAAAAAACAGACAACCTGTGTGTTTTTAAAAGAGGCAGCAAAGATAAGCACCCTATTAAAAAAGAAATCGCCAAAAGCACTTTCTAAACTAATGCATATTTCAGATAACCTAGCAACATTAAACTGGCAAAGGAATCAAAATTGGAGTTTGCCTTTTACAAAGCAAAATGCAAGACAATCCGTTTTTGCATTTAAAGGTACAGTTTACGAAAACTTAGATGCGTATTCTTTAAATGATATGCAAATAGACCAATTACAAAATAAATTACGCATACTTTCTGGACAGTACGGTTTATTAAAACCCTTAGACTTAATAATGCCTTACCGTTTAGAAATGGGAACAAAATTAATAAATGAAAAACACAAAGATTTGTATCAATTTTGGGGTGATTCTATAACAAAACAATTAAATAGCGAATTAAAAAAAGAGGAACCTTTTATTAATTTAGCATCTAATGAATATTTTAAAGTAGTAAAACCAAAATTACTAAATGCAAATATAATTACACCAATATTTAAAGATTTTAAAAATAATAAATATAAAGTAATTGCTTTTTTTGCAAAAAAAGCACGCGGGTTAATGGTACGCTACATCATTGCTAATAATATCGAAAAAATAGAAGATTTAAAGGGATTTAATTATGCAAATTATGCTTTTGACATAAAATTATCTTCAGAAACAGATTTAGTTTTTACTCGCTAACTAAATTATTAAAAACTCTTAAATTGAGTATAAATTTAGAGTAAATTAAATATAGTATAGATACGTATTATTATCTGCCGAAAACTCTAAGTCTTGTTGCATATTTTTTTGTAACCATACTCACTTTATTTACGCAATAGGTATAAAATGGCATACGTAACTTAAAATAAAAACACTGACAGAAGATTTTACTAAAAAATTGCTACTAATTTATAAAAATGTATTTTTGTCAAATGCAATTAGGAAAAATTAATAAGTTAAAACTAGGTAGAACTACTCGTTTTGCGTCATATTTAGTAGATGATAAAAATAACGAAGTACAATTACCAGACGACTTTAAAGAACAACTAAATTTAAACGATGAACTCGAAGTATTTATTTATTTAAATAGCGAAGACCAATATGTTGCTACAACAACAAAGCCTTTAATCGAATTAAACAGGTTTGCCTATTTACAAGTTAAAGATATAAATAAAGTAGGCGCTTTTATGGATATAGGAATCCCCAAAGATTTATTAGTGCCTTTTGCAGAGCAGACCGAGCAAATGTATGTTGGTAATTGGTATTTGGTTTTTATGTTTTTAGATGAAGAAACAGATAGACTAGTAGGCTCTTGTAAAGAAAATGATTTTGTTTTTAAAGATAAAATTGATATCGAAAGAGGTAATACTGTCGATTTACTTTTATATAGAAAGACAGAAAACGGAATGAATGCTATTGTAAATAATTTATATAAAGGTTTAGTATTTAATTCAGATATTCATAAAAATATTAAAGAAGGAACTACAGTTAAGGGCTATGTAAAAAATGTAAGAGAAGATGGTAAAATAGATCTAGTTTTAGAACCAATAGGCTATAAAGAAAGTATAGATAATGCTACATCATTAATTTTAGATAAATTAAAAAAAAATGACGGTGTTTTACATATAACAGATAAAAGCAGCCCCGAAATTATTAAAAAAGAATTTGGATTAAGTAAAAAAGCATTTAAAAGAAGTTTAGGCAGTTTGTATAAAAAAAATATTATTGAAATTTTAGAAGACTGCGTGAAATTAATCTAAATGAATAAATATTTTACTAAATTTTCAATGAATAATTTTCTTGACTTATTTTAAAATCATAATTTTGGTCAAATGTTTTGAACATTCACAATAAAATAATAATAGAACAGCAAATCAGAACGAAAAAAAGACAGAATTAACTTAAAAAAGAAAACAATGAGTATTCAAATAAAAGTACATATTTAGGGTATGGTCATAGGCTGGAGAAAATAAAACAACCCTAAAATTTGCATATTACCTAAAAACACCTATTTTTACAAAAAATAAAAACCAATAAGATGAGTATAAAAACAACATTGCACATAGACGATAAAAAAATAAATGTTTTATCTTATTACTACGAATTTTACCAACCAACAGACGCTAACAATCGCCCATCAGGCAAACCTATATTTCAAGGAGTACACATCGTACTAGAAACTCAGCAAGACTTAAGCCTAGAAGAATGGGCAACCGCAGCAAACCAAAAAAAACAACTAAAACTACACCTAAGTCCAATTACTCTAGGTGGCAAAACACGTATTGTTTATTTTATAGATGCACATTTAGTAAAATGGGACGTTAACTTCACCAACAAAAGCAGTACCCCAATGACCGAAACGCTCTTTATTACCTGTGGCGGTCTAAAAGAAGGCACCGTAGAATATGAGGCTTATTGGCGAACGACTTACCCAAATAAAGCAATACCAATGGTAAGAAATAATCAAGAAGAAGAACCAGAAGAAAAAACAGGCTATATAACCGCATTAGAACTAAGTTTATAAAAAATCTAAAATTTTAAAAAAACAATGAAGGTAACCTACCCATTAAAAGAGATAACCAAAGAAAATATAGACAGCAAACTAGGTAGCAATAACCAATACGGCAAATACCCAATAGGAATTTATAATGCCTGGCACGGTGGCATACATCTAGAAGGCGCTAAAAAAGAACTACTAGCCATAGCAGACGGTAGAATAATAGCCTACCGATTAGCAGAAGAAGAAAAAGAAGAAAGTATTGATAGTGAGATAGACAACGAAAAAAAATATAACTATTCAAATAGTTTTATACTCATACAACACGACTATAAAAGCCCAGAAGGTTTAGAAATGATTTTTTATAGTGTGTATCATCATCTATTGTCAAAAAAAGGAATCGAAGTAGCAGGCTTAAAACTACCAAAAATTTTAACCCAAACAGAGTTAAAAGTATTAGAAGAGCCAGAATCGGTAGAAGGAATCAATGCACGGTCAGCAGCAGCATACAAAACCAAAGAATTTGTAATACCCAAAGGAGCAACAATAACTTTTGACGCAGAAGAAACGTCAGAAACCCATTGGAGTAAAAATTTTAAAAAATACAACTATAAAAAAGTAACTTATACTGATTTATTAGGAACAACACATAGCGATATATACATTGCTACTGCAGGAAAAAGAGTAAGCGAAGCAGGTATAATACAAACAGACGAAGACACCGGAAAACCAGCAGAAAAAGGCGCACAATTAAAAGATGCACCAAAAAATACAGCAACCATAACGAGTATCATAAAAAAAGATACCGTAGTAATTAACCTAGAAAAAAAAGGAAATTATACCAAAATAAAATACACCCAAGAAAACGAAACAAAAGAAGGCTATATTTGGACAAAAAGTTTAGAAGAAAAAGAAACTTTTGATAAAAGCATATTAGACCAAATACAAGCAAGCGATTTAAAAATAAAAGCAGGACAGCCCATAGGTTATGTAGGCAAATATGGCGTAGAAAAAAGCCCGAAGTACACTGCCACACACCTAGAAGTATTTACCACCAAAAACATAAAAAAATTTCTAGAAAATACCGAAGACGGTAAGACCAAAGACGGTAAAGACAAACAACATTTTGCCAAAGTACCTAAAGACACTAAGTTAAAAACAAATTTAGAAATAAATGTAAATATCAAAGAAAATACTCCTTTAAAAATATTAAAAATAGAAGGCGACTATGCGCAAATAAAAACACAAGACATACTAGGAACAGTACAACACGAACACTTAACAGGTTGGAACGCAACAACACAAACATACAAAATAAAAGAAGTTCATTTTGCAACAGTAAATGCCATATTTAATAACCAGTTAAGCAAAACAGATAAATTACATTACAAAAGTCAAAAAGGAGAAGAGAGAACCGTATTTTTAAAAGTAGATGGTTCAAACAAAAAATATTGGATTACAAAAGCAGACCTAGCCAAAACAATAATAAATGAAGGTTGCGATGATATGTACACGCAAACGGCAGTAGTTAATGACATCACCAAAACCAACAAAGCCATAACCAAAGCCTATATAGAACCACCAACCGAAAACTGCAATGAAGAAACAGGCGAAGCCACCCAAGAAGAAACCGTAAACAAAGAACACATTACCCATTTAAGTAAATTTAAAAAAGTAAAAGACGACAAAAATGAAACCTGGTATAAAGCCGAACTCACCTACAAAATAAACGAGAAAGAAGAAACCAAAAAAGGTTGGTTAGCCGAAAAAGACATAGAACTATTTAGCGCCTACGACTGGGAGAAATTTGGTTTTAAACACCTAGAAGACGCAGGTAGTGAGTTTGTTTATAGTCTAAAAGATCAAAAAACAGCAGACGTCAATGCAACTGTACCCAAAGACCAAATAGCACCATTTGTAAAAACAGTTTGGGATATTATAGATACTGATAAAGACAAAAAACTAAGCCCAATAGAACTAGAAATAGCCTTTGAAGACCCAGAAAAAGTAGAAATATTATCAAAACTAGTCTGTACTCACAAAAGCGAGTGGTCCTACGAAATAGAAAAAATAAAAAGTGAAGCCCAAGAATTATACGACATCGCATTAGGCAGTAGTCCAAACGAAACACTAAAAAAACAAGTAGAAAGTCGTATATTAGCACTTGAAAACAGAATGAAAGAGTTAATGTTTTGGAAAGAAGCAAAAGGTTTAGAATATGAGGGTGAGGTAGATACTAAATTACCACCAAGAGAATTTCCTAGTACAGATATGGTTCATTATTTTCACCCACTTGCATGGATAAGGCAGATGAAATTGATACTTGGTAATGGCGGTGACCATGGTGATTATCACGACCCAGTAATAAACCCACAAGTTAGAGGTTGGTATAATACTGATGGGCATAATCCAAATTCTAGTATTGCTAGATGGAATCCTTATGCATCAATGAAATTACATAAAGATGTAGGTCACTTATTGAGTGATGAAGCTAAGAAGTATGGTAAACCACAAAGAAGTAGTGGTAGCCATAATGGAGTAGATTTATATGCACCTGTAGGTACACCTGTATATGCATCTGTAGACGGTAAGATTACCATGCATGAAATGACAAAAGGATCTTCTGGATTTAAAATAAAGTTAAAAGGGAGATATAAAGAAAAACATATCCGATTTAATTATATTCATTTAATGCAGTTTGAAGAAACTAAGTTTCGATTTTATAATCAAAATAGCAAAGGAGTAATTGGTTCAGAATATGGTTGGTTAAACTATCTGGATTATAATACTCCTCAAAAGTTTAATGACCCTAAGAAAGAAGAGACTTATACCATACATTATGATAATGGTATACTCAAAATTGATCAAAATGAGATTGATGTAACTTTAACTTTAGAAATTAAAAATCTAATTGACAATAATAATTCTAAAGTTGAGAAAGGTCAAATTATTGGCTATACAGGTTCTACAGGAAATTCGTATCAAGGCAAAAAACAGAACCATTTACATTATAATACCTATGTAAATTCGAAAGGAGTACAACCTACGGTATTATTCAAGGATTATATCAATATTGATATAGAAGGTATCGAAACTAATAGCAAACAAGACGGAGAAACATCTAGTGGTAAATGGTAATTAAGTCCAAAATTATGAAACATTCTATATTATATCTATTATTGTTTAGCGGAATACTGTTTGGTTGTAAATCGGATAAAATAAAAACATTATCCAATTTATCAAACACTTCTCTAAATGATGAAACCAAAAAGAAAACAACACAAGTACCTAAAAGTTTAAAAGAAAAACTTATAGAAAAAAGGTATAATAAGTTATCAGATATTAATGAATTAAAAGATTATAGTACAGGTTGGTTTTTGTTGGGAGAAAGAAATAATAGTAATAAAGAAGTTTATATTATTAAGTGCAGTGAAAGAAATGGAGACTTAAAAATAATCTTATCAAAATATTTTGATGAAGCTTTGGGAGATAAAAAAAATGTAATATCAGATTTAATTGAAATAGATGAGTTTACTAAATCTATACCTCAAGAAAAAATAAATAAAATTGATATTTTTTCAGATATTTTACTTAATAATAAAAGGACATCAGATTTAATTGCTTTAGCTGTTTATGAAGAAGCAGAAGTAATGAGTGAAGTATACAAAGTATGGCGTATTGATTTAGAAACAGGCAAGTTTGAAGAGATTACAGATTTATCTGGTATTACTGTAATCAATGAAGATTTTTAAAATTTAAATAGCTTTAAGTTTTACATTATTAATCATAGCATCTAAAGCGTATAAAATATATTCTTTATCAATATCATTAAAAGTAGCAATATCATTTAATCTTTTTAGCATTGTAGGGTCTTTTAGAAGTTCCCTATCTTCTGTTTCTCCAGCAAGATAGCCAACGGTAGTTTCTAATACTTCGGCTAATTTTTTAATCACATCAATAGACGGTTTTACTTCATCACGCTCATATTTACCAATAATAGAGTGGTAAGAATCTATTTGCTTTGCTAACTCAGATTGAGAAAACCCTTTATCATCTCTACACGCTCTTAATTTTTGACCAAAAGTCATCATAAATTGTAATGTTTATGGTATAAAAAACCTTTAAAATACCTGTTAATGCAAATATACGGACAAAAAATGGAATTATAAAACCATAAATATTTTTACAAATGAAATATATATTGTAGATTTGTACCAAATATTGTCAGAAATATTTTATCAACAATTTATTTTTCAATTGAAAAAAACCTACCAAACAACCATCAACATGCAAAAAAAGCAACGCATCTTAAAAACACAAACAATTATTTATCCTAGTAAATGGAAATCACCTAATTATTATCCAAAATTATTATTAAAAGGCAAATGGTTATCAAAAGTAGGATTTAAGAGAAACAGTTATGTAAAAGTAACCATACGAGAAAAATTAATAATCATAGAACCCTTAAAAGACTAACCTATGGAAATCCACCAAATAAAAAGTCAATTAAGCATTACCCAAGTCTTAGGCTATTACCATATAGAAGTAAAAAGAAAGCACGTACATTGTCCATTTCACGAAGACAAAACCCCAAGCATGCAAGTTTATTTAGACACAGGTACCGTATATTGCTTTAGTGGTAACTGTGACAAATCAGGCAAAGCCATAGATGTAATTGATTTTATTATGTACAAAGAACAATTAACCAAACACCAGGCAATAAACAAAGCAAAGCAGTTGCTAGGCACGTTCCCCTTACAAACAAAAGCCCTAGCAACCAGTTTTGCGATATTACAAAACCAAGTCA
>JAKISG010000014.1 GCA_021648755.1 Flavobacteriaceae bacterium | reverse complement strand
ACTTAAAGAAATCGAAAAATTTGTAAGAGTTTATGGTGATAGTGATGGTTTTAGATTAGCAGAAATTTCTAAAGAAACAGTCAATAAATTACTGCAAGGTGAGTTTAAGACGTTGGAGGAATTAAGAGAGTTTGAATCTCAATCATATGATGATAAGGATGTTTATGTTTTATATAGAGAACATAGAAATAAGAATCGAAAAATTCCAATAGAAATTCTTGAAACTATTATTTTTGATGAGTAAAATACAAATTATGAAAAAAATAATGATTATTATTATTTTATTTTTGGTTGCTTGTCAAAGTACCGAAAAAATAAAAGTAGAGCAAGTTGACACTAATTTACCAGTTATTTTAAGACTAAGAAATGACACAAATACTATTTGGGTTATTAGTTTTCCAATTAAGGTTAAAATAACCAATACATCATTTAAAGAAAGAATATTTGGATCTTATAAGTATGAATATAGTAAAGATAATCTTAAGGGAACTTCTTCGACTTTATATCTTAAAAAAGATGATAAATTAATTAAAAAAGGAATTTCAAAATATAAGTATATTAAAAGATATAATTCTAAAGAATATATAGTGTATTCAAGAAATTTTGTTGATACAACAAAGTTTTCAAGATTATATTTTAAAAAATATACTGATAAAATGCATTCTCTTAACCAAGACACTTTAGTTGTAGGTTCTCTAAAAGAATTTAAGAAAAAACATTATAAATTAGTTAAGTATTTGCTAGAGAAAGATACTATTAAAATTAACTTCATAAAAGATTATGGAAAAATACGTGAAGAAGAACTTGGTGTGTTTGGTAAGAATACAGTTAAAAAACAGCATATAAACATTGACTTTGAGGTTATAAGTATTCCTGTAAAATGGTAAAACCCAAATAAGAACAAATTGCAGAAACTGGGTTTATTGTAAAAGTCGATAAAAAATATTATTATCTTTTAGGAGGTAACCAAACAGGAGGAGATAAAAAAACAAAAGGAAAAGTTTGTATTGGTAGATATAAAAAATCTGTTGTAGATTATATAAGAATACCTAGTAATTATAAACCTTTAAAAAAAGATTATATATATGATGAAGTTAAAGTATCAAATGAAGGATTTGAGTCTTTTGGGACTACTCGTTAGTTTAATTTTTATTTATTCTTGTAATAAAAAGAGTATTAAAAATGAAATTATTGTAAAACAAAAAGAACCTAGCCAAGAAATATTTAAGTATAATAAAGATGATTTATTCAATACTTTAGACCTAACGCTTAATAGAAAAAAATTATTGGCTATATTTCTTATAAATCAAAAAGGGGAATTTGGGAGTTTTGGATATGAGAAAAATATAGATATTGTGATACTTGATAAAGGTACTGTTTTTGATAAAATGGAATTCTATAACCCAAGTATTTTGTGTGACGTGAAATTGACAAAAGAAAATATTGGTAAGATAAAAATAGGAAATAGTCTAAGTGAAAGTTTAATTTTTTCTATAGTTGAGAGTTGTGATGGTGAGGAACCAGATATTTTGAAAACAATTTTATGGGATGGTAATATTCAAAGTTACAATATTGAAATACCAAAATATTTTGAAAATAGTTTAGATAAAAAAAAAATTATAGATAATCTTTTTAAAAATAATAAAGATACACTTAATCTATTAGTTAAAGAATCAATATCAAAGTTTGTGAAACTGTCTTTAAAAGGTAGGTAGTCAAAAGGTAGTCAAAAGACACAGTATTATGGTAAAAAAGATAAGCAAACTAAAATATTAAATCATTGTAAGAGCGATAAGAATAATAATCATAATGACCACCTTCATATTCAATCTTACAAACCAAATTATATAGAAATAAAAAAATGAAACATTTATTTATCATAATTTTAAGTTATGTATGTTTTTTATCTTGTAAATCACAAAATTTAGAAAAATGTCAAACAATAAAAAAGTAGTATAAAATGAATTTAACCAAAAATATTTTTATTGTCTTATTTTTTTTTATTTCATGTAAAGAAAATAAAAAACAGTATATAAATACTGATGGAGAATTAGAAAAAATAACAAATAAGATTAAGGAAAAGGAAAATTTAAAAGAAAAAAAATAGTAAAATCTTTTAATAAGCATATTTACGAGAGAAAATTAAATGAAACAACAACAGACTTTATTAATAGACTTTACAGTAATGAAATAGATTTAAATCATCCAATTATCGAAACTAATAATTGGATAAAAAATACTAATGTTATATTTGTTTTTATTAATAAAGAATTAGAGGTCGGCATAAATGTAGAAGGCTATATGTATACTTCAACAAATAAACAAACATATCACAAGTCTATTATCGATATTTACGAGCCTGCTGGTAGAAATGCAAAGATAGAATCTGTTTTTTTTGATAATGTTGATAAAGATAATACAAGAGAATTAATTATACTCTGTTCGTGGGTACAGCGATTACAAAAAACTGCTGAAGGAAAACTATTTGAAACATATATTTATGATCTAAAACAAAATGAAGAAGACTTTGAATTAGTTTATTTAAATGAAATTAGTAATCATTTCGGAATAGAGTTTGAAGGAGTTCAGGATGGAGTTGAAAGAAAAGCAAAATATAAAACCGCAATAGATATTAAGAGAGAACTTAAATCAATCGGTTTTTAATATTTTTAAACCTAATGATTAGAAGTCTATTTTTCATTGCTTATTACCAAAAGCAGATGGTTCTGCAAATATGAGTACTGTTAAAAATTATTGGCTAGATATGGATGGTAAGTGGTTTGAGGTGAAAAAGGGTAAATGTTATTGTAATAGAGATTTAACAGTCAGAGAAGTTAAAAAAAAAATAAATAAAGTACACGTTAAATTATTTCTTCTTGTTTTATTAATAAGTTGTAATAATAACCCTGTCAAAAAATCTAAAAATATTAATAAAAATATTTCTAAAGATACTGTTGTTTGCCAAAAACACAATAAAGTAAAAAGAACTCAATGTAATATAACAATAAATAATATTAAATTTTATGAATTAAAATTAAAATCAATTTATTTAAATAATCCAAGTAAATTAAAAAATGAATTATATGGTAAAGCAAAACAATTTTCTAGTGATTTTTTTAAAATTTTAAAGTCAAGTTATAATTCAGAATTTAATGTAGAAATCGAATATAAAATCGAACCAAATTTTTGTATTGCAAGTATTCATTATCTCACACAAGATGAGATAAAAGAAAGCGGTGAAGTATATAATATTGAATCTTCAATAATATTGACATTAGTTTTAGTTAAGGGTGAATTTATGATAACTAAGATTATTTTAGCTGGTTAAAATTAAAAAATTCATATTTTGAAATACTGAATATCAAAAAAAAGTTAAACGAAAGAACTTTAGACACAGAGAAGAAGAAGTCTATATTTTAGTAAAAACCGATAGATTACAAGATGAATTAAACGTAGGGCAAAGCCAAGGTCTGGTAGAAAAAGAAAACCCAATTTGGCTACAGCAAAACGATACGGTGGCATTAAGATAAGAACTTTTATCCATTCAGAAGAAAGGGGAGCTATTCCCTTTCTTTTGAAAAAATAATATTAACTTCTAACCCTCAAAAAAGTTGTATTTAAACTTGAATTTAAGATTTCAAAAAACAAGTATTAAAATTATTATAATAATATTTTTTTCATAAAAGTAGTAAATTTTATTTTTCTTTAAATATAAATTCATTACTTTTGGCACTTACATTTGGTTTCCCTATTAGCAAAACGGTTAGAATTTTCTATCATATGCTAAAAACACAATGTTTACATAAATTATAAAATTTTTGTTTTTTAAATAGCTTATGTTTTTATACAAAAAAATATTGGCATTACTTTTGAATAAAGACTATAAAATTTAAGTATAGTAATGAATATAAATTGATTCTTGAAAAATGAATAGATTTTTAACTATAAATTTAATTCACTTTTAAATAAAAATATTGTACTAAAAAAAACTAGATGGAAGAACTAAAAAAAGAAATAGAAAGACTAATTTCTGAAAAAAAACTAATTCAAGAAAAATATAAGAGAAAAAACAATTTGTTACTCTCTATTGATGAAATAATTGCTTCAAAAGAGAAGTCAGCTAAAATTGCAAAAGAAAAACGTAATATAGCAAATCGTAATATAGCAAATAAAGATATTTTAAAAAAGGACGACCCTTTAACTAAACCAAGTAAAATTTTAAAAAAATCGGAATCTTATATTACAAAAAAAAAATTAATCGACCAGTTACGTGCTGCTAAAGTAGCGCATAAAAGACAAATGGCATTTATACAAATTTTAGTAAATACTGGTAATTTTCATGATGTAAAAGCAACTTACCCTATTAATTATACCACTTGTGATTTTGGGAAATGGCTTTATAGCGAAGGTCTAATGTTAGCTTCATTAAAAGAATATGAAACAATAGAACTAGTGCATCAAAAAATACATGATTATTATTTGAAAATTTATAACTTATATAAAACTAAAATAACGGGTACTTTACTTAATTCAAAGAAAAAACAACTAGTAGAACGAGATAAAAAATGTAATTTACTTTGGGCTATTTTAAAAAAACAATCTACCGATTTTTTTGACTACATACTTGCCTTAGAAATTACAATTAAAAATTTTTCTGAACAAGAAATAGATGCTCTAAATGTAGTATAGGTTTTTAATATGCTGTTTTATCCTCTTTCTTAGACCATTTTGTAAAAGGCTCTAACGCAATTTTTCTTTCACATTGCTCAAATGGTATTTGACGTTTGCTATAAGGCAACGGAATTTCATCATAAATAAATTGGTCATCAAATCCAATAGCAGCAGCATCTTTTTGATTACTACCATAATATACTATTTTTGGTCTTGCCCAATAAATTGCACCTAAACACATAGGGCAAGGTTCACAACTAGTATAAATTATACAATCATCTAATTGAAATGAATTTAAATTTTTACAAGCATCGCGAATAGCCGTCATTTCGGCATGAGCAGTTGGGTCATTGGTAGAGGTGACCATATTATTACCTTTACCAATAATTTTACCATTTTTTACAATAACACAGCCAAACGGACCGCCTTCATTTGCATCAACACCTTTTAAAGCCATTTTAACAGCTTGCTTCATAAAATATTTATGATTATTATTAGATACTGGTTTTAAATCATTTTTTTTTAATGATTTTGTTGCTTTATCTAAAATTTTTTTATTGAAATTAGTACACATATTTTTTATTTTTAAAAACTACCTATCATATCTTCTGGCTTAACCCAATTATCATATTCTTCTTCGGTTACATAACCTAACCTAACTGCTTCATGTCGTAAAGTAGTTCCGTTTTTATGTGCAGTATTTGCTATTTCAGCCGCTTTATAATAACCTATTTTAGTATTTAATGCAGTTACCAACATTAATGAATTATTTAATAATTCTGTTATTCTTTCTTTATTAACTTCAATGCCAGCAGCGCAATTATTATTAAAAGACAAACAAGCGTCTCCTAATAATCTAGCAGATTGTAGCATATTTGCAGCCATTAATGGTTTAAAAACATTTAGTTCAAAATGCCCTTGCATACCACCAATAGTAATGGCCATATCATTACCAATTACTTGAGCACAAACCATAGTTAAAGCTTCTGCTTGTGTTGGATTTACTTTTCCTGGCATTATAGAAGATCCAGGTTCGTTTGCAGGTAAAATTAATTCACCAATACCACTTCTTGGACCAGAGGCTAAAAAACGTATATCGTTTGCTATTTTATTTAAAGAGACAGCTAGCATTTTTAAAGCGCCATGTGATTCTACAATTGCATCATGCGCTGCCAATGCTTCAAATTTGTTTTTTGCAGTAACAAATGGCATTTCTGTAAAACTAGCAATATATTTTGCTACTAATACATCATAACCTTTTGGTGTATTTAAACCTGTGCCAACAGCGGTTCCTCCTAAAGCTAATTCACTTAAGTGGCTTAAAGAATTTTTTAAAGAAGTTAAACCATAATCTAATTGTGAAACATAACCTGAAAACTCTTGACCAACAGTTAATGGAGTCGCATCCATTAAATGTGTTCTTCCTATTTTTACAACATTTTTAAAATCATTTGATTTTTGATCTAAAGTATTTCTTAATTTTTCAATTTTAGGTATTGTACTTTTAATGAGAAGTTTATATGTGGCAATATGCATTCCAGTAGGAAAAGTATCGTTAGAAGATTGCGATTTATTTACATCATCATTTGGTTCAATTATTTTTTCATCTTCACCAATTACTCTACCAGCAATTTCTTGAGCTCTATTTGCAATTACCTCATTAACATTCATATTACTTTGTGTTCCTGAACCAGTTTGCCAAATAACTAACGGAAATTGATCATCGTGCATACCCGCAATAATTTCATCACAAACTTTAGCAATTAAATCTCGCTTACCTAAAGCTAAAATTCCTAACTCACAATTTGCAAATGCTGCAGCTTTCTTAAGGTAAGCAAAACCATAAATTATTTCTAGTGGCATCGAGGCGCCTTCCCCAATTTTAAAATTCTTTTTAGAACGTTCTGTCTGCGCTCCCCAGTATTTATCTAATGGGACTTTAACCTCTCCCATAGTATCTTTCTCAATTCTATAACTCATATATATTTCTATTTATTGGCTACAAAGTTACAAAATAACTGTTAAATATGCCTTTTTATAGAGTTCATTAATTTGTATTAATTACATGTTACATTTGGTTGGTTAATTTAATTGACAGGTATTGTTATGACTCTATCTTAATTTATTTTTAAAGTCTAAGTTTAAAATAACTCTTAATAGTTAATAACTGCTCGTTTATTTTTTAATTTATTATATTCTAATAACTTAACTTCACCATTAACAATTTTTCTATTAATTTTTGGAACATATGACTTCCCAAATATATTATTCTCTAATTGTAACTTTTCAAACTCAATTCCGAATAATGCTGGAAAAGAATGAAAAAAATCAGATGCTAAAATTGGTAAATTAGCATTTTCTTTTACTTGTTTAACTACATTTAAATGATTTTTTTTATACATATCAGAAAACCATAAAATTAGCGGAATATTAAATTCGCTTTGCGATGGTTTTGCACTGCCGTGAGCGTAATTATTTTTTGCAGTATCGAACAAAGATTCTCCATGGTCTGAAAACATAATAAAACTCTTCTCTCCTGGAATCTTTTTTAATTTTTCTAATAGTTGATATAAAATATAATCATTATATTTAACAGAGTTATTATATTCTCTAATTAAATTAACGCGATAATCTTTATGTTTCTCTTTAGCAAATAAATTAAATTCTTTAGGGTATCTTTTTTTGTAAGATGCGTGGCTCCCTGATAAATGCAAAAATATTAATTTCTTTTTTTTATCTGAATTAAGTATGCTAGTATATGGCTCTAGTAAAACGCCATCATAACTAGAGGACTTATATGAAATATATTTATCTGTTTCTTGTGCTATAAAACTTGTTTTTGTACTATTATTTCCATAAACAGGTTGTGTAGAAAGCCAGTATGTAGAAAAGCCTACTTCTCTAAATGACTTTATAAATGATGGCTCTTTCCAATAATCATTATCATCTAACATTTCTGCTAGAGTAAAAACACGTACAAGAGAGTTTACTGTTGTATTAGTAGCACTTATAACATCTTTATAAATAATTAAATCTTCTTTTTTTAAAAACGGTGTGGTTTTTTTAGAGTATCCATAATACTCTAAGTGGTCTCTTCGAAGAGTTTCACCAATAACTATAACTATTGTCTCTTTTGTTTCGTCTAAATAGTTAGAATTTCTCTTGGCATTAAAAACGGCGTATTTTTTTGTTTCTAAATATTTTTTTTCTAATTTAACTGTTTCAAAATATTCGGTAAATGTTTTTATACTTCTTAACGGAAATGCTATTCTTGTTGCACCCTTAACAGCATAATCTATAATTAAAAAGAAAAAAACTCCTAAAATAATCTGCCGATACCTTTTGCTTTTTTTAATAATTACTTTTTTATATGTCCAAAATATATAAAACAAATAAGTAAATATTTGTAATGTGATTAAAAAAAATGTAATAGGGCGAGAATTAGAAATAAAATCTATTGTTTCATTTTTATTTGTATCAAAAACAGCATACCAAGAACTTATATCTACAAAAGAATCATATTCTATTACTTTGACGAGGTATATTATAGATACACTTAAAATTGGTATCGTAAGTAACACGAAGAGAAAGGGCTTTATATTTAATAAAATTCTTATTATTAACGGAATAATTAGACTAACTAAAAACGCAAAATATAATTGAGAAGACTCATTAGCAAAGGCATCTAATAGCACTGGAAATACTAATATAAATACTAACGGAAATAAATAGTAGTTTTTAAAATTTGTTTTCATTTTATAGTTTGTTAACCGTAATTTTAAATAATACCTAATTTAAATATTATTCCAATTTTTCTCCATTTTCTAACCTATACAATTTAATCATAGTTAAAAAAACGTTATATGCTGTTAGTGAGGATATTATTAACCCTTGCTTGCCGTCTAAAAACCCTAATCTAAACACATAAATAAAAATAAACTTAAAAAATGGTCTAAAGCCAATTGTAAAGTAATTAGATTTTTTATTTTTATTAAATTTTAATATTGCTTTTTTATTTGTATAACCGTGTATTTTTTCTAAATAAGATGTTAAACTACTATATGTATTATGTAGTAATTTTTGTTTTAAAATTCCAATTTTTCCATTTGTAGTTATTTCTTCGTGTATTATGTTACTGTCGTATTTACAGAAATTTTTATTAATTAAGCGTATTACTTTATCGTTTTTCCAACCTGAATAGTTAATTTGCTTGCCCATAAAAATATTGGTTCTTTTAATCCAATAAGCAACATTATCCGATGTTAATTTAAACGTATTTTCAATTTCACTTTTTAATTCATCTGTTACTCGTTCATCAGCATCAATAATAAAAACCCAATCATTACTAACTTTTGTTAATCCCCAATTTTTTTGAGCCCCATGATTGTCAAACTTTCTAGTAAATACCTTATCTGTATATTTTTTAGCAATTTCTACAGTATTATCTGTACTATTAGAATCCACAATTATTAATTCATTTGCAAAATTTAATGATGGTAATAACGCTATCAAATTTTGTGCTTCATTTTTGGTAATTATTAATATAGTTAATTCATTGCCCTTCATTTTAATTCATTTTTACTATTTGTAAATATACCCTAACTAATTTAGTTGCCATAAACCTTGTACTATGTCTTTTTTTTACTAATTCAAAAGCATTTTCAGTAATTCTAGTTACTTCTTTCTTATTATTAAGTGCTTTTTCTACATTTTTTTGTAAACATAAGACGGCTTCTTTGTTACATATATAGCCTGTATCATTTGATAGAACTAATTCTTCCCCTCCACCATTTTTAACAGTTACTACTGGTATCTTTTGATAAAAGGCATCTAAAATTGTTGAACCTAAGCCTTCTGATTTAGAGGTAAATAATAAAACATCAAACTGATTAATTAGATATTTTGCGTTTTTAATAAAGCCTGTTAGAATTACACTTTTCTCTATGTTTAACTGTGTTATTTGCGATTGAATAGTTTTTTTTAGTTTACCATCGCCAACAATAATAAAATTAAGATTTGAATTAGATTTTAATAGTTGTTTTGCTGTTTTTAAAAAGGTACTATGGTCTTTTTCAAAACTCAATGCTGCAACATAACCAATAATTTTATTTTGTATTGGGATATCGTATTTTTTTCTTAAATTAACCTTTGCAATATCATCATGCTTTATTGCGGAATAAATCAAAATCGTATTATCGTTTTTAACAATCTTTAAGACCTCATTTTGTACGGCTTTAGAAATGCAAATAATTTTTTTTACTTGTTTATAATTGTATTTAAATTTTGTTAAAAAATTTTGCTTAATTTTAAAAATAACTTTTCTATGTACTACAATTGGTTTTTTATTGGCAAATAAAACAGAAGCTAATACGGCATAAGTATGTGCTTTAGAATCGTGGGTATGAATAATATCAATATTTTTTTTTATAGAAATATTTTGGATGGTTTTTGCCCATTTTAAACTAAAAGTATGTGTTTTTTTTAAGGAAATGTAATTTATATTTTTAGCCATACAATGCTTTTCTACTTCAGATTTTTTTGGAGAAAGCACTATTAAATTTACTTCTAAAAGTTTTAATTCTTCTAGCATATAAGACAATTGTTGTTCGCCTCCGCGCCAATTCATAGCTGTTGCAATATGTAAGGCAGTAACCATTAAATTAATTTTTTATATAAATTATACATATTTTTAGCTAATAATTCGTTTTTAAATTTTTGTACAAATTCATACCCTTTATTAATCATACTTTTGCTTAAGTCTTCATTATTTAAAATTGCATTAATTTGTTTTGCCATTTCTTTACTATCTAATGCGTCTATATATTTACTATTAGAACCTCCAGCTTCTATAAAACAACCTCCTTTAGAGGTAATTACGGGTGTTTTAGAATATAGTGCCTCTATTATAGGAATTCCGAATCCTTCAAAAATACTTGGGTAAACAAAAACACTTGCCAATTGATAAATTATTGCTAATTCGGTAATATTAACGTTTTTCAAAAATTGTACGTTATCTTGTAAATTATTTTCCTTAATATATTTTTTTACTACTTGCGCATAACTTGAATTGTCTTTACCTACAACTACCAAATTTATAGTACTTGATTTAATTGCTTTTACTACACTCAATAAATTTTTTCGCTCTTCGACTGTTCCTACATTTAAAATATATTGCTTGGGTAAATTGTATTTGGATAGCACCTCTTTTTTTTCTTTAGCCGTGAATTCTTTTTTAAATTCATGATTACAACCTTGGTATAACACAACAATTTTAGTAGCACTAATTCCCAAAAAATTAATAATATCCCTTTTTGTTTGTTCCGAAATTGCAACAACTACATCTGCTGTTTTAGCCGCATACTTAAATTTATTAAAGTGTATTTTTCTATCAAAAAAAGAATATAACTTTGGATAACGCACAAAAATTAAATCGTGAATTGTAACAACTGTTTTTATTTTTGTTTTATTAATTCCTCTAGGTAGTTCTCCAGATAACCCATGATAGATATCAATTTTATCATTAATTAACTGTTTAGTAATTGCTTTTTGCCGCCAAATAGAAGAAAAAAATTTCCAAAATTTTTCTTTAGGAAATATTTCAGAAGTGTTAGAACTTAAATCTACAATGCGTTTTGTTCTTTTCGGGTTATATAACAAATACTTATTTTTTGGGTAAAATTGACTTAAGATTTTAAGTAAATCTCTACTATAATTTCCTAAACCAGTATGGTTATGAAATAATCTTTTTGCGTCGTAACCTATCCGCATACTATATATTTAAACTGCAACATCATTTTCACGAAGAGCATCATTTAACGATGTTTTTTTATTGGTACTTTCTTTACGTTTACCAATAATTAAAGCGCAAGGTACATTAAATTTACCTGCTTTAAATTCTTTAGTGTAACTACCCGGAATTACAACCGAACGTTCTGGAATTACACCTTTAGTTATAATAGGCTCATTACCAGTAACATTAATAATTTTAGTGCTCATAGTTAGTACAACATTTGCGCCTAAAACAGCTTCTTTTTTTATATGAACACCTTCAACCACAATACATCTAGAACCAATAAAACAATTATCTTCAATAATTACTGGTGCTGCTTGTAATGGTTCTAAAACGCCACCAATACCAACGCCACCGCTTAAGTGAACATTCTTGCCAATTTGCGCACAAGAACCAACAGTTGCCCAAGTATCGACCATAGTACCTTGATCCACATAAGCACCAATATTTACATAACTGGGCATTAATATAGTGCCTTTAGAAATATATGCCCCATAACGAGCAACAGCATGTGGAACAACTCTTATTCCTTTTACTGCATAACCTTTCTTTAGCGGAATTTTATCATGATATTCAAAAATTCCTACTTCTAAAGTTTCCATTTTTTGTATAGGAAAATAGAGCACTACCGCTTTTTTTACCCATTCATTTACTTGCCAACCATTATTTGTTGGTTCAGCAACCCTTAAAGTGCCTTCATCTAGTAAGCCAATAACATTTCGAATAGCTTTTTGCGTATTTTCTTGTTTTAAAAGCGTTTTATCATTCCACGCTAATTCTATTATTTCTCTTAATTTATCCATAAAAAAAAATTTAAAAAGCAAAAGTAATATATAATTGTAGTAATTTTGCTAAAATTTAAAAAAAATAAATGGCAAGAATACTTGCAATAGATTATGGTAAAGTTAGAACAGGTATTGCAATTACTGATGAGTTGCAAATTATAGCATCTGGTCTAACCACAGTAAGAACTAAAGACATACTCCCTTTTTTAGTTACTTATACTAAAACAGAAAACGTAGAATTGTTTTTAATAGGTGAACCTAAACAAATGAATAATACACCTTCACAAAGTGAAGTTTTAATAATACCATTTATAGAAAAACTAAAAGAATTAATTCCTCAAATTAAAATAAAAAGAATCGATGAAAGGTTTACTTCAAAAATAGCATTTCAAACAATGATTGATAGCGGGTTATCCAAAAAAAAAAGACAAAATAAAGCCCTAGTTGATCAAATTAGTGCCACCATAATTTTACAAACATATTTAAGTGGTCGTAGTCTTTAAAATTAGACTAGACCAAAGACTAAAGACAATGATATTACCAATAATAGCCTACGGCGACAAAGTTTTAAGAAAAAAATGTATCAATATTGATGCTAATTATCCTAAATTAGAAAAATTGATTGCAGATATGAAAGAAACTATGCATAATGCACTTGGTGTTGGTCTAGCTGCCCCACAAATAAATAAAGCAATTCGACTATTTATTGTTGACACCACTCCTTTTGCAAATGATGAAGATCTAAGCAAAGAAGAGAAAAAAAAATTAAAAAATTTCAATGACGTTTTTATCAATGCAAAAATTACCCATGAAACTGGTGATCAATGGGCTTTTAATGAAGGTTGCTTAAGTATTCCTAACATACGTGAAGATGTTTTTAGAAAAGACACTATAACTATTGAGTATTTAGATGAAAATTTAAAACCAAAGAAAAAAACTTTAAACGGATTAATAGCAAGAGTGGTTCAGCACGAATATGACCACATTGAAGGCATCTTATTTACAGATAAATTATCTACTCTCAAGAAAAAATTGATTAAAAAAAAATTAGAAAAAATAGCAAGAGGTAAAGTAGATGTAGACTATAGAATGAAGTTTCCGTTAAAAAAATGAAAAATAATGAAAATTAAAAATTAAAACTAAAAAATCAAAAATCAAAATGACATTAGATAAATTAATAGTAGTTGCAGGAAAACCAGGAATTTTTAAAATCACCTCTCAAGGCAAATCGAGATTGATTGTAGAATCATTAGAAAATAACAAAAAAATGCCTATTCATAACATTCATGCTGTCAGTACCTTAAATGATATTGTTATTTATACAGATGACGAAGAAGTGCCTTTAAGAACTGTTTTTACTACAATTTATAAAAAAGAATCAGGAAAATCAACAATAAGTCACAAAGAAAAAAAAGACGTATTAATTGACTTCTTTACCGTAATTTTACCAAATTATGATACAGAACGTGTTTATCCAAATAACATAAAAAAAATTATACAATGGTATAATATCTTAGTTAACGTAAAATTTGATTTTTCTAGCTTAGATAAATTAAACAAATTAAACTCCGAAGAAGAAGAATAATATTCTATCTTTAAAATACTAAATTAGAGTAATTACATAAGTAATGCTCTTTATAATTAATAAAACGGTGTCTTCAATAGAACAAAAATTAAAAGCATTCTCTAAACTCCTAGGTATTATGGACGAGTTAAGAGAAAAGTGCCCTTGGGATAAAAAACAAACCTATCAATCGTTACGCCACCTAACTATTGAAGAAACTTACGAACTTGGCGATGCTATTTTAGATAATAACGAAGAAGAAATCAAAAAAGAATTAGGTGATTTATTGTTACATATAATTTTTTATGCAAAGATTGGTTCAGAAAATAAAAGCTTTGACATTACTGATGTTTGTAATACTATTGTTGCAAAATTAATTTATCGCCATCCGCATATTTTCCCTCCAAAAGGAGGGAAAATTGTTAAAATTACTTCTGAAAAAGAAGTTAAACAAAATTGGGAAAAATTAAAACTAAAAGAAGGTACCGGAAAAAAGTCTATTTTAGAAGGTGTACCAAAATCATTACCTGCGCTAGTTAAAGCAAGTAGAATTCAAGAAAAAGTGGCAGCAGTTGGATTTGAATGGCAAAACACCAAGCAGTTTTATAAAAAAATTGAAGAAGAATTACAAGAATTTAAAACAGAAATAAGCAAGAACAACCAAGAAAAATCAGAAGAAGAATTTGGTGACTTACTCTTTGCTCTAATCAATTTAGCAAGATTTAAAAATATTAATGTAGAAAATGCCTTAGAAAAAACAAATAAAAAATTCATCAATCGTTTTCAATATTTAGAAAATGAAATAAATAGCAGTAAATTAGACATTTCAGACTTACCTTTAGAAAAACTGATGACATATTGGAAAACAGCTAAAGGTGTTTTTAAATAAAAACTTACCTTTACAAAAAAACAGCTTAATTTAAGAAAACATGCAAAAAATAGAACACATAGGTATCGCAGTAAAAAACCTAGAAGAATCTAATAAACTATTCGCAAAACTATTTAATAAAAAACACTATAAAACAGAAAAAGTAATTACTGAAGGAGTAAAAACATCTTTTTTTAAAATAGGCCCAAATAAAATTGAATTACTTGAAGCTACAAACCCAGAAAGCCCAATAGCAAAATTTTTAGCAAAAAAAGGAGAAGGCATTCATCATATCGCTTTTGCAGTTACAGATATTCATAAAGAAATAAAACGCTTAAAAAAAGAAGGCTTTACAGTATTAAATGAAAAACCAAAAAAAGGCGCAGACAATAAATTAGTCGCATTTTTACACCCAAAATCTAGCCATGGTGTTTTGATAGAATTATGTCAAGAAATATCAGAGTAAATTAGTATGTTTGTATCTTTAACACTTTAGGCTTTATGCTGTAAGTAATATATGCGATAAATGAGTTCATTCGAAAAATACCAAAAAAGAAGATTACGCCTTTCATCACTTTCAGTAATTATTAGTATTACACTAATCCTATTTTTATTAGGTGTTTTAGGTCTGCTAGTATTACAATCAAAAAATATTTCAAATAAATTTAAAGAGAAATTTGAAATTAATATTTTTTTAGATAATAAAGCAAAGAAAAAAGATATTGCAAAATTACAAAAGTTACTTGAACAAGCAACTTATACAAAAAACATAGAATTTATTTCTAAAATTGATGCCTATAATAATTACCTTAAAGATGTAGGTGAAGATTTTATGGAAGAATTAGATGAAAACCCATTAAAAAACGGATTTAATCTATACCTAAAAGCAGCCTATTTTGATTTAGATAAAATTTCAGAAATCGAAGATGAACTTTCAAAAAATAAATTTATAGATGATGTCTCCTATAGTAAAGCAACTGTTTCTAACTTAAGTGATTTAGTACAAAAAACTAGTTTTTGGCTATTATCTTTTAGTGCATTACTTGGTTTAATAGCCATTGTTTTAATTAATAGTTATTTGCGTTTATCAGTTTATGCAAAACGATTTAATATAAAAACCATGCAAATGGTCGGCGCTACAAAAAGTTTTATTCGCAAACCCTTTTTATATAGGAGTATAAAGCTAGGAATGCTAGGCGCTTTATTAGCCATAGCCATCTTAAGCTTTATTTTATTTTACTTTAATCAAAAATATGCAAGTCTAGAATTATTAAAGAACAAAATAAGCATTGCTCTATTATTTTTAGGAATTTTAATCTTAGGAATTACAATTTCTTGGCTAAGTACTTATTTTGCCACAAAACGATTTTTAAAACTAAAAACAGATGAGTTATATTATTAAAACAAAATAGTATTTGTTATTTATCTATTCGGAACTTATTCAATAGCAACGAAATTCATAAATCAACAAATTAACAAATCAGCAAAATATGTCAAAAAAACAAGAAAATAAAAAAGAATTTCTTTTCGAAAATCAAAATTACAAAATTATGTTAATTGGTTTGGGCTTTATCGCACTAGGTTTTATACTAATGGCTGGTGGCGGAAGCAATGATCCAAATGTTTTTAATCCAGAAATTTATAATTTTAGAAGAATTAGATTAGCACCAACGCTAATTTTAATAGGGTTCGCAATTGAAATTTATGCAATTTTAAAAAACCCAACGGAATAATGAGTTATTTAGAAGCCCTAATTTTAGGCATTATTCAGGGCTTAACCGAATTTTTACCCGTTTCATCTAGCGGACATCTAGAAATAATGAAAGTCATTCTTGGTGATAATTCATTACCCAAAGAAAGCCTAACTTTTACTGTTATTTTACACTTTGCAACTGCCCTTAGTACTCTAATTGTTTTTAGAAAAGAAGTTGCAGAAATCTTAAAAGGACTTTTTCAATTTAAATGGAATGAAGAAAGTCAATTTTCAGTAAAGATGATCATTTCTATGATTCCTGCAGTCATTATTGGTTTATTTTTTGAAGAACAATTAGAATCCTTTTTTGGTGGTAAAATATTAGTAGTAGGCTTTATGTTATTAATTACTGCCTTACTTTTATTATTAGCTGATAAAGCCAAAAACACTACTAAAAACGTTAGTTTTCAAAATGCTTTTATCATTGGTATTTCTCAATCAATAGCTATGCTGCCAGGAATTTCTAGGTCTGGCGCAACAATTTCTACAGCAGTTTTATTAAAAATTGACAGAACAAAAGCCGCAAAATTTTCATTTTTAATGGTTGTACCATTAATATTTGGTAAAGTAGCCAAAGACCTTTTAGGTGGTGAATTCAATTTTGAATCTAACCAAATTGGTTTACTTTCAGTTGGCTTTTTTGCTGCATTTTTTGCAGGTCTATTTGCCTGTAAATTAATGATTGGTTTAGTAAAAAAAGCTAAACTTTCTTATTTTGCAATATATTGTGCTGTGGTTGGTAGTATTGCTATTACTTATTCTTTATTGAATTAGACTCTTATCAAAATGATACTAAACAGGCTTAAAAATCAAATAAATAATTATTTTTGTTTCTCTAAAAAAAGATACAAAATATGACATTAGAAGACTATAAAAACGGTCAAGTTTTAGTAATTGATAAACCTTTACATTGGACTTCTTTTCAAGTGGTTAACAAAATACGTTGGCATATAAGGCAAAAATTTAATATTAAAAAAATAAAAGTTGGTCATGCAGGCACTTTAGATCCTTTAGCAACTGGATTATTAATTATTTGTACTGGTAAATTCACAAAAACAATAAATGACTATCAAGCACAAACTAAAGAATATATAGGTACTATCACACTTGGTGCTTCTACGCCATCTTTTGATTTAGAAACCGAAATAGATAAAATATACCCTATTGAACACCTAACTAAAGAATTAATTTATAAAACAACTGCTCAATTTACAGGAAAAATACTTCAAAAACCACCCATTTTTTCAGCGCTAAAAAAAGAAGGTAAACGATTATATGAACTGGCTAGAAAAGGAGAAACTACAAAAATAAAACCTAGAGAAGTAACCGTTCAAGAGTTTGAAATTACTAAAATAGATTTACCAAAAGTAAATTTTAGAATTGTTTGTAGTAAAGGCACCTATATTAGATCTATTGCAAATGATTTTGGTTTTGCCATGAATTCTGGTTCACATTTAAGTAAATTGAGAAGAACTAAGATAGGTAGTTTTTTAGTTAAAAACGCACTAGAGCCTCTAGAGTATATCGAAAAACAACTGTAACTATTTATTTCTTGCACCTAAAAAAGACCTTTTTGTCAACTTAAAACGCTACTAGAAGCTTATAATTTATTCTTTAACTCATAAGCCATTAATAAACCAACCATTTTTCCATAACTACGAATACCACTTTTTTGATGATTAGATTTTAAAAATAAATCATAAAAAACTTTAAATAATGGCTCGAAAGGGTTTTCGTATTTATTCCAAAATTTACGATTTTGTTCTAAATTTTTTTTAACTCCAATGGGTAATCTTGATACAAATTCTTTATATAAATCGCCATCTGATCTATAAATTTCATTTAAACAATATTGTAGTGCTGTTAAAAAACCAGCATATTTAAGGTAGAGGTCATTACTTTTTGTAGCTGCCAAAAAACCAATAAAATTAGCTTCACTTTCACTAGCATATCCTAACTGATGTGCAATTTCATGTGTAGCAATAGCGGGTAGCGTGTATTTTGGTACTTTGTAATTTACTTGTGCTTCATTAGTAAACGGGTTTAAATAACCAGAAAAACCCATATATGTTAATGGTAAACTTAACATTGATTTTTTTACTTTAGACCGTTTATATTTAAATTGAGGATATACTTTTGCTAGAGTTTCATAACTTTGAGAAGCTTTATTAAAAATAGTCTCTGTATCCATATCTAAAAGAACACTTAAAGTATCATTTTTAGTAATTTGAAAGTGAATTTTTTGAGTTTTAATTAATAATTTTTCGGTTAATAGACTGAGGTCATCAATGTTATATCTTGGTATTTTTAATGACATGCTTTTCTGTAATGGTAGCCTGTAATAATTAAAACCCCAAAATAGATGAAAAATAAAATATATAATGGAAAATTTTGCTGTAATTGCAAAAAATAATTTATACCACTCTTTTTGTTTTTGTCTAAAAAAACGTATGCTATTTTTTAGTATCCAAATAATTAATACAAAATATAATATATCTCCAAAAGAAAAAGGCAACCAACCAAACAATAACCTTAATCCCGAAGAAATATTTTTATAAATACCATTAGCATAAAATTTTTCTACGAAAACGGGATAATTAACTATCCATTTTACAAATACTATTTGTAGTATTAAAAATAAACTTAATATTTTATTTTTCGTTATTTTCATAATTCAAAAATAAGAAAAATTTTAATAGCTTCATTGTTATTTCTTTAGTCTAATACTCTTAACTAATACCTATTAGTGAGTTTATTTTAAAGCAAAACTAATGAACCAATTTACATACTTATAAACAGGTTTATTAACCAAGTTCTAAACATTTTTTTGAATAAGTAAATAAATATTAATGTTAGGTAATAGCTATTCAATAATTTAAAAAACTATTTTTGTGCCATGGAGAAGTCTCAATCATTAGTAATTAAAAATCTAAGTAAAGGCAAAGTAATTTCTTTTGAAAAAGGAAAATTACCACCTCAAGCTATTGATTTAGAGCAGGCTGTATTAGGCGCAATGATGATTGATAAGAAAGGTCTTGATGATGTTATTGATATTTTAACTGTAGATACATTCTATAAACCTGAACATCAATACATTTATACTGCTATTTTTAATTTGTTTAAAGACTCACAACCTATTGATTTATTAACAGTTTCAAATAGATTAATAAAAGAAGGTAATTTACAAGTTGCTGGTGGAGATTTATACTTAATTAACTTAACACAAAAAGTATCTTCTTCTGCTCATATAGAATTTCATGCGCGTATTGTATTACAAAAATTTATACAACGAAGGTTAATTACTATTTCTAATGAAATTATTGAAGAAGCATATGATGAAACTGTCGATGTTTTCGATTTATTAGATGGTGCAGAAACTAAACTTTTTGAAGTTACCCAAGGTAATTTAAATAAAAATTCTGAATCTGCCGAAGGTCTAGTTGATCAAGCTTTAAAGAAAATACAAGAGATTGCAAATACTGAGGGTATGAGCGGTTTGCCGTCTGGTTTTTCTAAATTAGATGAACTGACTTCAGGCTGGCAAGAGTCAGATTTAGTAATCTTAGCGGCTAGGCCTGGTATGGGTAAAACTGCATTTGTAATGTCAATGGCTAAAAATATGGCCATTGATTTTGAAATACCTGTAGCCATATTTTCTTTAGAAATGTCTTCGGTTCAACTAATTACAAGAATGATTTCAAGTGAAACTGGAATATCATCTGGCAAACTAAAAAAAGGAACTTTAGAACCGCACGAATGGGAACAATTAAACGTAAAAGTTAAAAAATTATCTGCTGCTCCTATTTTTATTGACGACACTCCTTCTTTATCTATTTTTGATTTGCGCGCAAAAGCAAGAAGGTTAGTTTCACAACACAATGTTAAAATTTTAATTATTGATTATTTGCAATTAATGACTGCTGGAACAAGCGGAAAAGGTGGCGGAAATAGAGAGCAGGAAATCTCTATGATTTCAAGAAATTTAAAAGCTCTAGCAAAAGAATTAAGTATTCCTGTTATTGCATTATCCCAATTATCTCGTGCTGTTGAAACTCGTGGAGGTTCAAAAAGACCTTTGCTATCCGATCTACGAGAATCTGGTGCAATTGAACAAGATGCAGACATTGTTTCGTTTATTTATAGACCAGAATATTACGGTAATACAGAATGGGATGACGAAGAACACACGCCTTGTGAGGGTCAAGCAGAATTAATTATTGCCAAACATCGTAATGGTGGTTTAGAAAATATTCGACTGAAATTTACTGGTTATTTAGCACAGTTCTCCGATTTAGAAGAGTCTGGGTTTGACAGTGAATTTGCCTCTAAAATGAATGTTGATTTAGATGTTACTAATTTACCAAGCACAGAAGATGCTTTTGGTGACGATGTACCGTTTTAGTTACATCTATTCGTTATTGGTATTTTCAAATCTACAGAAACAAAAATTAATCTTTATTCATATTTTCTAAAAAATAATCACAAAAATCTTGCATAGTTGCTGCCATTTTATCATCACCAGTAGCACTTTGAAAAGATTGTTGCATAGAAACCAACGTTTGATGAAAAAATTGTTTCATTTCGTTTATAGGCATTTCTTTAGTCCATAAGTTTATTTTAAAGGTATCTTTATTTACGCTATCCCAAACAGAAAGTAAAATTGCTTTTGCTTCCTTATTTTCAATATTACCATCTTCTGCTGACCAAAGTATTTGTTCTGGCACTCGATTTTCATCTAAACCTACTTTTATTTTAATTTCTGAATTGTGTTTTATTACCATTTTTAATTATTTTTGAGTTTTGGATTTTTAGTTTAAATTTTCATCTATTATTTTTTCACATCTTATTTGGTTTATATTTTGATTTTTTAAAAATTTGTTCATTATCCATCTTTAGTAGTTCTGTTAAATTGGAATTATTATTACTCATATATGATTTTACAATTTGCACCCCTAGCCACTCGCCTATTCTCCCAGAAGATTCTGTATCTATATCTAAATAGAATTTAGAAAATGGTGCTTCATCTAAAAAACGTCGATCTAATTTTGCCTCTGTACTGTAGAGTATTTTTTTAGCTATAAAATAACGCCAAATCATCTCTTCATTAATAACATTCCATTGCAATTGTTTTTTTTTATAACCCCTTTTTTCTGCTTCATTAATATTTGGTAAAAAAGCATCTATTGTATATTGTAATTTTCCTCTTTGAATCATTCTAGCAATAAAAGTTCTATTTAAAGAGTTAAATTGTGTTTGATTTGCAAATACTCTTGCAACCTCGACAATTAAATGTTCTTTAGTTAGGTTTTGTTTTATATAATTTGGGTAATCGGAATAATAACTATTATCGGTTCCTAAAAATACATCTAACGAAATATATAATTTTTGATTATCTAAGATTACCTTCTGCTCTAAAGGAACGCTAGAAATTACCGTTATAATTTCTGGTACAATAAATTTTGGATAATAATATTTTATATGCTTAAATAAATTTTCTAACTGTTGTTTTTCATTTTTTAAATTTGGGTAAACTTTTTGAACTTCTCTATACAGTTCTAATTCTTGTTCATCTTTCATTTTATGAATCCAAATACTATCTATATCATGAGGAAAAATGGCTCTAAACTCTTTTTTTATTTTTGGTAAATCATTTGCAGATGCTGTATAAAAGATTTGTTCAAATCTTTTTATAACAACCTTTACATCTATATCAGAAATATCTATATCTAACTTATTTTTTTTACAACTAAAGAGGGTTAAAATAAACACTAAAAAATAAATTCTTCTCATAAAATTATTACTTATCATATTATAAAACGGTTCATCTTAAAAAAATTATACTATTTTTGTTGCAAATTTAATACTAATTGTTGACTATGAATGTAGAAAAAGTTATAAATCATATTGTAGAATGGTTGAAAAGTTATGCTGAAAAGGCAACTATTAATGGGTTTGTAATTGGTATTTCTGGCGGCATTGACTCTGCAGTTACTTCTACCTTATGTGCTAAGACTGGTTTAAAAGTTTTGTGTTTAGAAATGCCTATTCTACAAGGTAAAAATCAGGTTAGTAGAGCAAAAGAGCACATTGCTTTTTTAAAGGCAAATTTTAAAAAAATTAGTTCAAAAAATATAGACTTAACTTCTGTTTTTAATGAGTTTAAACAGGCTGTGCCTAAAGAAGAGAAATCGGATAAAGTTACTTTATCGTTAGCAAATACTAGGGCAAGATTACGTATGAATACTTTGTATTATTTTGCAGGTCTAGACGGGTTATTAGTTGCAGGAACTGGTAATAAGGTAGAAGATTTTGGTATTGGTTTTTTTACAAAATATGGTGATGGCGGTGTTGACCTGAGCCCGATAGCAGATTTGCTAAAATCTCAAGTTTATACAATTGCTAAACATTTAAATATTGTAAATTCTATTCAAAAAGCACAGCCAACTGACGGTTTATTTGGTGATACTAGAACAGATGAAGATCAAATTGGCGCTTCTTATGATGAGTTAGAATGGGCAATGAAAATGGTTGCAGAAAATCAAAAAATTATAAATTTTAATAAGCGTGAAAAAGAAATTTTTGAAATATATCAACAAAGAAATAGAGCAAATAGACATAAGATGGTTGCTATTCCTGTTTGTAAAATTCCTAATAAATTTTTATAATATTAGTAGTTATGAGTTTTGGCTTGATAATTGTTAGAGTATTCAATAAATTAATAATTAAAACAATTCAAAAATGAAAAATTTAGTATTAGTAGTAATTACAGCCTTAACAACTTTAACCGTTCAGTTTACTGCGCAGGCACAAAAAATGGAGTACAAGGTAATAACAAGTGTAGAGTCTATTGTCCCAAATGGTCTAGGCCGTTCTAGAATAATATCCTCAAATGATCAAAGAGATTATAAAAATTATACCTCTACACAGACAGAAGAGGACAATACAAGAAACAAATCTAAACGTAAAGACCTCCGTGTTAAAGGGTTTGATGAAACTAAATTATTAAACTTTTTTAATTTAGGTGGTATTAGATTTCAAAATATTGCTACAAATGACGCTTTAATATCCTCAAAAATTAACACCATGATTGATGAAGGTTGGGAACTGGCTTTTGTTAATACTGGTGTTGAAAGCCATGCAGGTAAAGGTGATAAAGGTGGTATTTATATCACTCGATATATTTTCAAAAGACCTAAATAAAATTTATATCAAATTAAATAGGGCTATCTTAAAAAGTGTGTAAACTTTTTAAGATAGTCCTTTTTTTGAGGTTTAGTACGTTACGTTTTTCTTCGCCAATGTGTAATGACGCTTAAGACATTTATCAAAAATGCGCAAAAATTTTAAAAATTCGTGCATTTTTTTATAAAAAACTACTTTTAAATAAAAATATTTTTAAAATTAATTTAAATGAAACTTAAAATAATTATTTTTTACTTTAATTACTTCAATTGATTTAGAATAATTCAATAAAAAAGAAATAGTTCTTTTTTTAGGGTTCAATGGTTTTTTAAAATTGTTTAGAGTGTAATTTTTTGCCATGTACTTTAATTTCTAGAGGTTGATTATATAAATAGTTAACGCAACATAAAATAAAATATTGTTGTTAGGCACTTAAAATTATATTATTAACCTCTACTAATTTACGTAAGTTTATTAACGCATATCGCATTCTACCAAGTGCTGTATTGATACTAACATCTGTAGATTCTGCAATTTCTTTAAAACTCATATCCTTAAATAACCGCATAACCAAGACCTCTTTTTGATTGGTTGGCAATTCTTGCACTAAGGCTTTAATATCGGTATATATTTGGTCGCTAATTAATTGTTTTTCAGCATTTAATGAATTGTCTGACAAAACTGAAAAAATATCAAAATCATCTGTATTATTAAACTTAGGCATGCGTTTATTTTTTCTAAAATAATCAATCATTAAGTTATGAGAAATACGCATTACCCATGGTAAAAATTTTCCTTGCTCATTATATTTTCCGTTTTTCAAAGTATTAATAACTTTTATAAACGTATCTTGAAAAATATCTTCCGTAGTATCTCTATCTAAAATTTTACTATAAATAAAACTGTAAATTTTTTGTTTATGACGTAGAATCAATACTTCTAAAGCATATTCATCACCATCAATATAATTAGATACTAAAATAGCATCTTGTAGTTGTTTATTTTGCATAATTCTTTAATTTTAACCAAATAAATTTTGGAGTTATTAATTTAAAAAAAAGTAGAATTATCTATAAGCGATATGTTTAAATTAGGGTTATTCTAGAGCAAATATAAATATATATTTCAATTATGCAAATTAAAATTGTAAAAATTAATTTTATAAAAATTAAAATCAACGTTTAAATTGGTATTTTTTTAAATACCAAATCAATATAAAACCAGTTATTGCGCCACCAACATGTGCAAAATGACCAATATTACTACTTACTCTAAAAACACCGAAAGAAATATCATACAACAAAAGTAATGGTATAAATATTCTTGCCTCTATCATTATAGGTAAAAATAATAAACCCATTTTTGCTCTTGGCATTAATACGCCAAAGGCTACAATAATACCATATAATGCCCCTGATGCTCCAACTAAAGCGGTTCTATACTTTGTATAAAGTATCCCTAAGTCTTCTTTTGTAACGTAAGTCAGTATTTGCGTGTTGTATTCACCATTATTTAACATTAATTGTATCTCATCTATAGACAAACCCGCGTGAAGTAATTTATTGTAAATAGCATTAAATTGGAAGTGGTCAATTCCTGCAGAAAAGAGTACTGCACCAATTCCAGCACCAAAATAAAGTATCAAAAATTTATTTCTACCCAGCATTTGTTCCACAGCACTACCAAACATCCATAGACCTAACATATTAAACAATATGTGCATTTCACTACCATGCATAAACATGTGAGTAAAAATTTGCCAAGGCTTAAATTGTGGATTCTCCATATAATGCATTGCCATTATATGAAAAAAATCATCTTTTAATATTAGCGTAGTAACATAAAACAACACATTAATAATTATTAAATGTTTTACGGTATTGGTTATTTTAATCATAGGTTAATTAAATTTTTTTTCTATTTCATCAAAAGAATAGGTTATAAATATTTGTTTTCCGTTTGGTGCATAGTTTGTTTCTTTACAAGAAAATAATTTATCTATAATTTCTTCTTGTTCTTTAGTGGTTAGTTTTTGACCAACTTTTATGGCCATACTCTTGACCATAGATTTAATAATAGCATCTAATTGACTAAACCCATTTCTAGGTACACCCAATTTTATATTATTCATAATTTCTTCTAATGTTTCTACTAGTTTTTCTTGTGGTAATGTTGCTGGTATGGCGTCAATAATTATGCCGTCACTTTTAAATTCTTTAAACTGAAAGCCTATATTTTCTAATTCTTCTTTTATTTCAAATAGAATGGCAATATCTGGTTTTGTAAAATCTATTTCTGTAGGTAGTAATAATTGTTGCGATCCTATATTTTCAATAGTTATTTTAGTTAATAGTTCTTCGTATAAAATTCTTTGATGTGCTAAATTTTGTTTTAGAATTAATAGCCTATTTTTTAGAGTACTTATTATATATTTTCCTTGGACTTGATATGTTTTTACAATTGGTTTATCTGTTTCGACTTCAAATAATTTTGTTTGTGAAAGTTCACTTTCTATGATTATTTTAGTGGTATCTAAATTTGTTTTTAAAGTATCTGTACCAACATAAAGAGACTCCCAATCTTTTGTTTGGGTTTTATAACTTTCTTTTTTAAACGGATTAAAATTAGGGTTTACAACAATATTAGGTATCTTTTTGGTTTTATTTTTATAATTGTATGGTGTATCTAGATTACTATCTCTATTAAAATCGAGTATTGGTGCAACGCTATATTGACCTAAACTGTGCTTTACAGTTGCTCTAATAATAGAATAAATAGCTGTTTCATTTTCAAATTTAATTTCTGTTTTTGTTGGGTGTATGTTTATATCCATACTACTAGGGTTTACTTCTAAAAAAATAAAATACGACGGGTAATATTTATTAGCAAGTAAGCCTTCAAAAGCACTTAAAACAGCATGATTTAAATAATTGCTCTTAATAAAACGATTGTTTGCAAAAAAAAACTGTTCTCCTCTTTTCTTTTTTGCGAATTTTGGATTGGTTACAAATCCTGTAATTTTTACTAAATCGGTTGCTTCATTAATTGGCACTAATTTATCATTAATACGGTCTCCAAAAATACCAATAATGCGTTGGCGTAAATTATCACTTTTTAAATGATATATTTCATTATCATTATGTAGTAACGAAAATGAAATATTTGGATGTGCTAGTGATACACGTTGAAATTCATCTATTATATGACGTGTCTCTACGGCATTAGATTTTAAAAAATTACGGCGTGCAGGAATATTAAAAAATAAATTTTTAACCGAGATACTAGTTCCTTTTGGTGTAGAAATTACATCTTGTACACTTATTTTAGAGCCTTCAATTTTAAGAATTGTGCCTATTTCTTGTTTTTCTTGTTTGGTTTTTAATTCTACTTGGGCAATAGCTGCAATACTTGCCAACGCTTCACCTCTAAAGCCTTTGGTTTGTAAATTAAATAAGTCGCTTGCTGTTTTTATTTTAGAGGTGGCATGACGTTCAAAAGATAAACGTGCATCGGTATCGCTCATACCTAGACCATTATCAATTACTTGAATTAGGGTTTTACCTGCGTCTTTAATTAGTAATTTTATTTGTGTTGCTTTAGCGTCTATAGCATTTTCTAGTAATTCTTTAACTACTGATGCTGGTCGTTGTACAACCTCACCTGCTGCAATCTGATTGGCAACATGATCGGGCAATAATTGAATGATGTCTGCCATTATAATATTTTATGCAAATCAAAAATATAAGTCAAAATACCCACTAAAACAGTAATAATTATAGCAATTCTTCTATTTGCTTTTTTGTCATATGCAACATGTTTATTTCTTTTCCATTCCTTTTTTAGATTTGAAATTAAAAGTGTTGTTTTCTGACTTTTGGATTCCTCCTTTTTTTCCGTTGTATATTTTTCTGCTAAATTTTTTAGCCGTTCTTTTCGCTCATCATAAAAACGAGGTTTATAGTCAAATACGTAATTTGCTCTTGATTTAAATAAATTTCCAGCCATGGTAACAGTCTTTACAACAAAGATAAAAATATTAGAAGAATTGACAAGTTATTAGTTCGTTAAAACTTTGCCATTTTAATTGCTGTAATTGCAGCTTCGACACCTTTATTACCATATTTGCCTCCAGAACGATCGATAGATTGTTGTTTATTAGCATCTGTTAAAACACAAAATACTACGGGTACATTATATAATATATTCAAATCTTTTATGCCTTGTGTTACACCTTGACAAACAAAATCAAAATGTTTTGTTTCTCCTTGTATTACATTGCCAATAACAATAATAACATCTACATTATTAACTGCAATCATTTTTTTTGCTCCAAAGATTAATTCAAAACTTCCTGGTACATTTTTGCGAATAATATTAGCTGTAATTGCGCCACATGTTTGTAAGGTTTCGCTTACACCTAAAAAAAGATTTTCTGTAATGTCACTATTCCATTCAGAAACAACAATCCCAAACCGAATATCTTTCGCATTTGGGATTGTTTTTAAATGGTATGCTGACAAGTTTATAGTTGCCATTTAACTAATATTGTTTTGTAATCATTAGCCTTCAGTTAGATTAACTATCGGAGAATAATCTTCGTTTAATTTATTTTTATTTTTTGGTAGCGTATTTTGCACTATGGATAAAAATATCGATTTTTTTTGCTTCGTCTGCTTTTGGGTATTCTTTTTTAATACGTTCAAACATACTTAATGCTTCATCAAATTTACCTAATTCTAAAGCGATATTACCTGCTTTAAGTAAATACATTGGTGTAAAGAAACTGCTATTTTTTAAGTTTGCTGCTTTTTTATAATAAGTTAATGCATCTTCTAATTGATCAATATCTGCAAAGGCATCTCCAATATTCCCTTTTGCTTGTATTATTAAAGCATCATCGTCCGAAGAAAATTTACTTAAATAGTCTATGGCATTTTGGTAATCATTCTTTTTTAAATAAGCTATTCCTGCCATATAATTAGCCATATTTCCAGCCTTTGTAGTACTATATTTTTTGGCAATATCTACCAAACCATATTTACCGTCTACCCCGTTAAGAGCAATTGTATATAAAGAATCTTTACCTGTTATTGCCTTTTCGGCATCAAAAAAGTGTTTTTTAGAATATACCAATTCATTAGCTGCTGTTATTTCTTTTGGTCCTTTTACAAATTTAGTATATGCAACAAAAGCAAGTACTGCAAAAAGTACGGTTGCTAAAAATATAAAAACAGGTTTTTGATTTTTTTCTAACCATTGTTCTGATTTACTTGCTGTTTCATCTAAAGTATCAAATACTTCTTTTGTCGTAGATTCGCCAGTATAATCAATTTGTTGTGCATCTTCAGCATCACTAATTTTTTCTCTTCTTACTTTTCCTCCTCTTTTTTTATATGTTGCCATTTTAAATTTTTATTTTTCCAGATTGCAAAAATATAATATTTATTGAAAACTAGGCTTAGAAATGACGTAAATTTCGTTTTTTTGTAGCAACTTATGATTCTAAAGAATTTAAATCTTATAAATTATAAAAATTTTGCTGTAGCAACATTTAATTTTGACTCTAAAATAAATTGTTTTGTTGGCAAAAATGGGGTTGGAAAAACCAATGTTTTAGAAAGTATTTATTACCTGTCGTTTACTAAAGGTTATTTTAATAGTGTTGCTTCTCAACATATAAAACATAATGAGGGCTTTTTTACTCTAGAAGGTTTTTACGAAAATGAGGATAGAGAGGAAATCATTCACTGTAGTTTAAAGAAAGGGCATAAAAAAGTAATTAAGCGAAACGGGAAAGTCTACGAAAAATTAACGGAGCATATTGGTCGAATACCGTTAGTAATTATTTCGCCTAATGATCGTGATTTAATTGCTGAGGGTAGTGCTATAAGGCGTAAATTTATCAATGGTGTTATTGCTCAAGCTGATATTAATTATTTAACAACACTTATAAAATATCAAAAAGTTTTGTCACAAAGAAATTCGCTTTTAAAATACTTTGCGGCTAACCAAACTTTTAACATCTTAAATTTAGAAATTTACAATAAGCAATTAAGTGATTTAGGGCAAGTAATTTTTGACAAAAGAAATTTGTTTTTAAAAGAATTTATTCCTATTTTTAAAAAACAATATCAATACATTTCAAACGGAATCGAACAAGTTAGTCTTACTTATAAATCTCAATTAGAAGATACAGAGTTAGAGCAACTATTAAAAAATAATATAGATAGAGATCGGAATTTACAATATACAGGTGTAGGTATTCATAAAGATGATTTGGTATTTAAAATTGATGATTACCCTATTAAAAAATATGGCTCTCAAGGGCAGCAAAAATCATATTTAATTGCTTTAAAATTAGCCCAATTTCATTTTATTAAAAAGCAAACAGAGACCAAGCCGTTATTATTACTAGATGATATTTTTGATAAATTAGACGAAGATCGTGTTATGCAACTAATTCAGTTAGTAAACGCAGCTGATTTCGGACAACTTTTTATAAGTGATACGGATGCTAAGCGTACTGAAAAAATTATTAAAAAAACAAAGCAAAGTTATAAGATGTTTGAACTATAGTAAGCTGAGAGACCGCTCTCAAATTACAGTTAAAAAAATATTAAATATTATGTTAGGATTAAAATATAAAACTGATAAATCTTGGGTCGTAATTGCTGAGAATAATTTAGAGCAATTATTGACAGATCATGCTTATGCAGAGCAAAAAGCGGCAGGTGCTGCAATATCTTTAATTATTAATTATTCTGAAGAGTCAGAAATGGTACAAGCGCTTTCTGCTCATGCTATTGAAGAGATGGAACATTTTAAAATGGTGCACGATATTATGGTCTCAAGAGGTATGGTTTTAGGTAGAGATCAACAAAGTGTTTACGCAAAGCACCTTAATAAGTTTTTTCCGAAAACAAAGAATCGTACTGAATCTTTGGTTAGTAGGTTATTAATAGCTGCAGTTATAGAAGCGCGTAGTTGTGAGCGATTTAAAGTATTGTCCGAAAATTTAAAAGATAAAAAACTAGCTGTTTTTTTTCGTGGTTTATTAGAGTCAGAAGCTGGTCATCATGCTTTATTTTTAAAGTTTGCAAGGCAATACCAAGATCTAGAAATTGTAAACAAAAAATGGGAAAATTTACTAACTTATGAGGCTACATATATGAAAACTAAGGGTGTTTTACCTCTAGTTCATGGGTAAGGTTTATAAATTTTCTAGCATTAACAAATCCTTCTAGCCAAGGTGTGATTTCATCATTATTTCTATTTTTTGGATAATTTGCCCAATTCCATTTAAAGGTAGAACGTTCTAAATGTGGCATCATAACGGTATGTCTTCCGCAATCGCTTGTTAAAAATGCGGTATTAAAATCTGAGCCATTTGGGTTTGCAGGAAAATCTTTGTAAGCATATTTTGCCACAATATTGTATTTATCTTCTGTGTACGGAAAACTAAATTTACCTTCGCCATGTGCTACCCAAATTCCAAGTTTTGAATTAGACATCGTTTTAAATAAAACCGAGTTATTAGGTTGAATTACAACACTTGTAAAATTACATTCAAATTTGCCAGAATCGTTCTGCAACATCTTTGGTTTTTGTTTGTGGTTTTGATTTATTAAACCTAATTCTATAAATAGTTGGCAACCGTTACAAACTCCTAAAGATAATGTGTTTGGTCTTGCAAAGAAATTAGCTAATGCTTTTTTTGCTTTTTCATTGTATAAAAATGCGCCTGCCCAACCTTTTGCTGAACCCAATACATCTGAGTTTGAAAAACCTCCAACAGCAACTATAAATTGTATGTCTTCTAAAGTTTCTCTGCCAGAAATAAGATCTGTCATATGCACATCTTTTACATTAAAACCTGCCAAATACATTGCATAAGCCATTTCACGTTCACTATTAGAGCCTTTTTCTCTAATTACCGCTGCTATTGGTCTTTTTGTTATTTTTTTAGGTAATTTACCTGTAAAATGTTTTGGAAAACGAAATTGTAAGTCTTGCTTTTTATAGTTATCAAAACGCTCTTTTGCTTTGGTTTTTCCTGACTGTTTTTGATCTAATAAAAAGGAGGTTTTGTACCAAATATCTCTATACGTATCTACATTAAATTCTAGTCTTTTTTTGTTATGAACAATATTTAATTGTGCTATGTCAGAGGCAAAGCCAATAATAAAAAAAGCAATATTTTTAGCCTTTAAAAACGATTCCACTTTAGTGGCATTATCAGTTTGAAAAATAATACCACTATTTTCAGCGAAAAGCAATTTGGTTAAATCTTGTTCTCCTATTTTACTTAAATCAATATTTGCGCCTAAATTAAGGTCTGCAAAACACATTTCTAATAAGGTTGTAATTAGACCTCCTGCAGAAATATCATGACCAGCAATAACTAGTTTTTGTTTTATTAATTCTTGTACTGCATTAAAAGCATTTTTGAAAAAATTAGCCTCTTTTATAGTTGGTGTTTTTTGACCTATTTTTGATAAAATTTGCCCAAAAGTAGAGCCTCCTAAATGGTATTCGTCTTGAGAAAAATTGATATAATAAATTGTATTTTTTTCTTTTTTTTGTAGAACGGGTTCAATAACATTAGTAACATCACTACATTGCCCTGTTGCCGAAATAATTACTGTTCCTGGTGAAATCACATCATAATCGTCATATTTTTGCTTCATAGATAAAGAGTCTTTACCTGTCGGAATGTTAATTCCTAATGCTATTGCAAAGTTAGAAACTGCCTCAACAGCATTATATAATCGTGCGTCTTCACCTTCATTTTTACAAGGCCACATCCAATTTGCAGACAAAGAAACCGAGTCTAAATTCTCTTCTAATGGTGCAAAAATAATATTAGTTAAGGCTTCTGCAATTGCATTTCTACTGCCTGAAACTTCGTTTACTAAAGCTGCAATTGGCGCATGTCCTATTGATGTTGCAATTCCTTTTTGACCTTTATAATCTAATGCCATTACCCCAACATTATTTAAAGGTAATTGTAATGAGCCACAGGTCTGTTGTTTGGCAACTTTACCAGTAACACAACGATCTACTTTATTGGTTAGCCAATCTTTACAGGCTACTGCTTCGAGTTGTAAAACTTGAGCAACATAATCGTAAATTTTAGTTTCATCATAGGTGATTTTTGTGTAATTTCTCAGCACTGTTTTATCATTCATTATTGTTTTTGGCGAAGAACCAAACATATCTGATAAATGTAAATCTATAGGGTTTTTACCTTTTCTACCCACAAATAAAAAGCGATTATCTGTGGTAACTTTACCGACTTCATAAATTGGTGAACGTTCTCTTTCAGCAATTCTAGTTAGTAATTCTAGATTTTTTTTATTAATTATTAACCCCATTCTTTCTTGAGATTCATTAGCAATAATTTCTTTGTCGGATAATGTCTTATCGCCAATAGGTAATTTAGCTACTTTAATAATGCCACCTGTTTCTTCAACTAGTTCGGATAAACAATTTAGGTGCCCACCTGCTCCATGATCATGAATAGAAATAATTTTATTATCACTCTCTACCATTGCTCTAATGGTATTTGCAACCCGTTTTTGCATTTCAGGGTTTGAGCGTTGTATTGCATTTAGTTCTATTGCATTAGAAAAATTGCCTGTGTCTGCCGATGAAACTGCTGCTCCGCCCATACCTATTCTGTAGTTATCACCACCTAAAATTACAATTGCATCATCTTTTTGTGGTTTGTCTTTAAGGCTGTCTTTCTCTTTTCCGTAACCAATTCCTCCTGCTTGCATAATTACTTTATCGTAACCTAATTTACGGTCTTTGGTTTCATTTTCAAAGGTTAAAACCGAACCGCAAATTAATGGTTGTCCGAATTTATTTCCAAAATCTGAGGCTCCGTTTGAGGCTTTTATCAAGATATCTATTGGTGTTTGATACAACCAAGGTCTTTCTTGCATTTGGCTTTCCCAAATCTGATTTTTACCAAAATTATTTAACCTAGAATATGAAGTCATGTAAACTGCGGTTCCTGCTAAAGGCAAAGACCCTTTTCCGCCAGCAAGTCTGTCTCTAATTTCGCCTCCAGAGCCTGTTGCGGCACCGTTAAAAGGTTCTACCGTAGTTGGAAAATTATGTGTTTCTGCTTTTAGTGAAATAACTGATTTTACATATTTTTCTTCATAAAAATCGGGCTTATCAAAAGTTTTTGGAGCAAATTGTACTATAGTTGGGCCTTTAATAAATGCTACATTATCTTTATATGCAGAGATTAAACCTTCTGGGCTTTCTGCCGAGGTTTTTTTTATCATTTTAAATAATGAATTCGGTTTTTCTTTAGCATTAATTACAAAAATACCGTTAAAAATTTTGTGCCGGCAATGTTCAGAGTTTACTTGTGAGAAACCAAATACTTCGCCATCGGTTAGTTTTCTGTTTAATTTTTTTGATAATTCTTCTAAGTAAGTTACCTCTTCTTTATTTAAGGCTAAACCTTCTTGTTTGTTATATTTTGCAATATCTTCAATTTCTAACACAGATACTGGTGTCGTATTTATAGTAAATATTTCTTGATGCAGTTCTTGATAAAAACTAGAAATCATCGTATCAAAAGGTTCTTTAGTCTTTACTTTTTTAAATTTTTCTATGCGAATAATGCCTTTAACACCCATATTCTGGGTGATTTCTACAGCATTTGTACTCCAAGGAGTAATCATTTCTTTTCTTGGACCAACAAAAAAAGCAGTTATTGATACTTGTTTTATTTCTTTAGCATTTGCAAAAAGCCATACTAGTTTTTGGGTGTTTTTTTTGGTTAACTTTTGCTTGGTTAACACTGCAAAAACCGTTTTGTTTTTTTGGAAAAATTGAATCATTTAAATTTTGATTGTAATTTTTGTCAAAAATAAATCTAATTGCTAAACTGCCGTTTATAATGTTAATAAGATTATAAAAGTTGTTTTAAAATAAAAACATGACTTGTTTTATTAAAAAAAATTGTAATTAATGATAAAGAAAATCTTTTAATGTCTATTTTGAGTATTAATTTCAAGAAATTCATGTTTAATTATTTAAAAAATGTTAAAAACACAGAGTAAACTCTGTGTTTTTTTACTCTAAAAATGGACCTTATACTTCTTCATATTTTTCAGTACATTCATTGACCATTCACCCTGTACTGCTATTGTTGGTTTTTTGGTTGACACTATAAATTACTTTTTTTGTTGTTTATTTTTTAACCACTTTTTTGATTACCGCACTTCCGTCTTTAAGAGTTGCTTTTAGAATATAAATTCCTTTTGGCAGTTGTGTCATATTTAATTTTGTTTTTGATTCATTTCCATCTCCTCTAAAATGAATTTTACTAAAAACATCTAGTAATTCCCAAGTAATAATTTTTTCAGAACTTTCTATAGTTAAAAAATTATTTGTTGGATTTGGATATACTTTAATATTTTTAGACTTATCTACAGATTCAAATTCTGCTTCAATATTATTTTTATTTTCTATAGGAATCGGTTTAGTAAGGTCACAACTTTGTATATATCCTCTAAATGTTGAACCATATTTTGCATGAAAATTTGGTTTTAAAAATAGTGTATTTCCTGTATTGTATTCTGCTATACCAGTATTAAATATCGTATTACTTGCTGTAATTGTATTTAAAGATTCTTGCATATCTACTTGTCCTGAAGTAACATTTTGTGTTATGCTTAAATTTTCTTTACAATCTCTACATTTAATAGCCGAACTAGTTAAGTGGTCTAAGGTTGCTATTGCATTCTTCATTCGTTCTCCTTGTCCTTTAGTAAAATATTGCATACAGTTAGGAGACGTATAAGCCATGATAATTTTTGCATCTGGATTATAATTTGATAATGGTTCTGGAGGAACACAGTTAGAGACTCTATTCCAATCACAGTCTCCATCAACATTAAAACCTAAATGTGGGTCAGCTGGTGTATCACAAATAAAATCTCCTGTGGTAGCGCAGTTATCTCCGTTAGTTGGCTCCCAATTACCTCCTGGTTCACATCCACGGTGTGTATGCCAAAGAAATAGCACATGTCCCATTTCATGGGAAATAACAGAAGACTTAACCAAAGAACTACCTTCATAACTTCCAGACACATAGAACTCCGAAGAATTTCCAACTCCATTTGCTTGCCCTCCACCAGAAGAACTATCGTCAAAAAGATAGATATCTATTCCGTCAGAATGATTATTTACATTGAATATATTGGAACCAGGGTTGTTAAAGTATGAACTATTATTAATATAATCAATAACTCCATCCCATTTAAAATAAATTTTATGTGAACTAAAATCTGAATCTAGAAAACCTAAGGCAGTATTAACATCACTTACTGATTGTCCTCCTGTTGAATCTGTTTTTCTAATAACATGCACGTAAATTTTAAGACAATATTCATCTAATACTCTTGTATTTTTTATTCTTGCTTTATATAATTCACTATTAAGAGATGTTGCAGGAGTCGTACAGAATGTTAGGTTCTTGTCCTTATCTTGTCCTTCAACGCTAAAAATTAATGAAAACAACAATAAAAAAATTATATTATTTTTTGCGATTTTTATATTAAAAGTGTTTTTCATAACTTTTAATTTTTAAGTGAGTATATTTCTGTTGACTTCGCTTCTAAAGCTTTTATACGTTTTTCTTGTTCTATCGTATATAGTGTAAGTTCTTCTATTTTTTGTAAAAGTAAATTAGTCATTTCTTTTAAATGTAAACCATTTTTTTGTATTTCTTTAGCAGAAGGCATTTCAGGTAAATGATTGTTTGCTCTGGTATAAGCTTCTACTTCTTCTAAAGTAGGCATATTGTAATTTTCTTTAAGAGAAGATTTACCTGTATAATATTTTTCAAATACATAATCTGCTGGAACATTTAAACTAACCTTTACTTCTTGACAATGTATAGTTCCTTTAACGGTTAATTTTTCGTTTGGATTGTTAGTTCCAACTCCTAAATTACCATTAACAATTGTTTTTGCTCCTCTAAATCGCGCATCACCATTAACATCTAGTTTTGAAGATGGGTTCGTAATTCCAATTCCTACTCTTCCATTATTAGTGATTGCCATTCTAATGTTTCCGTTAGTCGAAGATGATGAGGCTAATGTGCCAAATAATAAGCGACCTCCGCCTCCACCTCTAATATTAAAATCTCCAGAACGAGCACTCGTAAAATAATGATTACCCGAAGTAGATAAGCCTATTGCCGCCCTAGAAAGACTACTTGATCTGTTTGGTGAAAATAATATTCCTGGTGCTATACCCGAAATTCCCATAATACTTAAAGAAGAAGAATTATGAATATGGAGTTTTTGTAACGGGTTGGTAGTTCCTACTCCTACATTTCCGTTTGAAGGAAAAGTATTTTGTGCTTGCATTACAAATGTAATACTAAAAATTGTGACTGCTAAGATTATTTTTTTCATAAGATATTGTGTTAAATTAATATTGCAAATATTTAAATATTAGTTCATAAAACACATACCACAAACATGGTATATTTAATGTTTTATAATTGTTTTAGTAATTACTTTAGCATTTTTAGCAAAAATCTTTACTACATAAACTCCGTTTTTTTGATTTGTTAAATCAATTAAATTATAGTTTTTGGTTATAAACTGCAAAACACCATAAGCATTGTAAACTTCAATTTTATAAATTTTTATTTTAGAATTTATTGTTGTAGTATTTCGTGTTGGATTTGGGGCTAATACCACACTATTATTCATAACAAATTTACTATTGACCGTATTTTTCATGCTAAAAACTATGTCACTAGAACCATTTTCATTATTATTATCATCATCATTATCATTATCATCATCATCATCATCATCATCATCACCAATATTAGTGGTGTCTTCATCTTCGCCAATGATACCTGTATCCATTTTTTTTACTAAATCTATATTTTTTTTTACCTGTGCGTAATTTACATAAGAAATAAATAAAAGTAAAAAACAGAGTATTTTGTTGCGTATTGTCATAATGCTATGTATATTTAATTAATTATATTGTTGAATACAAATATCAAAATTATTTAAGCACTAACACATACCATAAATATGGTATTTTTTAAATATGTTAATAAAATATTTTTTTTCTATTTTCATTTTAATACAGAGTTTATCTGCACAAACTCCAGCTAATAATAAATTCTACCTAGAGAGTTTAAATGATTTAAAAAATATAGATTCAACTATTGTTTATTATAAAAATTCTTTAAATACTATTAGTGATAAAAAATCACTATTAGAAATTAATTTTAATTTAGGAAGAATTTATAAGTCCCAAAACAAAAATTATTTATTGGCGAAAAAATATTTCAATCAAGCAAAAATTTTAGCAATTAAATTAGATGACCAAAAAAAATTAGCAAAAATATATTTAAAATTAGGTTTGATTTTTTATCAGAGAGAAAGTGACTCTACACTACATTATTATAAAAAATCTTTATTTATCTCAAAAAAAATTAAAGATAACTGGCTGATTTCCATAGCGTATAGTAATATAGCTAGTCTAGCCATAAAGGAAAAAGATTACAAAACTGCAAAAGCATATTTTCAAAAATCAATAGATATTGGTAAAAAATCAAATCGAAATTTAACTACTGTTTATAATAATTTTGGCATACTTTACGAAGGTATAAATATTGATACTGCCATTTATTATCATAAAAAATCTTTAAAAATAGCTAAAGCAAAAAAAGCAAAAAAGTACATAACAAGATCCTATATTAATATTGGCGTTTCATACTTAGAAAGTTACAGGTTTGACAAAGCATATCAAAATCTTTTAAAAGGAGAAAAAATCGCAAAAGAAATAAAAGAGAAAAGATACTTGTATTATATAAACTCTTATTACGGAAAGTATTATTTTTTAAAAGGCAATAATAAAAAGGCTAAATTTTACTATGACCTTGTATTAAATTCTAAATATTCTAAAATAGAAAGTTTACATCAAATAGATGTTTTAAATCAATTATTTCAACTTTATGAAACAGATGGTGATTATAAAAAAGCGATTAGTTACCAAAAACAATATTATCAATTAAAAGATAGTATATATTCTATACAAAAAAATAAATCTTATAAATTAATAAAAACAAAGTACAGAGTAGCAGATAAAGACCGTAAAATAATTTTATTAACTAAAGAGAAAGAAATTGAAGAGGTAAATAAAAAATATGTAATTTTGGTATCTATTATTGTATTTACCTTTTTATTGTTTTTAACTAATATGTTAAGAAATAAAATAAAAACTCAAAAATTATTGAGAAATAAAGAGCAAAAACTTTTTGAGCAAGAAATTCAAACCAAAAAAGTATTAAGTTTAATTGAAGGTCAGGAAAACGAACGAAAAAGATTATCTAAAGAACTGCACGATGGTTTAGGCGGTCAACTTTCTGGGATAAAATCTATTACACAAACAATAACTGATACTAATTTATATGAAAAGAAAAGACATATCGATATTCATTTAACCAATGCAATAAAAAATTTACGAAATATCTCTCATGATTTAAGTGCAAATTTTTTGGAAAAAACAGATTTCAATTTTTTAATAAAACAATTAATTTCAAAATCTTTTAAAGTTCTTAAAATTAATTTTGAAACTTCAGTTTTTCCATCAAAAAAAATTAATGAGCTACCAATACATTACAAACTAAACATTTATAGAATAATTCAAGAAACAACACAAAATATCATTAAACATGCAAAGGCTAAAAATGTTTCTATATCTTTGGTCGTAAATAATGAAATTAATCTTTTAATTGAAGACGATGGTGTTGGTTTTGAAGTATCAAATTTTAAAGGTATCGGATTACAAAATATTAAAGACCGAGTACAAAGCATGTATGGTACTTTTAATATTGATAGTCTTGTAAAAAAAGGCACAACAATTAATATTAATATTCCTTATTTATGATAAAAAATATTATAATAGTAGATGATCATCAATTATTTTTAGATGGTCTCGTTTCTTTATTATCAAGACATAAAGACATAAATATTATTAAAGCAACAACAAGTATAAACAGTGCTTTTGACGCTATTAAAAAATCGAAACCACATTTGGTTATTTCAGATATTTCTATGCCAAAAATGAATGGTATTGAATTTATTTCAAAACTTAAAAAAACACATCCTAGTTTAAAAATAATGGTATTAAGTATGTTTGCAAATCTACATTCTTATAAAAATATTGATGCTTACTTATTAAAAGAAACTAGCGAAGATGAATTAATTTTTGCAATTAATGAAGTTGTCAAAAACAATAAAAAATATCTGAAAATTGCCGAAAATAAAGAGGAAAATATTAACCTATATCAAAGTAATATTTTACTAACTATAAGAGAAAAAGAAATTATAAAATTAATTATTAATGAGTTTAATACTACCGAAATTTCTGAAAAATTATTTATTAGTAAGCATACTGTAATGACACATCGAAAAAATATTTTTTTTAAACTTGAGGTTACAAATATTGCAGGATTAACTAAAAAAGCATTTTATCTCGGTATTGTATAATTTTAAAATTTAGTTTTTAAGCACTAACTATATATTTAGCATTTTCATGAACCTCTCTGAAAACCTTAATTTTATTCCACCAAAGGTTCCTTTTACCTTAAAATAATAACTGTTTTTTGGCATATATTTTATGCTAAAAATTTAAATTTTCACTTTCTAGGCATTAAAAATTTAAATTTTTCATTAGATAACAAAAATTTTATTTAATTTTACATTAAACTACAACCAATATGGATGATAACTTTTCACCTAAAGTAAAAGATGTAATAGTATATAGTAAAGAAGAAGCTTTACGATTAGGACATGATTTTATAGGTACAGAACATTTAATACTCGGTATTTTAAGGAAAAGAGATGGTAAAGCAATTGATATACTGAATAGCTTAACTATTGATTTAAATTTTTTGCGTAAAAAAATTGAAACTTTAAGCCCTGCAAATCCGAATTTTGAAGCTAATGAAAACAAAAGTTTGCATTTAACTAAGCAGGCAGATAAAGCTCTAAAAACTACATTTTTAGAAGCAAAATCATACAAAAGTACTGCTGTAAATACGGCACATTTATTATTGTGTATTTTAAGAAATGAAAATGACCCAACTACAAAACTATTACATAATTTTAATCTTAATTACGAGGATGTAAAAGCCGTTTTTAGTCATTTGTTTTTAGAAGACGATATTACTATTGAACCTAGTTCTGAAACTCCAAACGAAGGTTTTGAAGAGCAAAAAAATCCGTTTGAAAAAACCTCAAAAAAAGCGGCCACAAATAAATCTAAAACACCAGTTTTAGATAATTTTGGTAGAGATCTAACTCTTTTAGCCGAAAATGATAAGTTAGATCCTGTAGTTGGTAGACAAAAAGAAATTGAACGAATTTCACAAATATTAAGTAGGAGAAAAAAGAACAACCCAATACTTATTGGTGAGCCTGGTGTTGGAAAATCTGCTATTGCCGAAGGCTTAGCCTTAAGAATCATACAACGTAAAGTTTCACGTATCTTATTTAACAAACGTATTATATCTTTAGATTTAGCAAGTTTGGTTGCAGGAACTAAATATAGAGGTCAATTTGAAGAACGTATGAAAGCTTTGATGAATGAATTGGAGAAAAATGAAGATATTATTTTATTTATTGATGAAATTCATACCATTGTCGGTGCTGGCGGCGCAACTGGTTCATTAGATGCGAGTAATATGTTAAAACCAGCACTAGCTAGAGGAGAAATACAGTGTATTGGCGCAACTACTCTAGATGAATTTAGACAAAATATAGAAAAAGACGGGGCTTTAGAGCGTCGTTTTCAAAAAGTAATTGTTGAACCTACCTCTGTTGAGGAAACTATACAAATTCTACAAAATATAAAAAGTAAATATGAAGATCATCACAATGTAACTTTTACAGATGATGCTATTAAGGCCTGTGTAAAACTAACTAACCGTTATATGACAGATCGTTTTTTACCAGACAAGGCTATTGATGCTCTAGATGAAGCTGGTTCAAGGGTTCATATTACTAATATTGTAGTGCCAGAGCGAATTTTAGCATTAGAAAAAGAATTAGAAGAAATTAAGGAACTTAAAAACCAAGTCGTTAAATCACAGAAGTATGAAGAGGCTGCAAAACTGCGTGATGATGAAAAACGTATTGAAAAAGATTTAAAATTTGAGCAACAAGTTTGGGAAGATAAATCTAAGTTAAATAGAAAAATTGTTACCGAAGATAATGTTGCCGAAGTCGTTTCTATGATGACAGGTATCCCTGTAAATCGTGTTTCTGAAGCAGAAAATAACCGTTTAGCAGAATTACCACAGCTTATTAAAGGTAAAGTTATTGGGCAAGATGAAGCGGTACAAAAAGTAATCAAAGCAATTCAACGCAATAGAGTCGGCTTAAAAGACCCTAATAAACCTATTGGTTCATTTATATTTTTAGGACAAACTGGTGTTGGTAAAACACAGTTAGCTAAAGTTTTAGCAAATGAACTTTTTGATAGCACTGATGCCTTAATTAGAATAGATATGAGTGAGTATATGGAGAAATTTGCGATTTCACGTTTAGTTGGTGCTCCTCCTGGATATGTTGGTTATGAAGAGGGTGGTCAACTAACCGAAAAAGTGAGACGAAAACCATATTCTGTAGTATTATTAGACGAAATTGAAAAAGCACACCCCGATGTTTTTAATATGTTATTACAAATATTAGACGATGGTTTTATAACGGACAGCCTAGGTAGAAAAATAGATTTTAGAAATACCATAATTATAATGACATCTAATCTAGGGGCGAGACAATTAAAAGATTTTGGTCAAGGGGTTGGATTCTCTACGACAACTAAACAAAAACAGGCAAATGACCATTCAAAAAGTATTATTGAAAATGCACTAAAAAAGAGTTTTGCTCCAGAATTTTTAAACCGTATTGATGATGTAGTGATTTTTAATGCTTTAAAAAAAGAGCATATGCATAAAATTATTGATATTGAATTAAAGAAATTAATATTACGAATAACAGATTTAGGCTACTCTCTTTCTTTAACTAAAAAAGCTAAAAATTTTATTGTAGATAAAGGTTTTGATAAACAATATGGCGCAAGACCTCTAAAACGCGCTATTCAAAAATATATTGAAGATGCATTAGCAGAGAAAATAGTTACTTCTAAACTTAAAGAAAATGATAATATTGTAATGGATTTAGATGCCGATAAAGATATATTGACTATTAAAATTAAGAAAAAATCAGAGAAAGAGGTTTAATAACTTAATACCTATACTTACCTTTCCAGCGTTGTTTCAAAATTTTACGAAACTTGTTTTCACGAGCATTATCATTAGGCTCGTAAAATTTAGTATTTATTATTTGTTTTGGTAAAAATTCTTGTATGGCAAAATTATCTTCATAATTGTGTGCGTATTTATAATTATTTCCATAGCCTAAATCTTTCATTAGTTTGGTTGGCGCATTTCTTAAATGCAGTGGTATGGGTAAATCGCCTGTTTGTTTTACTAAAGCAATTGCTTGATCAATCGCTTTATAAGATGCATTACTTTTATCTGAATTTGCTAAATAAATAGCACATTGACTTAATATAATTCGAGATTCAGGGTTTCCAATTATTGATACTGCATTAAATGTATTATTTGCCATTATTAATGCTGTTGGGTTTGCATTACCAATATCTTCGGACGCTAAAATTAACATACGTCTTGCAATAAATTTTACATCTTCGCCACCAACTAACATTCTTGCCAACCAATAAATAGCAGCGTTAGGATCTGAACCTCTAATAGATTTTATAAAAGCAGAAATAATATCGTAATGTTGCTCTCCTGTCTTATCATATCTAACTAAATTTTCTTGAATATTTGCTGCTACTAAATCATTAGTAATCACAATTGGTTCTTTTACTGCATTAACTAATAACTCAAATATATTTAATAGCTTTCTTGCATCGCCACTAGAATACTGCATTAACAATTCCGTTTCTTTTAATTTTATCTCCTTTTTTGATAAAATTACATCAACTTTTAATGCTCTTTGCAACAATGCTAATAAATCATCTTGATCAAACGCATTTAAAACATAGACTTGACAACGTGATAATAATGCTGGTATAACTTCAAAACTAGGGTTTTCTGTAGTTGCTCCTATCAAAGTTACCCAACCTTTTTCAACAGCTTCAAGTAAAGAGTCTTGTTGCGATTTACTAAATCTATGAATTTCATCTATAAATAATATCGGGTTTTTAGTAGTAAATAATCCACCACTATTTTTTGCCTTTTCAATTACGTCACGCACATCTTTTACGCCAGAATTTATAGCACTTAAAGCATAAAAAGGTCGGCCTGATTCGTTTGCAATAATATTTGCTAAAGTTGTTTTACCAATTCCTGGTGGTCCCCAAAATAATAAACTTGGTATCACGCCATTTTTTATATGTTGTGTAAGTGTTCCTTTTTTACCAACTAAATGTTGTTGAGAAATATAGTCTTCTAGTTTTTTTGGGCGTATTCGCTCTGCCAATGGTGCATTATTCATTTAACAAAAATAGTGTTTTTATCTCGTACGGAATAATTAGGCTACCTTAACTTACAATCACTATTTCTCTAAAATTTTAAATTTATTTGATTTATAACTAGCCTTCTAGGCAAATACTCAGAACCAACAGACAATATTAATTGTGGAATGCCAATATTTGGAATAACACTTGGGTTTTGGATTTTTGGAACAATTGCAGGGATTACAAGACATCTAATTGGAAATTAAAAACAAGAAAAACTCTTACCTAATCTTTTTTTGTAACGCTTAATTATAATAAATCTAAAAAGGTATTTTAGTTTACTTTTAAATTAATATATTTGTATCTTATTTCTTACATTAAGAATAAAAGGCAATTAAAAAGATATTTTATGAAATTTATAGTTTCTAGTTCACAATTACTAAAAAATTTACAGACGCTAGGTGGCGTAATAAATACCAATAATACCCTACCTATTTTAGATAACTTTTTATTTGAATTAAGTGAAAATCAATTAAAAATTTCTGCTTCAGATTTAGAGACAACTATGTCCTCAAATATAGAGGTAGAGACTGATGCCGTTGGAGAAATTGCTGTACCAGCAAAGTTGTTGTTAGATATTTTAAAAACATTTCCGGAGCAACCTTTAACTTTTAAAACAGAAACTAATAATACCATTGAGATCAGTTCGCAAAGTGGTAAATATGTTTTGGCTTTTCAAGATGGGGCTGAATTTCCTAAAGCAATTGAGTTAGAAACACCAAACACAACTAAAATAAACAGTAGTATTTTAGCAATTGCAATTTCAAAAACAATATTTGCTTCTGGTAATGATGATTTAAGACCAGTACTTAGCGGTATATTTTTTCAATTTTCAACAGATAATTTAACTTTTGTTGCTACAGATGCACACAAATTAGTAAAATATACTAGGTCTGATATTAAAGCTGATAAAGCGTCAGAATTTATTATGCCTAAAAAACCATTAATGCTTTTAAAAAATATTTTAGCAAGTATTAATGAAGATGTTATTATAGAGTATAACGAATCTAATGCCAAATTTTCTTTTGACAATAGTGTGATGGTTTGTAGGTTAATTGATGGTAAATATCCAAATTACGATGCTGTAATACCTAAAGAAAATCCAAATATATTGACATTAGATCGTAGTTTATTTTTAAATTCGGTTAAAAGAGTTTCTATATTTTCTAGTAAAACAACACATCAAGTCCGTTTAAAAATGGCAGGAACAGAATTAAATATTTCTGCTGAAGATATTGATTTTTCTAACAAAGCAGATGAACGTTTGCAGTGCTCGTATCAAGGTGATGATATGCAAATTGGTTTTAATTCTCGTTTTTTATTAGAAATGTTAAATAATCTAAACGCTAACGATGTGCAAATTCACATGTCACTACCAAATAGAGCGGGTATTTTAAAACCACTTGACGGTTTAGAAGATGGCGAAGAAATCACTATGTTAGTGATGCCTGTAATGTTGAATAGCTAGGTTTGATAAATTTTTAATTATTTATGACTTCATTACTTGTGTGAGTGAGTTAGCAAAAAATTTATTTAAGCATATTTCTTTTTTCTAAAATAGGTAAATAGAAATCCGAAAATTCCTAAAATTAATAATGGCAAAACAACCGTAATAAACTGCCAATAATTACGCTCTTTAAATGCTTTTTCTTTATCTAAAAATTGTAATTGTATGTTTTTTGAACGCAATGCTAACAAGCCATTATCATCTAGTAGGTAATTAACTGCATTTAGCAAAAAATCTTTATTTCCATAACGTTGACCAGTCCATTTATCTATACCTAAATCTAAAGGTTCGCCCTGATGAATTTGATTTTTTATAATATCACCATCTGCAATAACAATCATTTTATTTTTAGCACTTTTTTCTTTGTATAATTTAGTTTCATATGGTTTAATTCTATCTTTATATGCAGCGTCAAATTCGCCTTCTAGTAAAACACCAAGTATTTGATTGCCTTTATTAAAATTTTTGGGTATTGGTCTTTCATTTATTTCATTAAAATTAATTTCGAACGGTGTTCCAAAAGGTTTTGAAAAAATAGAACTTTGTAATAATACGGTTTTGTTAATCTTGTTTTCTAACAAATCAATAGTATTGGCAAAGCGTAATTGTACTGCCAATATATTTTTATTTATTGCGTGGTTGTTCTTAGAGGTAATCATTGGATAGTAATTCCATAAATAATCTTTGTATTGCGTTTGACCACCAATATTACCATTGGCTAATTTAATAGTCGAACTGTACATATCTTTAATAATATTATGCTTTATTCTAACACCATATTGAAATAATAAATCGGTTAAATTCAAATTTCTATTGATAGCAAGCATACTTCCTGTTTGTGCCAAACTATCTTGCTCTGCAATCACATTGTCTATTAGCCATAACGTTTTTCCGTTATTGGTTTGAAATTGATCTAAAGTAAATTTTTCTTTTTCAGTAAATCTTTTTATAGGTTTTGCAATTATTGCCAAATCAAATTTAGTTAATAATTCTAACGTTTTTTGCGGAATTATATTTGCTGAATCTAACGGAAAAGCTTCTAAGTGGTAATTTCGAGAAAGTGTTTTTAATAACCCGTCTATATAAATAAAATCAAGTTCACCGTTGCCTGTTAAGATCGCAATATTTTTTTTTTTGGTGTTCATTATTTTATAGATTGCATCTGTAAAAACATATTCTAAATTTTCGATAGATGCTTGTAATTGTTCTTCTTGTGAGTTAAAATTTTTTGTACTCAATAAAGAAATAGTTTCTAGCTTATCATTATACAGCACGTGTGCATACGGAAAAATAATTGCTTGTGAAATCTTTGCTCCTTCTTGAACTGACAATTTGCTAGGTTGTAAGCCTTGATTAAGCAATTCTTTTTCTATTCCTAACGGATTTATAAATCGGACTATAATATTTTTATTATTATTACTTAGTTGTTTTAAATGTTGCTTAACTTCTAATTGTAATCTTTTAAATTCTGATGGAAAATCACCTTCTAAATATACTTTTACAATAATCGGTTTTTTAATTTTAGAAACAATAGTTTTAGTAATCTTAGCTAAAGTGTAGCGTTTATCTTTAGTTAAATCAAATTGTTTATAAATTTTACTACTTATAAAGTTTAGGAGTATTAGACCTAAGGTTAGTACTAGTATTTTAATTGTTATTTTCATTTTGAATGTTAAATTTTTCACTTTACACAGGTAAATTAAATTTTTTCAACTCTAATTTTAGTCATCAAAAAAAAGAAAATTGTTATACTTAAAAAATAAATTAGATCACGAGTATCAATTATTCCTTTACTTATATTTTGAAAATGCTGATGCATTCCTAATTTTCGGATTGTTATATTTGATGTTCCAAGTAATTCAAATACATAATACAGAGCAAATGAGATACAATTTGCAATTAAAAAAGATACTATCTGATTGTTTGAGAATGTAGAACTAAATAAACCAATAGTAATAAATGCTGATGCTAAAAACAATAGTCCTATATAAGAACCTAAGGTACTTGCAAAATCAATATTACCAATAGGATTTCCTAATTTATATACTGTAAAAAAATAAATTAAAGTTGGCACTAGTGCAATACAAATTAATATAAGCGAAGCAACGTACTTACCAAATATAATTTGCCAATTGGTTATTGGTTTTGTTTTTAAAATTTCGATAGTTCCTGTTTGAATTTCATCAGAAAAACTACGCATTGTTATGGCAGAAATAATAAAAATAAAAGTCCATGGTGTTAGATAAAAAAATGCGTTTAAATCTGCAAAACCTGCATTTAGTATATTAAAATCTGTTTTAAAAACAAATAAAAATAAACTATTAAATACTAAAAATAAGGCAATTACTAAATAACCTATTGGTGTTGCAAAAAATATTTGTAATTCTTTTTTTATCATATTTTAACTTTGCCTTGGTCATTTATATAAATGTAATAGTTTTACTGCAAATTTAATAGAATTATTTAATTTTACAAAAAACAATCTCAAAATATATTCTAGGGGCTAGGTAATTTTGATTACTACGTCTTTTTCGACAGCAATGTTAGGAGCGCTTATTAATTAAATACCTGCATTTATTAATTAAGTTTTGATATACTAATTTTTATATTTATATTTGGGGCTTAAATTAACTCAAAACTCAAACTTAATGAAACAAATTACATTTATGCTAGTGTTACTAATTGCAACATTTAGCTACGCGCAAGTCAATGACTTTATTTTTGTACATACAGTAATTGGTGTTACTGGCCCTTCATCTGAAATTGATCATCCAGATTTAAATGGTAACCCTAATGCTATAATTGCAATTTCTCATAATAAAAATCCTGGCGGAAATGAAGACGCCCCTAATCCGCATATTTCAGGTGTTTTCTATAACGAATCTTCTGCTAAATGGGCAATTCTTAATGAAAGTTTTAATTCTATGTTAGATGGTGTTTCATTTAATGTATATGTTAAAGGAGATGATTCTCTAGGAGAAAGTCGTCTTTCTACTCCTGAAAATACAGATGTTTCATATATGGTTCTTGATCATGCAGGCTTAAATGGGAATCCAAGCGCGATTATAATAATGACTAACCTTTATGCTGGGGTACAAAATATTAATAATTACGGTTTTAGATATACTGGAACGCAATGGGTTATTCACAACGAAGGTAACAATGGTGATAGCCCTATTCCAGAAGGTGCTAGTTTTAATATTATTGCTCCATCAGATAATAATGTTGTAGCGTATAAGCATTCTAATACGGCAGGAAATACTACTGGGTCTACTACAGTTATTAATCACCCATTTTTAAACGGAAAACCGAATGCTGTCTTTGTATTTTCTCATAATTACGGTCAAGAAGGTGATCCTGAAAATGTGATTATTGATAAAGTGTTAACTGCTAAATATAACGGTTCTAATTGGTCAATAGAAACTGAAGACCTAAGTGATATGCCAAATAATGCTATATTTAATCTAGCCATTATGACCTCAGAAGTTGCCTCTACTAATACTAATGAATTAGTTAATTTTAACCTCTACCCTAACCCTGTAAAAAATACACTTAATATCAATTCTGAAGAAGTATTAACTAAAATTACTATAGTTAACTTATTAGGTCAAGAAGTTAAATTTTTAAACCCAGAATCAACCCATGTAACTTTAGAGTTAAGTGATTTGGATGCTGGTGTGTATCTTATAAAGATAAACGCAAATGACAGACAAAGTACTAGAAAGTTTATTAAACAATAAATTTTATTATAATTATTTATCTACAGAGAGAAGGTTAAAATTTTAACCTTCTCTTTTTTGACTGACTAGCATTCTTTTGATGAGTCGCTCGTTTAATTCAAAAAAAAGTAATACATCTGTTTTAGCATAAATATGGTTGTTTTTTAAATTAATTCTAGTTTAGCTCCTCGTTTTGGGCGGTGTAGTGAAAAGCCGTAATAAGAATCAGAATAGTATAGGCTATTTTTTTTAATGCATCTTGACCAAAGTGAAGATTCCCATTGGTATTTTGGCCCTATTTGTTCTAAGGTAACCATTTTACCATTGCCATAAAATACCAGTTTAAAATTTATAAGTGGCATCATTTTAAAATCTTGGTGTTGGTAACCTTTAAAATAATTCTCCCATTGTTTTTTTACATCTTCTTTTGAATGGTAAATTTGCTGCGCCATTCTTTTTTCATGATTATAGAATGTATTAGCTAACTTTTCTCTTTTTTTATTTTGAAAATCTTGCTGTAGTTCTTTAAATACAGTAAGTACTTCTTCGGTTAGTTTTTTTAATTTTTCAGGGTCTGTAGTATATAAGTTAACCGATTCGCTCCAACCTACAATAGTATAAGGTATGTCTGCTTTAAAACTGTCTTTATGTTCAAAAAAAGTTAATTCAGGTTGGGTGAAATAGGGCATTTCTATACCTTCTGACTTTATAAATTTTACTTCTTTGGGTGACTCCCACTCATATATGGTGTATTCTCCATTAGGTCCGCCATCCGTAAAATCATCAGCAACAATTTCTACATCTAATTGAGCATTTGCTAAAGTAGGTTCTTTTATTTCTGTTTTACTATCTATTACTGGTCGTAACATTCTAATGGTTATTTGTTGCAAACCGCTTTTTAAAATACCATAATTAATAGGGGCATAAGCACCATTAATTACAAGACCTACTTCGCTTGTATTTGTTTGAAATACTTTTTTATCATTTATTAGTATCTCAAAATTACAATTGGCAGATCTAATACGTACGCCATAATGGGTTTCTTCTTCATAGTGCTGTACTGTTTTATAAAGGTCTAAAATGTCTTGTTGGCTGTATTGTGCTGTCATATTATTTGTTTTATTATTTGGACCGCAAGAAAGAGAGGTCAATACTATGGTATATAAAATTAGTTTGTTCATTATTAAAATTTAGTTATTGTCTGCTACTAAGGGGATTTTAAAATCTAAAACCGCTTCGTAAGGGTCCATCACTATAAATTCACCGCCCGATTCTAGATCAATTTCTGCTATAAGTTCATCATTATCGTTATTTACTTCCCCTTCTCCTTTTGCTACAAGGCTAACCGTTAAACCGTGAAAGGTTAATTTAGGGTTAAGGTAAACCCCGTCTGGATATTTTGGGTTATCTTTTATCCATTCTACATAGCCTGCTAATGTGATCCCTGTTACTACGGTGGCATAAGCTCTTAATTTAATTTCTGCTTCATAACCCCAGGCTTCATATTTTTTAATATATTTAATACCTGCATAGACTTCCATTTCAATACGACCACCAATTTCTAGCGGAGCGTCATCTTCGGGATCTTTAAGGTCTTTAATATCTCCAGGAGTAATATTGTTTTTACCAGATGTGGTATTGTATTGTAAAAGCCCTTTACAGAACACCGCACCAGAAACGGTAAGGTCTAACCGCACTTCAAATCCGCCTAACTCCATCATACCTAGAGCAAAATTTGCAACAGGGTGAGCTCTTTGGGCTAATGCCATAAAGTTTAGTACAATTTCTGCGCCTACGATTGGGTCTAATATTGCTGCTAATTCTAAATTAGTGCCTATTTCATTTTGTTTTTCGCTTTTTGGATTTTCTGCATACCAACTACCTGCTAATGCAATAGATGGTGGTATAATATTAACAGAAGCCAACGGTTTAGGGGCAAATGCACTTATAATTTCTAATTTTTTTGCCATTTCTGCTTCTGTAGCATCTGGTTTTTTTGTTTTTGGTTTGGGGTTATTTTTGCCATATCGTTTACCCTTTTTATCTATATTTCCTTTCTTTTTTCCTGCAAATATATCTTCTACAAATTTTTTAAATTTCAAAATATTTTCGAGTAATAATTTATATTTTTGATAATGAGCAGTTACTTCAAATTTTTCGGCAGGTCTATCCCATTCTGCCCATAGTGACAAAACAATGTCAGACAGTCCTTTTTCTAAGTTATCTTCAAAATTATATAGTTCAGGTTTTGCTATAGATGGTTCGTTGTTTTTATTAGTTTTAGTATATTTCTTTTTACTTTTTTGGTGTTTTTTTGATTTTTCTAGATATTTTTCTTGCCTTTTTTTATATTTTTTTTGTTGATTGTTAAATTCTTTTTTACGATTTTTTAAATCTACTAATTTTCTATTGGTTTTAATTTTTTCTTTTCCTTTTAAATTTTTTAGTTCTTTTTCTAGTTTTTTAATTTTTTTCTCGTTCTTTTCTCCACTCCTTTTAATTTCTTTAGTTAATTTTTTATATTTATCTGCAAGGTCTTCATTATGCTCAATTTTACTATCATAAGTTTCTTTTGCGTCGCTTTCTACCTCTTCTATTCTTACTTGATAGTCTTTATATTTTTTTCGAACTTCTATAAATTTTTCGTGGTCACTATTATAACAAAATTGTAAAGTCCATTTTATATCAGGGTAAACGTCAACATTAATTAATTTATTTGGTTGCCTACATGTGTGTAATGCTATAGGGTATTGTTGTATATTTGATTTACTAGCAGGCCAAATGTGTTTTAAAACATCTACTAATCGTTCATTTTTAGTTGTTTTTCCGTATTTATAGGGTACTTCTATAATGACTTCTGAATCAGAGGTTGCTTTGTCAGTATAATTTTTACGAGGTCTATTAAATACTTTTCCAGAAACTCTTCCTAAACCGCCAACAATAGTACTTGATGATGCTTTTATAAAAACATGGTCTTTATTAAATTCGTCATTATCATTATTATCCATATGGTCACCATCTTCTTGACCAAACTCTAGATTTTTTGCTATTATTTCTTGTTTATCTGTAAGGCGGTATCCTTTATTTTTTGAAGATGATTCTACCACAACAGCATCTTCTATTTCAGACAGGTCAATAACTCGGGTTTCATGTTTTAAGCGTTCATTATTTGCATATAAGCAGTTTTCTAAATCGGTATCTAATACTATTTTAACTTCTCTTCTAGCATATCTAGGTCCTGCAACAGTAGCAAATGACATTATTGTGGGTTTTAAACCTTGTTTAGAGTCGTAAATAACAGCAGTAGTATCTTCATCTCCTTTGCTATAGGTAGCTTCAATTTTTGTAAAAAAACAAGGTTTAAACTCGGCTGTATCTGTGACAATATTACCAATAATAGTTGGCTTATTACCAGATTTTGTTGATGAAATAATTGTTCTATCTTCGGATTTTCTTTTTCTAACTTTTAAAGCATTTTCATCAAATGTTTTTTTATTTAAACCAGTTATATAAGAACTAATAATAGGTACTATTTCTAATTCATCTCCAGCAAATGTCCAACTATTTTCTATACGAATATTGATTATTACTTTTTGTTCTTTTTTTGTTTCATCATTTGGGTCTTTATATACTTTTACTTCTCTTCTAAAGAATTTGCTAAGTACATTTTCATCATTTTCTACATCTTCATCTAAATCTAGTTCATAATTTATATATTTAAAATATTTAAAATATTTTAATCTAATTTTTAAATCATGACCATATAATCCTGTGGTGTAAATATGTAGTTGTACTGCTTCAGTAAAAAACTTATCACCAGAAATTATTGGTCCATTATTTTCTTTTCTATACGCTCTCCATTCTATTCTATCAATACTAGGTTTACCGTAAGAGTTTATAAAATAACCATAGGGTACCTTAAATTTTGGTTTTTCTCCTTCTAATATAGGTTCTAACCAGCCTAGTCCACCACCAGAAAATATTTTTGGTATCGTAAATTCAACGCGACTACCTTTTTCTGTAGCGTGAATTCTAGAATTACTTGGGGTTATATGAAACATACTTGCAACCCATCTTACCTTTTTTAAATCTTCTTTAGTTAGTTCACCTACATCTGCAAGTTGAACTGTAACTTTAGTTCCTGCATCTACAGTTATTAAATGTTTAGATTCATCTACTTTTACATTGTCTGAAGGTGTTACTTTTATTTTATTCTTACTTACCATAATTTTATATTATTTTGGAGCATTATTATAAGGTTATTCCTAGATTTGTAAAGTTTTCTTTTTTATATTTTTCAATAAATTTCACAGGTATTATAGTGTTATGTGTAAAAAGGGATTTTTTTCCTTCAATCATATACCAAATCTGAACAGTCATTGCGACTATTAATTTTTGTGGGTTTAAATTTTTTACATTTTTTACATTTTTTTCTTTATTATTATATGTATTAAGCCAACGGTTTTGTACAGCTAAATGCTTAGGGTAATCAGTTGCTTTAATTACTATAAACTCTATATATTTTAAAAACTTCATTAATGTTTTATTTATATTTTATACTACTCATTTTTAAAAATGATTGCAATTAATTTTATTCTACTAAATCTGTAAAATTTTCTTTTTTGTATTCTTTTAATAAATTTTCAGGAACATAATAAGGGGACTCATGATAGTTAATTCCAGTTTTTAAGTAATACCAAATTTTTGCTGTTAATGAATTTCCCATTCGTGAAATATCCAATTGTTTTAAAATATCTTTAGAAGCACTTCCTTTTTTAAACCATCTGTTTTGAATAGCTAAATGTTTAGGGAATTGATTTCTGTTAATTTCTTTAAAATTTCCCTCTGTTTGAGATTTAAAAAATCTAAACATTATTTTATGAAAATCAGTTTCTCTATCAAAATATACGATATAGAAATTTTCTTTATAATATTTAATTACTATAGGTGTATGTGGCGCATTGTCATCATAGAAAATACCTTTATAATTGAACTTAATATAGCCTGTATAGTCTCCGCCTCCCCAGCCAAATGCATGCCCTCCATAATATTTTTTTTGAGATGTCATAAATTCTATTGGAATTTTTATATTTTCTGCTACTTCAACTTCCTTTGTCCAAACCTTGGTATCTCTTTGAATAGATAAATAATAGATATAACAAGCAATAAAAAAAATCACAGTCAATAATATAAGCCCCATATATTTAAATTTTTTCATTATTACTTATCTTCGTCTTTATGTTTGAACTTCTCTGAAGTTCCTCCTGTTTTTTTATTTTGTGCAAAAATCTTCATTTCTTTATCATAACCAAATTTATATACTACATCTCGTAGAAATTTTTCTAAGTTTTTAACAGGAGCTCTATTTTTATAGAGAGTTAATATTTGTATCGACGCTTTTCTAGCGTCTAATGCTCCTGCTACAGCATTTACTTCTTCATTAGATGCATCAAAAGGACTAAAGCCTTTGATTTTAATTATTTTACCTTTTTGACTTACAGCATCGGCAACTCCATGTTTATGTTCATCTTGCCCTGTATATGATTGTATTTGTATTATTTCATTTTGATCATTTCTGATTACATGTGCTTCTGAATATGAATCTTGTACCATATGAAGAATTTTACCAATATGAAATAAGCCATCACTTTCTTCTTTATCTGTCTTGAGTTTCTCTGAGGTAAATAGTGTTTCAGTTGGGTCAATTAATTCTACATTCTTAGTATTAATTCCTTCTTCATACCATTTTTTTGCTTGTTTGATTATTAAATCAACTACTTCTTCATTTGTAAAATCACCAGGAGGTGCCATAGAGTGCCAATAGGATAGGTCCCCATTATGACTTCTATATGCCAATTTGTTTCCTTTTGGATTATCCATAAATCGAATCATATTAACATAACAGGTTTCTATTTCATCACTTTCACAAGGGGCGTCTGGCCATGCGACTCCTTCATCGAGTCGGTAATCATATACAACTCTTGCTATTTCAGCAGCCTGTTTAGTTATATTTTCATGTACAGCTCCCATTCCACGAATCTTAAAAAATTCTACCTTAATTTGTTCTCCTGAATTTAAGGTAACAATGCCATGGTCATCATTATCGTCTTCAATAAAAAGGAGTTCTTTTGCTTTTTGTTCTCTATTAGGTTGGTTGGCACTAACTTTTGCTATAAATTTTCTTACACTTCCACCTTCTGATTTAATATGAAAAGTAGCAAATTCAAAATCTTTAGTTAATAATTTATTATATTTAATAAAATCGGCAGCAAAAAGGGTTCCTTCGTCACCAGGGGCATCTCCACCAATGGTGTCGTATTGGTTTCTTAGTAGGTAATCTATATAATGACCTATTTCTTCTATAATTACTCTAAATAATAACCAATTTGTAGCAGGGTCTTTTTCTGCTTTTAAGATTAATTTTTCGTTTAAATGTATTGTACCTTCTTTATGAAATCCTGCTTCTGAATCAGAGAGTGATCGTTCTATTTTCCATTCGGGTAGTGGTATTTTTCCTTCTTCTAAGTCGTTTTTAAATTGTTTTATTGCGGTATGTTTAATAGTATCTCCAAAAATTGCTTTTAAACCAATAATAAATGGTTTTGAACTTTCAAAATTTATGGTTTCTGTGCTATGGAGGTAGGGTGTTTTTAAAAGGGTATCATTACCTAAGTAAAGTTCTGAATTGACTGAGATAACTTTTTCTTTTTCTTTTTGTGGTTCAACATTACCTTCTTCTAAGTGATTGTCATAAGACTCCTCCATTTTTTTGGTATTTACCAAAGGGTTGAGTTGACTTTGTACTTCTTCATCAGCTTCTTCTATGGCAGTACTTGCAATACCTGCAGTTTGACCGTGCCAAATAAATTCGATACAAGGTGATCCTGCAATAGCACAAGTTGCTTTGCTTTTTTCTGTTAATATTTGTCCGTTATTAGATAGGTAAACTTTATCGTAAAAATCGGTCCATTGTGTAATAGCAGGGACACAAGGTAAATGACTACTAGATGTAGGTTGTAATTTACATTTTCCGAAAGTTTTTGCCTGAAAGGGAATTCCTAAATCCATAGTGTTACCAATCAATTTTTTACTTGCAACACTATCATTAATAAATGCTTTATTTTGTGTTTGTACAACCAAACTATCTGGTGTAAAACCAAATTTACACTTACAAATTGCTCCTTCTACGACTACATGACCTGTGCTCATAATCTCTGTTTTATTAAATTTATTTTTTCCAAAAAGAAAAATATTTCTTTTTTTGTTTTTTTGGTTGCGGTATTTTCTTCTCTAATTCTTCTTGTTCTTCATTTCTTTCAGTCTCTGTTTTAGGTGTTTTTTCTTTTAAATTATATATTTCAATAATTACTTTTTTATTTTTTCCTGAAGGAAAATCAATTTGACAACTACCTATGATTGCATCTACTATTGAAGAATTTTTATGGATATGATATTTTAAATCGGATATTCCTTTTACAATCTCACCTTTGTTTACAAGTATTAAATTACCTTGTAAGATGTCTGATTCGCTTCTAGTATCAATACATTCTCCTTTTTGCTCTATAATCATAGTGCCTTTTTTATGTGTATAATTCTTATAAATTTGTTTTATTTCATAAGCTACACCAGAGGTATATGGTATAAAAGGAAAATATTTAATATCTTTTTTATTATTTTGATAAATAGAGGTAAAAAACAAACTCATAAACCAATCTCTTTGTAAAAAAAGAGTTGTTTTATCTGTATCTTGTAAAGTAGCATTCATGTTTTTTAATAGTAAGTTAACTTCTTTTCCTTTATAGGCTTGTTTTATTTTTTGTTGCACTATTACCCATCGGTTTTGAATTGCCTTATGGTTTATAATAGTAGTAACCAACCCTATACTATTTACTTTTATTTGTAATGGATATAATACGTTACCACACTTTTCTACTAATTCATCTATTGTTGTATTTGGTTTTTTTTCATTAACATAAACTTGTTTTTTATTAATCTCAAAAATATAAAAACGACCTATCTTTTTTAAACAGATAATTTCTATTTCAAAATGAATTTGTAATTTGTTTTGTTTTTCATTTTGAAAAATTAAGAGTACTCCATAAGTTCTTTTAACATCAATTGGATTGTATTTAAAAAAGGTTATAACTTTTTCTTCTTTTACAATATCATTACCAAAATTCCATTTAGTCATTACCTAATTAAATAAATTAAAATAACTTTATTTTATCATCGGCCTGTATATCAACTTGCTTAGAGCATACTAGTTCCATATTTTTATGGGTACTTTCAATACGTACTTTTTCTGCATTTTCTAAAATTTCTTTTGCAGAGAGTACTTTGTCTTCTTCTACCATTTCCGTTGAGTTTTTAGAAGATATTGAATGGTCTTCTATGACCTTTGTTGTCATATTGGTTCCTGCATTAATATTTATTTCTTCACTAGCATTAATATTAATATTCTTCGCATTAAATGTCATAGTTTCATTGGCATTAACGGTAATGTTATTATTAGCAGTGTCAATATAAATCCTATTGCTATTAATATCGGTAATGGTAATACTTTCTGCTCCTTTGGCATCATTAAATTCTATGGTATGCCCGCTTCTGGTTCTAATGGCTTTTATATCGTTTGTTGTGGTTTTCCAACTCTCTGGTTTTGCTGC
>JAKISG010000013.1 GCA_021648755.1 Flavobacteriaceae bacterium | reverse complement strand
TTGAGACTTGCCTCTTTTTTTATGGAAGCTAACGTCTAGGCTATGGTTAGTACGGGAATTAAAAAGCAATGAATTTTCGATTAAGCACTTAGCCAAATTTTTAATTTTTTCTTTATTTCAATAGACACGCAAAATTGAAAATTTTGCGAACTTCGTTAAAAGTACTGAACTTTGGGTTAAGCACCAAAACCCGTATTAATTATAGCCATTGTTGTAGCCAGTTTTTATTTCCGTTAATTAATATCTCGTTTGTCTTTTTTCGTTCCTTTTTGCTTAAAATAGATACTGTTCCATTTATTTCAAATTCCGTTTGTTGTTTTAAAATCCAAGCATTTTCCTTAAGTTCATATTTACGGATTTGTCTAATGAATCCATTTGGATAGTAAACCAATTCAGATTTGAAGTCTCTTTCTGTTTCGTCAAATACTCTTGTAAATACAGATTTTAAATTTCCATTATTAAAATAAATATATTTCTTAGTATTTATTCCAAATCCATCTTCTTTTCTGTAGATTATTTTATCTTTTGAATACACTTCACTTACATAAGTTTTTGTTGTATCTCCTTTCCTTGAAAGACCCGAATATTCAATGATTTTTATGGTGTCTTTTTCTCGTGTATATTTTTTTGTCCAATTCCCATACTCACCTCGTTCAATGATATTTTCATTATCATCATATTTCACGAAAAACTTTCTAGAACCTAAATCATTTTTTGTAGTCCATTCAATTAATTTATTTTCTTTATCGTAAGTATAAACGTAATTAGAATGGTTACTACTTACTCGTTTTAGTTTTGATTTGTTATAAAAATAATTCCAATAAAACTGTATTTGATTATTTTTAAAACTTTCTTCACTTCCATAAGTTTTTTCTGAAATCAATTTATTTTTTTGGAATTCATATGTTCTAATGTTTCCAATTAATTTTAGATTTGTATTATGATGAAATCCAAACTCTATATCTTTAATTAATCTACCTTTTTTGTCAAAAACCTTAATTTCTTTTCTTTCCAGTTCTTTAAATTTAGAGTGGTCAAAAAACCATTTTTGAGTTATTTCGACTGTATTTTTTTGTCCAAATAATTCTTGAGAAAAGGATTTATTGAATGATGTTAATACTAAAAATATGTAAATAAATATTCTCAAAAAGTTCGATTTTTAAATTGGCTACAACGTGTTTGTATAAGATTAGTTGCGTTGTTTAAGCACCAAATTTAGCAAATACAAACCGAATAGAAAATCCGCAAGGATTTTCGTAAGTAGGCTCGTACCAAGCAATTAATTTTATACGTTGTTGCCACCAGTTATTTATATTTTAAAGTTTATTATATCTCTATATGTTCTTGTAAAATATTGATTTTCATTTTGCTTTAATTCCGAAATGTTAACTTTAAAAAATGCTTTTTCAGAAATCAGAGTTTTTTCAAAACGATAGTAGGTATTTCCATCTTGAACAATAGGAACAATTCCTTTTATTGACTCAAAATTAATATTATCAGTACTATATTGCAAGTTAACTGACCAATCCGAATTTGGATTATTCTTAAAAACAAAATAGTAATATTCATTATCGGACTTTAATTTCGGTATATCTGAAAACCCAACAAAAAACCAAATCGGTTTAATAAATTTAGAGTTATTAAATTCTTCTAATGATAAAGGCTCTTCTAGTAATTGCCATTCACTTTCTTTCGGATAATGAGTAATAATTGAAAATTCGGGTTTAATGTCAAAATAAAATTCAGACTGCGTTTCCTCATTTGAAGTTCCCCAAGTTGAGTCAACTAGTAACCATTTGTTATTTAGTTTAATTGCATTCCAAGCGTGTCTATAATTATCGTCGGTTTCTAATTCAACATAATGATTTCTTTCATCTCGAATGTGTCCAGAAACTACAACAGTTTCAATATCTACCCAATTTAAAAACCATTTGTACAATTTTGCATAACCTGCACAAACTCCTTTTCTATTGTTATAGACAACATATTCATCTTGACTTTTCGAGAAATCTTCATTACTTATTGTTCCATTAATGATTTTTTGAAACGTTTCCTCATCATATTCAATATTTGAACCAATCCAATAATAAAAAAATTTTGCAAGTTTTTCTTTATCCTTAATGTTCTCCTCCGCAAAAGTGGTTAAGTCCCACATATCAAGATTCAATTCATTTGTTTTTTTAACTAATTCCTTTACAGACTCATTTTGAGAAAAAACGGAATTAATGAATAAAAATATAAAAAATGTTATGTAAAATGTTCTTTTCATTAATTGGTGGCAACGATTTTTGTAAGTTGCGCTTTTTGTGTTGCGCCTGCTGTAAAAAGTGAAATTTACACTTTGTTACAGGCTTTTATTATTTCATTCCTCATTCAATTTTTTTATAAACTCACTTTCTTCAACTTGTTTTACAAAAACTTCTTTTTCTAAAAAAACATCATATGGTTCAATTTTTATTTTTTCTCCCCAAAAACTCATTAAATAATGATCTTTTTTCTGATCTATATTTTTTAATGCACCCATTAGTTCATTTGAAAATTTATTTTTCTCATAATTCTCATCGATTATTTTAAACAAATATTCTGCTACCAGATTATTATTCCAAGGTGATTTTGTTAATGCATCTGGAAGAAGTAATATAACAGCAGCATCGATTCTATTTGTTTTTTTATAACAATCTACAATGTAGTTTTTTAATCGAATATCATTTTTTTTCTTTGAAGTTCCTGATGAACTATAATATGAATATTCATTTAAAGCTAATAAATAGTACTTTAAAGCTTGTTCTATTTCTCCTTGATTATAGTAAATGTTACCTGTTCGAATTGCACTTTTATGTTTTATATTTGTATGTGTATCAGGAAAATTATAAAATTCTTGATTGTCTTTTATATTTGATTTTAATATATCCTTATACCATTTAATTGCTAAATCTGTACTATCAATTTCAGAATAACAATTCGCAATATTAAAAAATGTTATTGGATAATTATTCGAATTTGGAAATTTTACAAATAACTCCTTAAAAATATTTAATGCTTCAACCTTATCTCCTGAATTATAATATTTAAATGCTTTTTTTTCAAGTCTAAGTTCTTTTTGTGCAAATAAACTTAATTGACAAAAAATTGTTAATATTGAAATGAAAATTATTTTTTTTCTCATATTTTTTCAATTCTGACTAACGTAAAATTTAGTCATTGATTTTCAGTTATTTACGGTTTATTCAAATTTATCATTTTTGTCTCCTTTTCACAATCCATTTTACGTTAGCAAAAGGATTTAATAAGAACTGTATGAATAGATACATTACCTTTAAATCTATTCGGGAGGTTCTTATGTGTGGAATTGCCTGTAACGTGTGAATAAGTGCAGTAATGGATTTTAACACACTTATTTTCAAGGTATAAATATAGTAATATTTTTGGAATTTTTACAAAATTTCAAAAATAAAAAAAGTCTAAAATTTTAAAAATGTTACGGGCATCGTAAAACACAACCAACTTTGAGTTTAGCGATTAGCCATTATTGCATTTATTTTTTGTTGGTGGCAGTATATTGTATCTCTGTAAACCGTTTTGTTTCCGTTCGCGTTAGCATCTTTTTCATACTGCTTTTCAATCTTTCTATTGGTTTCTTACAAGACTTTTAGAAACTAATTTTCTCAAAATGCGGATTTATCTTTTCCATTTTCGGATTATTCAAAATAGAGTGGAAGTTCTATTTTCCCTTTTTCAGCGTTCTATTTTTTATTCCACTAGATTTCTACAAACTTATCAAATTCCAGCGTTTCATTTTTTTTTCGGATTTCTGCTTTTCTTTTTCCGTTATATTTCCATAAACTGGCTAAAATTCCGCGTGTTGCTTTTGAGTTTTTCTTATTTTTTTTGAGAGATATTTTTCAGATTTTCAGTATTAAAATACCGAAAAAAAATTCCAATTTTCACGTTTAAATTTGGGATATTTTTCCGTAATATTTAGCGGTAAAATTCTTCGTACTTATTGCCACCAACGTTTGTATAACCGTAGTTGCGGATTTTAAATGCCGAAACTTTTGGTTAAAACACTTAACTTTGTAAAAGTACTATATTTTGAGTTAAGCACAAAACCGCAATTATCTGTTATACGCTGTTAGCACCAGTATTTATTTGATTAACTTACCATTTCTATATTTTACACTATCCAGTTTTTTCCATTCAAAAATTCCTTTTTTATCTATTTTTATTTGAGCAAAAAGAGTATCTATTTCATCAAATTCTATATTTTCATAGATTTCTTTATCTAAAAATTCTGCTTTTTTAACTTCAAAAAGATATTCCGTTTTCCAATTTCCAATATCATTTTCACTCCAACCACCATCGCCACCAGTTAATGCGAAAGTCGCAATATTAATTACTTTTAAATCTTTCTTGTTTAATGATATTCCGTACAAGGTTCTACAACAAGTTTCATTTGCGTGGATAAATGAAAAAAAGTAAAAATCATTAAACTCTTTATGTTGATAAAATCGAAATTCCGTTGGATAGTCAATTGGTAATGTTTTAGGGAAACCAAATTGTATTTTTTTTCCTTTTACAAATTGTATTAGAAATTCTTTTGGTACTTTATTGAGTTTGTAAATATCAAAATTTTTAATATTAAAGGATTGTGTTAAATCAGATGTTTTTGATTTAATAAACTCCCAATTATAGTTAATTTCCTTTATTTTTCCATAAGAGTTTATTATGTATTTTTTTATAATAGTGTCTATCTTGTTTTCTAATTCATCAAAATCATAACCCCTTTTAATGAAACCTTCATTTGTAATTAGTGTATCATTTATTTTTTCATAAAATTCTGAAACAGTATAAATTTCATTGTTTATTTTATATTCTTTCCATTTATAATCGGGTCTTGATTGCTCTTTGTCACAATTAGTTTCTAATTCTAATTCACTTATTTTTGTTTTATTTTTATAGGTTTCAATTCCTTTTATATTACAAACTCCTGTGTTCTTTTCAAATAGTACTATTGAAATACTATCATTATATTTTTCGAGTTTAATAATTTCTTTAGAGATTTCAGTTTTGTTTTCAGAATAGATTTTATTCAGCCAATTCGGATACTCATTTTGTAATTCGGTTACTTTTTCAGTTTCTTTTTTTATTTCCGTTTTCAGTAGCGTTAAATTTTCCTTTTCAGTTTCTATTGGGTTTTCCTTTTTTCTCTTTTGATTGAAATCACAAGATATTAGTATGAAAAATAATATAAAAACACTGTATCTCATTTTTGGTTTTTTATTGGTGCTAACATGCAGATAAATGTATTAAACAATCTTGCACAATTGTGTATTAAATTTACACGCATTATATGTGCAAATATAATTAATCTAACGGGCTTTTAATGATTCTTATATTATTTATTGCAACATGTGTATAAATTTCGGTGGTTCTTGTGCTACTATGTCCCATTAATACTTGAATGTATCTTATATCTGTTCCTGCTTCTAATAGATGTGTTGCGAAACAATGTCGTAACATATGTGGTGTTACTCTCTTTTGAATATTTGCTTTTTTAGCCGCTTCATTTACAATAACACCAACACTTGAAGTACTATAATTTTGACCATTGCGACCTTCAAATAAATAGTTCTTTGGTTTATATTCTTTATAATAATTTCTTAAATCATTCAATAAATTACTACTTAATAATGTTAACCTTTCTTTATTGCCTTTAGATTTTCTTACAAAAACCACCATTCTTTTACTTTCAATATCAGTTACTCTTAAGTTTAATAATTCTGATCGTCGTAAACCTGAACTATATAATAAACTAATAATGCATTTGTGTTTTAAGTTATTTGTTAAAGAAATCATTAACAAGACCTCTTCTTTACTAATAACTTTTGGTATTAAAAATTCCTTACGAGGTCTTTCTATTTCATAAAACCTATTAGGCATACCTAAAACAATTTCATAATAAAATTTTATACTATTTACCATTTGGTTTTGGTATGAGGTTGACTTCTCCTCTTTTATTAATATTAACAAATATTTTCTAATATCAATATCATTTATTTCGATTATTTTTTTACTCTTATAATAATTAATAAATTTTTCAAACATTGCAATATAAATCTTTGCCGTATTGTATGTGTACTGCCGTATTTCTAATTTTTTTAAATATTCTTCAGGACATCTAATATGATTTAGAGGCTTTTTGATTTCTCTAAATTTATCTAAATTTAGGTTACCATTATCCATATTTATGGGTTTGTTATCAAAAAAATATTTACAGTTAACCCACGCAATCCCTTTAAAATCATTAAATATTTGCTGTAAATTAGAACTATTATTTACAATATATGCCATATTGTATTTTGTACTCCATTTTGGGTTATTTAAATTTTTAATAAGTAATTGTATTATTTTATTAGGATAAAATTGAATGCCAATTTTTTTTTCATTTTTAATTAAAAGATGTTTTAATGTAATCGATTTTTTAAGTTTATTTTCCATATTAACGCAAATATGAATAAAAACATATAATAAAATTGTAAAAATATTATTTTTAATAGTATCTTAACCGTTAAAAACGAATAAATATTTTTTTGTGTTAAAATATATAAAATTTTAGATAAGTAATTGTTATTAATTACGATATTTAGTTAAATATAATTAAGTAATGAAATGTAAAATATGTAAAATAATAATAATAGGCAGAACAGACAAGGTTTTTTGCACTGTAAGATGTAAAAATCTATATCATAAAAAATTAAGAGCAGTAACAGATGTTGCTGTTAAAAATATTAATATTATTTTACATAGAAATCGCTCTATTTTACTAGAAATTTTAGGTAAGTATAAATTTCAATTAAAAATTAACAGAATTATATTAGAAAAAAAGAAATTCAATTTTAAATATCACACACACTATTACATTAATACAAAAGGTAAACTTTACCATCATATTTACGATTTGGCTTGGATGGAATTTTCGGATGATGAAATTTTAATAGTTAGAAAAAGATAAAATAACTACTATTTTAGAGGTATATTCTCCAAGACTTCTAATAAAAACCTCCAGTATTTTTGAGTAGAACTGATACTTGCCCTTTCGTCTGGTGAATGTGCGCCTCTAATATTTGGCCCAAAAGAAATCATATCCATTTTTGGATAGTTTGTACCTAAAATACCACATTCTAAACCAGCGTGACATGCTAGAATTTTTGGTTTTTCATTAAAAAGATTTTCGTAAATACTACTTAATACTTTTAGAATAGCAGAATTTGGGTTTGGTTTCCAACCTGGATAATCACCACTTAATTCAACTTTAAAATCACCTAATTCAAAACCACTTTGTATATGATATGCCAAATCCATTTTACCAGACTCAACACTAGATCTCGTTAGACATCCAATTTTAATACGACCATTTTTTACAATTACACGTGCCATATTATTAGAGGTTTCTACCAAATTTTCAATATCTGGACTCATTCTAAACACGCCATTATGTACGCTGTAAATTGTTTTTAATAAGGTGTCTTGTGTTTTTTTAGATAAAGTATTTTTTGGACTATCAATTTCTTGAATTAAAATTTCTAGGTCTTTTTCTAGACTATGGTATTCATTTTTTAGTTCATCAGAAATGATATTGTAAATCATGCCCATTTTGTCATCATCATTACAGATAAAAATGGCATTACTTTCTCTTGGTATGGCATTTCGTAAACTTCCACCATCAATCTCGGCAATTAAAATTTCATCTTTTAAAGCAAATAAAATACGATTCATTAATTTGTTAGCATTACCAAAACCTTTATGAATATCTATGCCGCTATGCCCTCCTTGTAAGCCTTTAATGGTTATTTTAAAAGCATGAATTTTTTCTGTAATTTCTTGTAGTTGATAATTTTTTGTGGCAGTAATGTCTATTCCGCCAGCACAACCAACACCTATTTCTTCATCATCTTCGGTATCTAAATTTAATAAGATTTCACCATCTAAGTAACCTGCTTGCAGCCCCATTGCTCCTGTCATACCAGTTTCTTCATCAATGGTAAAGAGTGCCTCAATTGCAGGGTGTTTTATGCTGTCAGATTCTAAAATACTCATAATAGAGGCTACACCTAAACCATTATCTGCGCCTAATGTTGTGCCTTTTGCTTTTACCCAATCGCCATCTATATACATTTTAATTCCTTGAGTATCAAAATCGAATTCGGTATCGTTATTTTTTTGACAAACCATATCTAAATGGCTTTGTAAAACAACAGTTTTTCTATTTTCCATACCAGAGCTTGCTGGTTTTTTAATAATAACATTACCAACTGGGTCAACTTGTGTGTTTAGATTTAGGTTGTTGCCAAAATCAACCATAAATTGGCGTACTTTTTCTTCTTTTTTGCTTGGTCTTGGTATTGCATTTAAGTTTGCAAAATTATTCCATACTGCTTTTGGTTCTAAATTTTTTATTTCGCTATTCATATGTTTTGGTTTTACGCAAATTTTACAAAAAAAGTAAAATTTACAAAATTTTTAATTTTTATATTTGAGTCCGTTTTAACGGAAAAACAGAATTATTAAATCTATTTATTACATTTCTATAATGATTTTTTTTAAAGGTTTTCTAACTTTTTTCAATTTTCTCATAAAATCAGTTTTATCTCTATAACCTACTGGTAATAATAAAACGGACTTCAAATTTAATTCTTTTAATTTTAAAATTTCATCAAATTTTACGGTATCAAAGCCCTCCATCGGGCAGCTATCTATTTTTTTTATAGCACAAACAGTCATTAAATTACCTAGCGCTATGTAGGCTTGATAAATAGCAGATTGTTCTACCTCTTGTTTTGATTTTTTTATATAATCTACTTTTAATTGTTTTCTATATTTACCTATTACCTCTTCAGGCGTTCCTCTTATCTGCTTTTCTAAATCAAAGTAGGTATCTATTGTTTTTGTATTAATTTCTGTGTCTATACATAAAACTAATAAATGTGAACAAGTAGTAACTTGCTGTTGATAATAGGCATATTTTAATAAAGACGTTTTAATTTTAGCGTTTTTTATAACTAGCATTTTAATGGGTTGTAAGCCAAAGGATGTTGCTGTTAAATTAAATACTTTTTTTAAGTTACTTATTTTTTTATCGGTTAGTGTTTTATTTATATCAAATTTTTTACAAGCGTATCGCCATTTTAAATTTTTGATTATATTCATTTATTAATTGGTTTGTTGTTTATTTGTTTATTTGAAAACAACGAATAAACAAATTAATTTTTACCCCAAACTCTGCATAGAAACTAATTTAAAATATGTTCCTTTTTTTATTAATAGTTCTTGGTGTGTGCCTTGTTCAACAATTTTTCCTTTTTGCATTACTACAATAGTATCTGCATTTTGGATGGTTGATAAACGGTGTGCTATTACGATAGAGGTTCTGTTTTGCATCATTTTTTCTAAGGCAACTTGTACTAATTTTTCAGATTCGGTATCTAATGCAGAAGTTGCTTCGTCTAAAATCATTATTGGCGGATTTTTTAAAACTGCTCTTGCAATAGAGATTCGTTGTTTTTGCCCACCAGATAGTTTATTACCACTATCGCCAATATTAGTTTGGTAGCCTTTTGGTAGTTCGGTAATAAATTCATGTGCATTGGCAATCTTTGCTGCATTAATAATTTCTTCTTCGGTTACATTTTTACCAAAAGCAATGTTATTTGCAATGGTATCATGAAATAAAATAGCATCTTGTGTTACCATACCTAATTGTTGTCTTAAAGAATTTTTTGTTAAATTTTTAATGGCTATTCCGTCAATAGTGATTTCACCTTCAGTTACATCATAAAAGCGTGTAATTAAATTAGCCAATGTTGATTTTCCACTACCAGATTGCCCTACCAAAGCAATTGTTTTTCCTTTAGGAATGGTTAATGAAAAATCTTTTAACACATAATCATCTTCGTATTTAAAATTAATATTTTTAAATTTAATTTCTTTATCAAAACCTTCTTTAACTAATGCGTTTGGCATATCTTCTAACTGATTTTTGGTTTCTAATATTTCTAAAACTCTTGCTGCAGCGGCGTTACCTTTTTTAAGGCTATAACTTGCTTTAGAAAGTGCTTTTGCAGGTGTTAAAATATTATATGCAAGTGCAATATAGGTTATAAAATCTTCTCCGTTTAATGTTTTATCTACTAAAACTAATTGCCCGCCATACCATAATAGAATAGCAATTACGGCAATTCCTAAAAACTCACTTGTGGGACTTGCTAAATTTGTTCTGTTTAATAATTTATTTGAATAATCATTAAACCTAGTAGTTGATTCTTTAAATTTATTATTGAAAGTTTTTTCGCCATTAAATGCTTTTATTATTTTTAAGCCACTTAAAGTTTCTTCAATTAATGATAAAAAATAGCCTTGCTCTTTTTGAACATTATCTGATTGTTTTTTAAGACTTTTACCAATTAATGATATTACAAATCCAGAAATTGGTAGAAAAACAAATACAAAAATGGTTAATTCTACGCTTAATAGTAACATTGCAGAAATAGTAAAAATGATAGTTAGAGGTTCTCTGACAACCATTTCTAAAATAGATAAAAATGAATGTTGTATTTCTAATACATCTGTACCAATTCTTGCCATAATATCTCCTTTTCTTTTTTCTGAAAAGTAAGAAATTGGTAATTCTATTGTTTTTTTATACAAATCATTTCTAATATCTTTGAGGACTCCGTTTCTTAAAAAAGTGATAAAAAACATCGCTAAATAATTAAAAATATTTTTTAAAAAGAAAGTTATAATAACTAAACTTACAACAATTATTAATGCTTTTGATTTATCTGTCCCTGCGACTTCATTTATAATAAAACTCATATAATCTTTACCAAATTCTAATACTTTAGAAATACTTTTATAGATTGGTTTTTTAGTTATTGGTGCAGCATCTGGTGTAAAAATAACTTTTAATAATGGCATTAATACTAAGAAAGAAAGTGTTGAGAATAATGCGTATAGAATATTAAAAAAAATATTTAAATAGCCATAAGATTTATATGGTAAAGCATATTTTATTATTTTTTTAAAATAATTCATAGTGTTTTTAATGGGTTCTATTTTATTTCTAAGCATTGTTTGGTACAAATAATTTGTCGTAATTTAACAATTTAATTGTAACCGTTATTTTTTTGAAGTTATTCCTAAAATTTAGAGTAACTCCTTAACTATTCGCTGAATTTTAGCGTCTAATTCTTGTTCTGTTTTTGTAACGTTTTCTGTTTTATCTAAATGCGTATTCACACTAATATAAAATTTTATTTTTGGTTCTGTACCGCTAGGTCTTGCAGCTACTTTAGTGCCATTTTCGGTTTCGTAAATTAATACGTTTGATTTTGGTATTGTTATTTTTTCTTTTGTTTTTTGAATTAAATTTTTCTTTTCAGAAGATTGGTAATCATATAAATATATAACTTTTTCACCATCAATTTTTTTTAGTGGGTTATTTCGTAAATCTAGCATCATTTGTTTTATTTCTTCAGCCCCAGAAATTCCTTTTTTAACAACAGCTATTAAATGTTCTTTATAAAAGCGGTGTTTTATATATAAATTTATTAATTCTTTATAAAAAGTAGTGTTATTAACTAAAGCTTCTGCAAAAATTTCACAGGCTAAAAGTGTAGCAGTTACTGCATCTTTATCACGTACAAAATCACCTACCATAAAACCAAAACTTTCTTCGCCACCGCCAATAAATTCTTGGTCTGGATAATCTCGTATCATTTTAGCAATCCACTTAAACCCAGTTAAGCCCACTTTAGTTTCTATGCCATAGCTTGTTGCAATATCGTTTACTAGGTTAGTAGAAACTATAGTTGAACCTACAAACTGATTTCCATTTAACTTACCTTGTTCTTTCCGTTTTTTAATTAAAAAATTAGTCATTACACTCATTGCTTGATTTCCGTTTAAAAGTGTTAAATTTCCTTCTAAATTTCTAACTGCAATACCAATTCTATCGCAATCTGGATCTGTACCAATAACAATATCTGCATTTATTTTATTTGCTAAATCAATTGCCATTTTAAGCGCTTCTGGTTCTTCAGGATTTGGAGATTTTACTGTCGGAAAATTACCGTCTGGTTCTTTTTGTGCTGCTACAATATGTACATTACTAAAACCTGCTTGTTTTAATGCCTCTGGGATTATAGTTATTGATGTGCCATGTAATGATGTAAAAACAATCTTTACATCGTCTCTATTTTTAACTAAAAAGGTTCCATTTTTAATACAGGCATCTATAAATAGGTTATCTATTTTTATACCAATATATTCAATTAATTTTTCATTTGATTTAAAATTAATTTTATCAAAATTTACATTATTAATTTCGTTAATAATTTCATTATCTTGAGGTGGGACAATCTGTGCCCCATCATTAAAATAAACTTTATAGCCATTATATTCTGGTGGATTATGAGATGCTGTTAATACAATGCCTACATCGCATTTTAATTCTTTTACAGCAAAAGATAGTTCTGGTGTTGGCCTTAAATCTTTAAATAGATATACTTTTATATGGTTTGCTGAAAACACATGAGCAACTTCTTTTGCAAATTTCTTAGAGTTATGCCTACAATCATAGGCTATAGCAACACTTAACTTTTTATTTGGAAATATTTTGTGTAAATAATTACTTATACCTTGGGTGTTTTTTCCTAAGGTGTACTTGTTTATTCTGTTTGTACCAACGCCCATAATACCACGCATTCCGCCAGTACCAAAGGTTAAATTTTTATAGAAACTTTCGGTTAAGTTAGTTGTATTTTCGTTAATTAATTGCTGGGTTAATTCTTGTGTGTTTTTATCAAAAGGTTTTTGTAGCCATAATTTTGCTTTTTTGATAATCTCTTTATTACTCATTATTCATTTTTTGATTGTTACAAAGGTACGTTAAAAATAGAAACTGGATTTAAAATATTAACTCTAGACTAACACTTACTTTAAATCTTATTTTTAATTTTATAACGCTCTTGATTAGTATTATTACGTAAAATAATTTCACCTACAAAACCTGCTAAAAAAAGTTGTGTACCGATAATCATACTGGTAAGTGCAATGTAAAATTCTGGTCTTTGTGTAATTAATCTGCTTGTTTGATGTAGAAATAATTTGTCAAACCCTAAATAGAGTGCAAACAAAAATCCTATACCAAAAATTAGAGAACCCAGTAAGCCAAATAAGTGCATAGGGCTTTTACCAAATCTAGATAAAAACCAAATAGTTATTAAATCTAAAAATCCATTAATGAAACGACTTATTCCGAATTTAGTTTTTCCGTACTTTCTAGCTTGGTGCACTACCACTTTTTCATCAATTTTGGTATAACCTGCATTTTTTGCAAGTACAGGAATATATCTATGCATTTCTCCATAGACATCTATATTTTTAACTACTTCATTTTTATATGCTTTTAACCCGCAATTAAAATCATGTAGTTTTAAGCCTGAAGTTTTTCTCGCAACGGCATTAAATAATTTTGAGGGTATGTTTTTTCTGATTTTAGAATCGTAGCGTTTTTTTTTCCAGCCAGAAATTAGATCAAATTTTTCTTTTATTATTAAGTTGTATAATTCGGGTATTTCATCTGGGCTGTCTTGTAAATCTGCATCCATAGTAATAACCACATCACCTTTTACTACTTTAAACCCTGCATTTAAGGCCTGTGATTTACCGTAATTGGTTTGGAAACGAATCCCTTTTACATGGTTATTTTTTTGCCTTAATTCTTGAATTACTTTCCAAGAACCATCGGTACTACCATCATCTATAAATAGTATTTCATAAGAATATGAATTATACTGCATAACTCTTACAATCCAATCATGTAATTCGGGCAAAGATTCCGCTTCATTTAAAAGAGGAATTACTACGGATATATTCATTTAAAATACAATTTTAATAAACTTCTTCTTCTTTTTTCATTGTTACCCCTCCAATTAAAGAGATTATTGCTCCAAAAAATAAATTTCCAATTACTGAAAATAAGAGCATTGCTCTTGGTGAAGCAAATTTACTAGATATACTCATTGCTAATTCTATTTGGTCATCATTCATATCAGGATTTTGTTCTAGCATTGTTTCTTGAGCAGTTTCCATTATTTGATTTATAAAATCAGGTTCTATATAACCAAAAAAGATAAAAATATAAACACCATTTATTAAACCACCAATTAAAGATATTCCAAGACCTGCTTTCATTGCTTGTCCTAGTGATAAAATACCGTTATTAAGTTCTTTAAATTTCCTAATTCCTAGAATTATAATATAAATAATTATTAGTATACTAACTGCTTTCTGCCAAAAAGGTCTTTCTGTTGAAATACCATTTACCGCATATAATGCTACTGCAAATAAAATGGAAACTACTCCTAAAATTACACCGTAATTTAAAATTACGGGTCTTGTACTTATTTCTTGATCTTTCATAGAATTTGATTTATTAAGTACTACAAAAATACTAATTATATTTAATTAGTTAGATTTTTTAAAAATAAGTTACATTTTTTATGGTGTATTTAGAATTGTGTTGTAGTTTTGCATCGGCAAGTCCTACACAACTAGCTCCCTTTGAATCCTCCAGGGCGGGAACGCAGCAAAGGTATTAGGTTGTAGCAGTGTGATGTAGGTAGCTTGCCATTTTTACCATCTTAATTTTCTCAATATTTCAACTACAATAATTTAAACTTTAGACAAGACCAAAAGAATAGTTTATAGCAATTTTTTGCTTTGCTAATTTTTTTTAAATTGTATTACTTTTGCCAAAAATGATGGTCAATTAGTCTATTTTGGATATATATTTTGTAATATTGTAACTCTGTTTTTTAATTACAAAATGCTTCAAAGTTTAACCATAAAAAATTACGCATTAATTGAAAGTTTACATGTAGATTTCACAAAAGGGTTGTCTATTATTACTGGTGAAACTGGTGCTGGTAAGTCTATTTTACTTGGTGCTCTAGCATTGATTTTAGGCAAAAGGGCAGACCTTACTAGTTTAAAAAATAAAAATAAAAAATGTATTATTGAAGCTGCATTTGAAATTTCAAATTACCATCTAACCTCGTTTTTTAAGGCAAATGATATTGATTATGAAAGCCCGACTATTATTAGACGTGAAATTTTACCAAACGGAAAATCACGTGCTTTTATTAATGATACTCCAATTCTATTAAATCTTTTAAATGAATTGAGTGAAAAATTAATTGATGTACACTCACAACATCAAACGGTATTGTTAGCAAAAAATGAATATCAATTTTATATTATTGATTCGTTTTCAAAAAATAAAAAGTTTTTAGATTCTTATACTAGAGGACTTCTTATTTATAAAAAATTAAAAAAAGAATTGCAAGAAATTGAAAAAAGACAAGCATTATCACAAGAGCAATATGACTATAATTTGCACTTATTTGAAGAGTTAATGCACGCTAATTTACAAATTGAAGAACAAGAAAAATTAGAGCAAAGTTTAGACAAACTAAATCATTCAGAAGAAATAAAGCAAAATTTATTAGAAGCACTTTCTGTTTTAAATGATGAACAGGTTGGTGTTTTACAAGCGTTAAATTCACTACAGAATAACTTTAGTAAAATCACCTCTTTTTCTAATATTTATAAATCTTTATTTAGTAGAATTAAAAGTCTAAAAATAGAATTGGATGATATTACAAAAGAAATAGAAAATCAGAATGAAGAAGTAATTTATAACCCTTTAGAGATTGAAAATCAAAATGATAGACTGCAATTAATTTATAACTTACAAAAAAAACATAAAGTAGAAACTATTGAGGGTTTACATAAAATTAAAAGCGCATTAGATTTAAAAGTTCATACAAGCGCTAATTCTGTTTTAACCAAAAAACAAAATGAAATTGAAAAAGTTTCTAAACAACTAGACGATTTAGCAGCAACAATTCATAAAAAAAGACAAAAAGCAATTCCTAACTTTATTAAACAATTAGAACAAACTTTAGATAAATTAGAAATGTCTCAAGTAAAATTTAAATTTGACTTAATACAAAAAGACACCTTTTTAAGTAACGGAAAAGATACAATTCTATTTTTAATTTCTACTAATAAAGGTGCTGATTTTACACCTTTAAAAAAAGGACCTTCTGGTGGTGAAATGTCAAGAATAATGCTCGCAATTAAAACCATATTATCTAATTATACCAATTTACCAAGTCTTATTTTTGATGAAATTGATACAGGTGTTTCTGGTGAAATTTCTAATCGTATTGCAGACTTAATGCAAACAATGAGCGAAAATATGCAAGTAATTTCTATTACACATTTACCACAAATTGCAGCAAAAGGGCAACAACATTATAAAGTTTTTAAAACAGAAGAGAAAGGCAATACAATTACAAATATTAAATTACTAGACAGCCAAGAACGTATCAATGAAATTGCCGAAATGCTTGGTGGAAAAACGTTAACAGATTCTGCTGTTAAACATGCGGAGCAATTATTAAATTGCTAATTTCGTAACAGTAACTTCAATTACCTTGTCAATTATTTCAAAAATTCAATTTAGTGTTGGTAGCGCTAAAATCATACTCTGATGGTGCTTTTTTATCAGACAACAGTATTTATAAATAAAACTATTTCTTTTTAGGGTGTACAATATCAATTTCTTTAATAATTCGTTTTGCACCAGCATATTTATCGATTATAAATAAAATATAACGTGCATCAACCATAATATTTCTACATATTTCGGGGTCGTAGTTATAATCGCTCATAGTTCCTTCCCACACTCTATCAAAATTAAGACCAATTAAATTACCATTAGCATCTATAACTGGTGAGCCAGAATTACCTCCTGTTGTATGATTTGTACCTAAGAAATTTACGGGTATTTTACCCTCCTTTGCATAATTTCCAAAATCTTTAGTTTTGTATAAGTCTATTAGTTTTTCCGATACATCGAACTCATAATCATTTGGTACATACTTTTCTATAACCCCTTTTAAGTTAGAAACTGGCTTGTAATAAACAGCATCTTTTGGCTCGTAACCTTTTACTTGACCGTAAGTTACTCGTAGCGTACTATTGGCATCTGGAAAAAAACGTTCTTCAGGAAAATGTTGCATTAATGCGCTCATATATTTTTTTTGAACTATTGCAATTTTAGTTTGAATTGCATTAAAATCAGGGTTTATTTTTGTGTAAAAAATGGATACTAATTCTTTACCAAACTGGTATGCTTTGTCTTCATTTATACGTTTTAAAACGGAATTCATATCACCATCTAACAACTTTGTTAATTTATCTAAACTAGTTAAACTTGAATTTGAAAATATAGTATTTGTTAGTTTGGTTACAGCTATATTTGTAATTGTCTCTGGAGTATATTTTTTTGGGTTATTCTTAAAATACATAGTAACAAGTGTCCTAAAAACCTCTTTATCTACTTTTGCACTATAATTTTTATAAAAGCCCTTGAAACTTTTTAGTGTATTTTCTTTCTGTTCATTAAATGCCTCTTTTCCTTTTTGAGAAGCCAATTCTAACTGATATATTCTATAAGTAGCGTTTAATATTTCTACGTTTCGATAAACGGTTTCTATCCATATATCTCTTGCAAGTGCAACTTCTTCTACTTCTTTGTATAACTTATCAAATTTAGCTAATAGGTTTTGATCATCGGTTCCTTTTACTTTAAGCTCAAATATTTTTTCTAAATCTTGTTTTTTCTGAATTGCTTTTGATTTTTCAATACCTTGATTTTCACCAATCCATTTTTTCCAATAATTAGAAATTCTTGCAAATTTAGATGCGTATTGAATTTTAATTTCATTATCATTACGCATATATTTATCAACTATTTTTAGTGCTTTATCTCTGATGTCAATTTTTACGGGGTTTAGCGTAGATACAATTTGATTTAATGCAACTGCTGGCAGGTATTTGTTCGTTTTTCCTGGAAATCCAAAAACTAATGTAAAATCGCCTTCTTCTACTCCGTCTACAGAAACTGGTAAGTAGTGATTTGGTTTATATGGTTTATTTTTTTTTGAATATTCTGCTGGACGATTATTTTTATCTGCATAAATTCTAAATAGTGAGAAATCACCAGTATGTCTTGGCCACATCCAATTATCAGTATCTGCTCCAAATTTACCTATACTCGATGGTGGTGCTCCAACTAAACGAATATCTTTAAATTTTTCGGTTACAAATAAAAAGTATTGATTACCCTTATAAAATGCTTTTATATTAGCTTCTTGCCAGTCTTCTTTTTTTGTATTTTTTACTAATTTCTCTATGTTTTGACTAATGATATCTTGGTTTTCTTTATTAGATAAATTTTTTAATGTACCTTTAAGAACGGGAACAGTTACATCATCAATCCGTTTAATAAAAGTAACAAACATACCTTTATTTTCTAATTCTTCTTTTTGTTTATACGCCCAAAACCCGTCTTGTAAATAATCGTGTTCTATTGTAGAATGACTTTGTATTGCCCCATAACCACAATGATGATTAGTTAGTAGTAATCCTTTTTTAGAAATTACTTCTGCTGTACAGCCGCCATTAAAATGTACGATAGCATCTTTTAAACTTGGTTTATCTATAGCATAAATTGCTGCTGCTGTTAAATTACTGCCCAAAGATTTCATTTCTTTTTCTCTTGCTCCTTCTAATTGAGACGGAATCCACATACCACCTTGTTGTGCATTTAAGTTTATTATTAAAAGTAGAAATAGTAGTTTTAGTATTTTCATTTTTGGTTGTTTTAATAATTAGATTTTTTATACACTATACAAAGATACAGCGTTTTTTAATTAAAATATTAAATTTATAAAGTGCTTCGTAATTTGTACTAAAGGCGAGAAAACTCAAAAATTTATAAAGGTCTATTTTTTCTATAATTTACTTGAAATTATACTATCTCTGCCGTTAAACCAAGTGATAATAATTTAGAACACCTTGGCTTTAAATCATCATATTCACCTGTTTTTACTGCACATTTTCCTTTGTAATGTACTAGCATAGTACATTGCTCTGCTTGTAAAGGTGAATGGTCACAGATATCTATTAAAGAATCTATTACAAAATCAAAAGTATTAAAATCATCATCCCAAAGTATAATTTCATGTTGATTTACCTCTTGTTCTAAGACATCAATCCCCTCTTGATATTGTTTTTTTGTACTCATTACAATTCTTATTTGTTGCAAATATACAGATTTTTTTTATTATCAGATAAAACTCTAAAGCTCTAAAACAGAATAAAATTTGGAGATTAAATAAATAGTTGTACATTTGTACTATACAAGTTGAATAATACTATTTGATTATGACAAAAGACATACTACCTGATTTACTCTCTTCTTGGGAGGAAACATATAAAAAAGGACAATTAACATTATGGATATTTCTCGCACTCAAAGACGGGTCAAAATACGTTGATGAGATCAAAGAATTCATTGAACGTAAATCGAAAAACACAATTAGTTGTGAGGAACAGAGTCTATATCGAAATCTGCGGAAATATAAACATATTGACATCGTATCTTTTGCAATTAAAAAAGGGAATAAAGGACCTAATCGAAAATATTACTTTTTAACGGACATGGGTACTGAATTACTTGAAAAATTTATTGAAAGGAATATCAAATTGTTCTTCTCAACTGAAATAAATAATCTTTTAAAAAAATAAATATGAAAACATTAATAACACCCAACCTACTAAAATTCACTTTAACAACAATAATACTTACAATCATTTTTCGATTATCGTTGAGCACCTCAATAACAAGTAAGGTGATTATCGCTGTAATTTTATCTGCTATAATTTATAGTATTCTAATGTGGTTCAATGGGCGTTACTTTGGCAGAAAAGAATATGAATACCTTCCTATATATGATATTGGATTTAGATTTCATCTTTCAACTTTTCTTTCTCATAATGTAGTATCAATATTTTGGTTTGTATTTAGTTTTAAATCACATTACGAAAACATTAAGATTATTTATATGACTGCTTTAATTTGGTCAGTATTTCTTATAATACATTTTATTTACTTTCTTTCTATCAGAAAATCAACAATTAGGAATTTAGACAAAGAAGACTTATTTGAATAAAAAACTATACCTACAAAAATGCATAAACAATAAGGAGTTTAGTAATAAATTTAAAGTTCAGTGCATTCTTTTAATAAGTCCGCAAAATTACAAGAAGTGATAGATCGTTTAAAAAAATAATTTTAATTATTAATCTTCTAGTTTTTTTATACAATTAAGTTATTTTTGTTTCTAAATTAGACAAATATGTACGGAAACATAAAAGAACACTTACAAAAAGAAATACAAGAAATAGAGAATGCGGGCTTATACAAGTCAGAACGAATTATAACTTCACCGCAAGATGTAGTTATAAAAGTAGCAGGCAAAGAAGTCATAAATTTTTGCGCAAATAATTATTTAGGTTTATCTAACCATAAAGAAGTAATTCAAGCAGCGAAAGACACGATGGATTCTCACGGCTATGGAGTGTCATCTGTACGATTTATTTGTGGTACACAAGATATTCACAAAAAATTAGAACAAAAAATAACCGATTTTTTTCATTGTGAAGATACTATTTTATACGCTGCTGCATTTGATGCAAACGCTGGTGTTTTTGAACCTTTATTAACTAAAGAAGATGCCATAATTTCAGACGCTTTAAATCACGCATCTATTATTGACGGTGTTCGCTTATGCAAAGCAGCACGTTATCGTTATGCAAATAATGATATGACTGCATTAGAGGAACAATTAATTGAAGCAAACAAACAAAATCATCGTTTTAAAATTATTGTAACAGATGGTGTTTTTTCTATGGATGGCATAGTTGCTCAATTAGATAAAATATGTGATTTAGCAGACAAATACGATGCCTTAGTTATGGTTGACGAATGTCACGCGTCAGGGTTTATTGGTAAAACAGGTCGTGGAACTATAGAGTTAAAAAACGTTTTAGGAAGAATTGATATTATTACAGGAACATTAGGCAAAGCACTAGGCGGAGCAATGGGAGGCTTTACAACGGGTAAAAAAGAAATTATTGAAATCTTAAGACAGCGCTCAAGACCTTACTTGTTTTCAAACTCTCTAGCTCCTGCAATTGTTGGAGCTTCTTTAAAAGTATTTGATATGATTACTAAAGACAACTCTTTAAGAGATCAATTAGAAAAAAATACCAATTATTTTAGAAGTCAGATGAAAAAAGCAAAATTTGACCTTGTCGGAGCAGATGCTGCAATTGTGCCAGTTATGCTATACGACGCCAAATTAGCACAAAATATGGCAAATGCACTGTTAGAAGAAGGTATTTATGTTATCGGATTTTTCTTTCCAGTTGTGCCCAAAGATAAAGCAAGAATTAGAGTACAACTATCTGCAGCACATACTAAAGAACATTTAGATAAAGCAATTAATGCTTTTATAAAAGTAGGAAAACAGTTTGGAGTCATTTAAAACTGTAATAAAAAATTCTTTGCAACTTGTAAGAAAATAATTTACGTACCTTTCAAAAAAAATAGCGACCTTTGCAGTTAAGAAAAATGAAAATAAGAATAACCAAACACTTTGATTTTGAAGCAGCACACGCTTTACCAGGTTACGACGGAAAATGTAAAAATATCCACGGGCATAGTTATCAACTATTTGTTACCGTTATTGGCAAGCCAATTAATGATAAAACACATCCGAAAAACGGAATGGTATTAGATTTTAGTGATCTTAAAAAAATAGTAAATACCGAAATTGTAGATGTATTTGATCATGCAATTGTCTTAAATAAAGATTCTGAACATGTGAATTTAGCAAAAAAAATTGCGGAATACTCACATAGAATAGTGCTCGTAAATTACCAACCAACTAGTGAATTAATGCTACTAGATTTTGCAGTAAAAATCAGTAAAAAATTACCAAAAGAAGTAGAATTACATTCTTTAAAATTATGTGAAACTAATAATTCTTATGCAGAATGGTTTGCTAGTGATTGAAAGATGTATCTTAAGAATAAAAAAATAATATTTAGATATTCCGTTTTAAGAAAAATGAATATCATTGTTGAAGTGAATTTTTTATAATTTTATGAATAAAAAAATATACTTCGCATCAGACCAGCACTTCGGTTTACCAAATCACGAAGAGAGTCTTGTGCGCGAAAAAAAATTTATCGCCTGGCTAGATGAAATTAAAACTGATTGTAAAGAATTATTTTTATTAGGCGATTTATTTGATTTATGGATGGAATATAAAACCGTTGTTCCAAAAGGATTTGTCCGAGTTTTAGGAAAACTAGCAACATGGAGTGATAACGGAATAAAAATCCATTTTTTTGTAGGTAATCACGACTTATGGATGCGAGATTACTTTGAAAAAGAATTAAACATAACTGTTTATTACAAACCAACCGAATTTATATTTAATAACAAAACTTTTTTAGTTGGTCATGGTGATGGATTAGGTCCTGGAGACAAAGGCTACAAACGCATGAAAAAAATATTTACTAACCCTATTTCACGCTGGCTATACAGGTGGTTGCATCCAGATATTGGCGTAGCACTTGCACAAAGGCTATCACTTAAAAACAAACTAATTTCTGGCGATGAAGACATTCAATTTTTAGGAGAAGAAAAAGAATGGTTAGTACAATATTGTAAACAAAAACTAAAAACTAAACATTACGATTTTTTTCTATTTGGACATCGACATTTACCAATGAACATCAAACTCAATAAAAAAAGTAACTATGTTAATACAGGCGATTGGATTTCCTATTTTACATATGCTGTTTTTGATGGAAAAAATTTAGAATTAAAAAAATTTAAAAATAGTTAGTTCTAATGACCTTTTTAAACAAATAAATCACAGATAAAATGAAATACACAAACTTACCAAACACCAATATAAAAGTTAGTAAAATCTGTTTAGGCACAATGACTTTTGGCGAACAAAACACCGAAAAAGAAGGACACCAACAATTAGATTTTGCTTTAGATAAAGGTGTGAATTTTATAGATACCGCAGAAATGTATTCCGTTCCAGGTAGAAAAGAGACACAAGGTAGCACAGAAAAAATAATTGGTACGTGGATAGCAAAAGGAAATCGAGATAAAATTGTATTAGCAACAAAAATTTCTGGACCATCACCAGGAATGCCTTACATTAGAGATAACATGGGTTTCTCAAAAGCAGCAATCAATGATGCCATTGAAAAAAGTCTAAAACGCTTACAAACTGATTATATTGATCTATATCAATTACATTGGCCAGAACGAAAGACCAACTGCTTTGGCGTTCGTAACTATCAGCATTTTGAAGAAGAACAATGGCAAGAAAACTTTAACGAAGTAGTGACAACTCTAAATCATTTAATAAAACAAGGTAAAATTCGTCATTACGGCTTATCTAATGAAACTCCTTACGGAATACTTCGTTATCTAGAAGAAGCAAAAAGCAAAAATTTATCGCAACCAATTACCATTCAAAACCCGTACAGTTTATTAAATCGAACTTTTGAAATTGGCAATGCAGAAATTTCAATAAAAAAGAAAATAGGTTTGTTAGCCTATTCTCCACTTGCTTTTGGTATTTTATCTGGTAAATTTCTTAACGGAAAAAAACACCCAAACTCAAGAGTAGAATTATACCCACAAATGGCGAGGTATAAAAGCGTAGAGGTAGATGATACCGTTCAAAAATATGCTAAAATTGCTCAAAAATACAATGTAAGTTTAACACAAATGTCTCTAGCATTTATTAATCAACAACCATTTCTTACAAGTAATATTATTGGCGCAACAAATTTAAAACAGTTAAAAGAAAATATAGAAAGTATTGCTATAACTTTACCAAATGAAGTTATAAAAGGTATCGAAATGATTTTTAAAAGCCAGCCGAACCCTGCACCATAACAAAAAAATAATCTATTTTTGCACGCTTAAAAAAATCAATTACTTATGAATGCATTTATTCGTAAACACACCAACAATGCAAAAAACGATATTTTATCAGGTATCACAGTTGCACTAGCCTTAGTTCCAGAAGCAGTTGCTTTTGCATTTGTTGCAGGAGTTGACCCTTTAGTTGGGTTATATGCAGCGTTTATGATTGGCATTATTACGGCTGTTTTTGGAGGTCGCCCAGGAATGATCTCTGGAGCAACTGGTGCATTAGCAGTAGTAATGGTTGCTTTAGTTGCCAAAGGAAATACGATGGGTACCGAAGCAGAAAACTTAGGGTTGTATTATCTATTTGCAACTGTAATTTTAATGGGGTTTATACAAATGCTCGCTGGTTTTTTAAAACTAGGTAAATTTGTACGTTTAATTCCGCACCCAGTAATGATGGGATTTGTAAACGGATTAGCCATTGTGATTTTTTTATCTCAATTAGGTATGTTTAAAGAACTTGTTAATGGCGAAAAAGTTTGGTTGCAAGGAAATAATTTGTTTATGATGCTAGGTTTAGTTCTGTTAACTATGACTTTAATGTTTGGTTTACCAAAACTAAGTAAAAAAATACCAGAAGCATTAATCGCAATTTTAGTAATATCCTTAATTGTTATTTATGGTAAATTAGATGTTGCAACCGTTGGTAGTTTTATAAAAGATGGAGGCGGAAATGGTTTAAAAGGAGGCTTGCCACAATTTCAAATAGAATTATTTAATAAAGTTCCATTTACCTTAGAAACTTTATGGTTTATTGGTCCTTATGCAGTAATATTAGCAGCAATAGGTTTAATAGAATCATTAATGACTTTAAATTTAATTGATGAATTGACAGAAACAAGAGGAAATTCTAACAGAGAATGTTTAGCACAAGGAGGCGCAAATATTGTAACTGGTCTTTTTGGAGGTATGGGCGGTTGTGCTATGATTGGTCAATCAATAATCAATATAAAAGGAGGAGGTAGAAATCGTTTATCAGGTATTACTGCGGCACTTTTATTATTGATTTTCATATTATTTGCTTCTAGTTTAATTGAGCAAGTGCCGATTGCAGCATTAGTTGGTGTAATGTTTATGGTTGTTATCGGAACATTTGCATGGTCTAGTTTTAGAATTTTACATAAAATACCATTAGCAGATGCATTGGTATTAATTACCGTTTCATTAGTTACTGTTTTTAAAGATTTAGCAATTGCTGTAATTGTAGGTATTATTATGTCTGCTTTAGTTTTTGCATGGGAAAACGCTAAACGAATTAGAGCGAGAAAACGTTTTAAGGAAGATGGTACTAAAGTATATGAAATTTACGGACCTCTTTTCTTTGGAAGCATACAGGCTTTCAACAGCAAATTTGATGTAAAAAATGATCCAGAAAAAGTAGAAATTGACTTTTTAGAATCTAAAGTTTCTGATCATTCGGCTATTGAGGCTATTTTTAACTTAGTTGAGCGTTACAAAAAAGCAGAAAAACAATTAAAACTAAAACATTTATCTGAAGACTGTAAAGATATTATGGTAAAAGCATCACCTAAATTACTACATGTAATTGAAGAAAGTATTGATGACCCTCGTTACCATGTAATGACCAAAACAGATTTTATATAAAAGTTCATTTTACTCGCTAATATACCCTAAAACTTCAGGATTTAAAATTACAAATTCTGTTCTACGATTTTTTGCATGTTCTTCATCATTACATCTTACCCCTTCAATACAACGATTGGTAGGCTGTGTTTCTCCATACCCTTTTGCAGTTATTCTTTTACTATCAATACCTTTGCTAACAATATAGGCTATCGTAGAATTTGCTCTTCTAATCGATAAGTCTAAGTTATTAGATTTTTTTCCTCTTACATCTGTATGCGAACCTCCTTCTATTATTAATTTTGGGTATTTTTCCATTATTGCAACAACCTTATCTAATTCAAAAGCAGCTCCTTTATTTATATTGTTTTTATTTAATTCAAAATAAATAGGATCAACATTTACGACCACTTTATTTTTAATTATTCTAACTTCAGTAGTATCAATTTCAGGTTTTAAATTAAGTATTAATTTTAATTTAGATTTTGGGTTTTTAGCCGTTGAAATTTTTCTAGTATCGCTTACAAATTTAATTTTACTAGCAATAATTCTAAAATTATTTTCGCAAGGTAGTTTTACATTAAAAACACCTTTAGAATCTGCTTCTACCGAATATTGGTCTTTACCATCTTTATCTACAATTCTAACCAATGCATTTGAAATCGGTTTTGCCGTATTTGCATTTTTTACAATACCTGTCACATCTTGCTTACAAACTATAGCAGGCTTCAAATTAAGGTTTAAATCAAGACTTGTATTAGGGTTGTTTTCAGTTTTAAATTCTTCAAAATCATCTTCAAAGTCATCTTTACTTGCTACAATTTTTAATTCTGAATCACAGGGTACGGCTAGATTAAAAACACCTTTAGAATCTGCTTTTACCGTTTTTAGTTGATCTCCATTTTTATTTAACAAAGTAACAAGCGCATTAGAAATTGGTTTTTCTTTTTCGGTACTTTTAACTGTACCTGAAACATTTTGAGTGCACTCAATGTGTAATGGTACACTTGCAGAAAAATGGTAAATATCGTCATCACCCTTTCCGTTTTTTCTATTTGATGAAAAATAACCTTGATTAATATTATTATTTAAAGCATATGCAAAATCATCAAATTCACTATTTATTGGTACTCCAAGATGTAAAGCATCTGAAATTGATTTGTCATATATTTTGGTAGCATAGATATCTAAATTTCCTAAGCCTCCTGTTCTACTATCCGAAGAAAAGTATAAAATGTTTTTACTATCTATATAAGGAAACATTTCTGAGCCTAAAGTATTTATTTTTCTACCTAAATTTTTTGGTTTAGAATAGGTGCTATCCGAAAGAATATCTACAACGAAAATATCTGATTTTCCGTATGATCCTGGCATATCAGAAGTGAAATATAATTTAGTGCCATCTCTATTTACTGAAGGATGTCCTACGGAATAATTTCGATTATTAAAAGGTAACGGCTCTATATTTACCCATTTTCCATTAATTACTTCTGCTCTATAAATAGCCAAATAAGTCGTCTTTAATTTTTTTTCTTTAGCTAGTTCGTTTTCTTTAAACCTTTCTCTTCTTTTTTTTCTTATTTTTTTAATTTTACTACTATCACTATGAACACTGACACTGTCAATAACCTTAACTATATTTAAATTATCATCATATTTATTATTTCTAGTAAAAAAAACTGCTTTTTGGTTTGGCGTAAATGAAACCGATGACTCGTGATATTTAGAATCCGTATTCGATAAAAATTTCTTTACTTTATTTACACTACCATCTTCATTCACCGTACCTGTATATAAATCTAAAAATGGTTGATTATTGCCTTCCCATTTTTTTCCAATACCTCTTGAAGAAGAAAATATAATCTTACTTTCACCAAATAATGTTGGTCCAAAATCAGAATTATTAGAATTTGACTTTAAATTACTCACTGTATATTTTCCTGGTGTTGTTTGGGAAAAACCAATTATAGTTAATAATAATGTTAGGATTAAAAAAGTAAATTTTTTCATTATGTTTATTTTTTTTAAATTGTTTGTTTCTATTTTATTATTGTTTTTTAACGATTCTTTAGAATATAAATTTATTAATTAGAGGTATTTTTATGAAAATTAAGCAACAAAGTTAAGCAATCTTTTGCCTGTTATTAAAAACTATTAAGTATTTTTTTTATAGAAATGCTTTGCATAACATCCTCATAACCTTTACAAATTTTGTTGCCATAAATAGAACAAGGCAAATTAGGGTATTTTTTAAGGTTTGGTGTGATACAATTTTCATGTTGTAAAAAAGGAGCAAACCCTGCAAATGGATGTGTAGCACCCCAAATAGTAACTGTTTTTACACCAAACATTGCTGAAAAATGGGCATTACCAGAATCCATTGCTAACATCACATCTAGATTTGATATGAGTTGCAACTCTTCTTTTAACGATAACTGTCCTGCGACTGATTGTACTTTTGTGTATTTTTTTGCAATGTTATTTAGTAAAAATGTTTCTTTTTTACCACCTCCAAAAAGAAATAATTGATTATTTTTTGATAATTTTTCAATTACCTGCTCTATTAAATCTAATGGATACATTTTACCTATATGTTTAGCAAAAGGGGCGATGCCAATCCATTTTTCATCTTCTTTTAGTATGTTTATAAAACTAGAAACAATAGTTTTTTCTGTTTTTTTAGGAAAGCGGTGTTTACTTAAATTAATTATAAACCCTAATTTTCTAAATACAGTAGCATATCGTTCATGTGTTGTTTTTAATTGTTTAAAAACTTTATTAGTAGTACTTGTTAATGCTTTTTTTTCTGTTCTGCCTTTGTTTATCGAAACATTTTTTATTTTAAAAAAGAAAAGAAAAAAACATAAAATTTTAGAACGCAAAACACTATGCATATCTGCAATGGCGGTAATGTCTAATTTTTTTAATTCTCTAGCAAGTTTAAAAAGCCCAAAAAAGCCTTTGTGTTTATTCTTTATATCTGCTTCATAAAAACTAACCTCTTTACCAATAATTTCTTCATTAAAAATAGGTTTTAAGAATTTCTGTGATAAAATAGTAACCTTTACATTTTGATTTTCGTTTAACAAAACTCTTAAAACGGGCACTAACATTGCAACATCTCCCATTGCAGAAAATCTTATTACTAATATGTGCTGTTGTTTTATTTCTTGCAAAGTCACAAAGGTTTTTACAAAGGTCGCAAAGTTTTATTAATTTCCTAGAGCAGATCTTTTTTATTTCTTAATTTTTTGTTTTTTGATGATTAATAGATTCTTGGTGTATTGTTTTGTAAAATTTTTTCACAAAGTCTGTACTTAAACCTAAGTTCTTTCCTTTTTTAATACTTTTTTTGATAATTTCATTCCATCTAGTTTGTTGTAAAACAGCTACATTTTTTTTCTTTTTTTCTAAGCCTATTTTTTTTGCTATTTTCATTCTGTCTGCTAAAATTTCTAGAATTTTATGATCTATTAAATCTATTTGTTTTCTTAATTTTTCTAATTCTTCTTTTGATTCCTGACCTTCAAAACTACTTTTTCTAACTTTTAAAATTTTTATAATTTCATCTAAACGGGTAGGTGTAATTTGCTGTTTTGCATCGCTCCAGGCTTTGTCTGGATTAAAATGAGTTTCTAACATTAAGCCATTAAATTGTAAATCTAATGCTGTTTGCGAAACATCTAAAATACCTTCTCTTTCACCGCAAATATGTGATGGGTCACAAATCATAGGTACGTTTGGTAACCTATTTTTAAAATCTATTGGTATTTGCCATTTTGGATTATTGCGATATTTTGATTTTCTATAGGTAGAAAACCCTCGATGAATTGCTCCTAAATTTTTGATATTTACTTTTTGTAAGCGTTCTATTGCACCAATCCATAATTCTAAATCAGGGTTTATCGGGTTTTTTACCAATACTATTTTATTTGTGTTTTTTAAAACATCTGCAATTTCTTGAACTGCAAACGGATTTACGGTTGTTCTTGCACCAATCCATAAAATGTCTATATCATATTTTAAGGCAAGTTTAACATGGTTTGCATTTGCAACCTCTATAGCTATTAATAAGCCTGTTTCTTTTTTTACACGTTGTAACCAAGGTAAAGCAATTTTACCTACACCTTCAAAATGACCTGGCCTTGTTCTTGGTTTCCAAACTCCTGCTCTAAAAACGGTTGTATCAGTTCCCTTTAATTGATGTGCAATTTTTAACACCTGATCTTCGGTCTCTGCACTACATGGTCCTGCAATTACTAAAGGGTGACCTAATGCCATATTAACTAACCATTTATTATTTTTTTCCATCTTTTATTGTTTTAGTTCGTGCAGGTTTGGATTGTCTAATCCTAAAAATAGTATGGCTACAGATTAGCATTCAATTTTTTAAAATTTTAATACCAAATTTGAAGTTTTATACTTCAAAGATAGTGTAATCTTTCATTATTATATAATTTGATTACATTTTTTATAGGTTGGCTATTTCAGGGTTCTAAAATTATAAAAAATTATTTATTGTTTTTAAATCAATAAATTAAATTTATTTTCGTTTATTAATTTATCGAATTAAATTATAAATAATGTCAATTGAAGTTAAAAATATAACTAAATTTTATGGAAAACAAAAAGTATTAGATGCTATGAGTTTTTCCTTAAAAAAAGGGGAAATTGTAGGTTTTTTAGGTCCAAATGGTGCTGGAAAATCTACAATGATGAAAATTATTACTACTTATTTAAAACAAGATGAAGGAAGTGTTTTTGTAAATAATTTTGATATTATTACAGAGGCAATTGCTGTAAAAAAATCGATTGGTTATTTACCAGAACATAATCCGTTATATTTAGAGATGTACGTAAAAGAGTATTTGCAGTTTTGCGCAAAAATTTATAAAATAGATAAGTCTGAAATTACTAAAACTATTGAATTAGTTGGTTTGCAAATCGAAAGTCATAAAAAAATAAAACAATTATCTAAAGGTTATCGTCAACGTGTTGGTCTAGCTGCTACATTATTACACAACCCTGAAGTTTTAATTTTAGACGAGCCTACGACAGGTTTAGATCCAAATCAGTTGATAGATATTCGAAATTTAATTAAAGATATTGGTAAAGAAAAAACAGTGCTTTTTTCTAGTCATATTATGCAAGAGGTTGAAGCAATTTGCAACAGGGTTATTTTAATTAATAAAGGTAAGATTGTTGCTGATAGTTTAATTGAAGATTTAACTAAAGATAAGTCTTTGACTGATATTTTTACTAAATTAACTAGATAAATTTTAAAATACCTCAAAGAAATTTAACACTAGGTCAAATTATACTAAACAGGTTACTTTACTCACGACAAACTAATGTTTTTTTATAAAAAAATCCTGCTAAGGCAGGATTTTTTATTCTTTTATTTCTTATAGAATTAATAGTTCCACATATCTAATTCATAATCTCTGATATGTTCTCTAACTTTAATAGATTCTAATACTTGAAAAAGCGCATTATTTTTGATATATGAGGATACATCTCTGTTTCCATAGACATTTTCTTCTCGGTATATAATAGCATTAAAACGTCTTGCATTTAATAATAAATCATAAGATAATGGGAATGCTGAATTTTTTTGATTAAAAACTTTCATTTCATGCATAATATCTCGAACGCCAGGATACCAAACCCAAAATAGTTCTACCAATTCTGACACGTCATTATTTTCTTGATCATCAATAAAGTTAACATCTGGTGATACAGGGGCAATTCCTAATAATCGATATTTTAATTCACCTTGTCTTTTATCAAAATAATATAAACCTTTAATTTTGAATCCTTCAATATCAGCGGATATTAAGTCTCTAATATTAACGTCTTCTTCTAATAGTTCTTCACCAAAGTTTAATTTTTCAATACCAGCGTCAGTAGTATCAATTTTACTTAACGATTGTTTAACTTCTTTAAGTGTTAGTCTATTTTCAAAATAGGAATCGTCATAAACATCAACGATATCTCCTGCTTTAATACCTCTTAACAAAGTGTCATACAAAGATCTTCTACTAGACTCTATATTACTAGTGTCTGAGGGGTAATAAAAAGGTAAATTTATTTTTTCATTTAAATCGATATATTCCCAAACCATTTTTGACCATAAAATATCGCGATCATCAATAAAACCGTATGGCAATGGTTTATCATTATCTGCAGCATCTTGATCTGCTGTTTTTACACCTATTTCTTCAGGGATAGTTGCATTTAATAAGTTTGCCTGCCCGTTTATTAAGTTACTAGTTAGTAGTGTAATAAATAGTATAAAAATTCCTTTTTTAACATTCATAATTTTATAATTTAACTGGTAATATCAATAGATACCTGTGATGTGTTTTTAAGTAATTGTGTTGAGTTTTTAATTTTAGATTTGATATCAAAAATAATAATAACATCACCTTTTTTTGCTTTTTTAATTGCTCTAATTGCAGTACCATCAAAACGTGTACCATTAATTTTGTAAGTCGGTTTTCCAGGTACTTTTACACTAAACCCTGTAACATAAACGTCTAAATCAAAAACAAAGTCTTTTAAAACTGCTCCTACAGTTTTTTTAACTAAATTCCCTTTTGACATTTTTAATAAGCCTGATTGACCACTTAATGTTCCTGTAGGTGCAGGAATTCCTTTAATTCTAAAGACTTTACTTGTGGTTACAGTTTTACCTGTTGGTAATTTTCCAGAAGCAGTAATTTTTATTTCACGATTTCCTTTAGGAGGGTTCATCATATATTTGCCTGTGCTTACCTTTTTTAAACCAGCAGCACTACCTGTGACTTTATTGTCAGGAATACCAGGTATTGAAATAGACATTGGGTTTGCTAAACCTAAATAGACTACATTCATTTTATCTGCAGAAATTACTGCTTGTGTAGGCATTGGTATAACAGAGTATTTACCACCAACAATTTCAATATCAATTTCTTCGCCATTCTCCATAAAATAAAATTTACCTTTTAATTCATGTTCTCCTACATTACCTGCGGATCTACTTAAATTAACTTGACCAGCAGTTATATTGCTAGGTGCAATAGGAGATCCGTTTACAATAACTTTTGTTGCTGTTAATGAAGCATCTTTTCTACCTAATACAATTTTACCTTCTAATTTTTCGCCAGGGTAGTAAGCGTTTTTATTAAACACTACCATTGCTTCATAATTTTTTAAGGACACATCAGATTTCATTTGACCACCAACTAAATTAGTATATATTTCAGATTCGGTAGCTTTAATATTGCTTTGTATTTTAGATATATTTGTCACAGATGCTATTAAAGGAAAGCCCTCAAATTTACTTTTTAAAAAAGAAATAACTCCTTTTTTTCCTCTTTTGTCTTCGTCTGTATTAAAACGGTTTTTAATTTTTGAAATTAATTCTAAGTTTGCATCTGGACCTAGTAATTTTAATAAATCATTTTTGAAAACATCTAATTTTTTTACAAATTCTTGACCTTTTGCAGTTTCTTTGTCGTTTAAAAAAAACATAAGGTCTACATTATCACCAGTACTCATAGATTCGTAATCTGTTTTGTTTTCTGATTTTGAAAGCATTTCTGTTTTAACACTTTCTAAATATGAGTTATATGTATTTGAGATACCACTTAATTCGGTAGCTATTTTATTTAAAGGTTCGTATTTTTGTGGTTGATCACTAGCTAAACCAGCTAAACCTGTTAAAGTTTTTGAATTTACTACTGTAGCAGTAGCATTAGATTCAGTAATTGTTTCGTTCATTGTACCAAAAGCGGTTAATACTTTTTTATCCATTTGCATTGCTAACATTGCAATAAAAATAAGGTACATAAGGTTAATCATTTTCTGCCTTGCGGATAGTTGTCCTCCTGCCATAATTAAATTAGTTTTTAGTTGATTTTAATAAAATTATTATTTACTTGACATTGCAGATAACATACCACCGTAAACTCCATTTAATGAAGATAAGTTACTCGTTAGTGATTCCATTTGGTCTTTTAATGCACCCGCGTTTGCAGCAACAGATTCATTAATTTCTGCTTGACGGCTTGTGCTTTCAATTTGCACTCTATATAGGCTATTTAATGATTCCATTTGATTTGCTGCTAATGATAGTTGCTCACTATATTTGGTTGTTGCAGCAATTGATTCTACTGCAGGAGCAATACTCGCTGCTGCACCACTAAAATTTTGAATACTATTAGATAAACTATTCATTAGACTACTATCTAATTTTGCTTCTTTAAGCATATTATCTAATTTTTGTGATAGCATACCTTGTGCATCTTCACTTTCTTGTTGTTTTTCTTGTTTTTGTTGTTTTTCTTTTGCACTACCCTCACCTAACTCAGGGTAAACTAAAGACCAATCTAAATCATCACCTAAAGGTTCGAATGCAGATATGAAAAAAATTAGTGCTTCAACTCCAAGCCCTATCATTAATAATGTACCGCCAGAGATACCCAATATAGGCATATGTAATATTTTACCTAAAGCTCCTAAAATTACAATTGCAGCTCCAATACTATAGGACATATGAAAAATTCTTTTTACTACTTTACTTTGTGCCATAATTCTTGTTTTAAATTGGTTTTTTATTAATTTATATTAGTCATTATTTAATTCACTTTTCCTGGATAATCTTGTACTGTCCTAAAGCCAATAAAACTTCTTGCAGTGTCACCATATTCAAAGTCTCTTGTACTCACCTCTAAAAAATAAGCAACATCTTTCCACGAGCCACCACGAATTACTTTTCTATGATTTGCTTGATCTTCAACATTAGGGTTCATAGTTGAACCTATTAAATATGAAGTTGGGTTATAAGCAGTATTTGTCCATTCCGCAACATTTCCAGACATATTATACAGACCATAAAGGTTTGCATTATATGATTTGCCTTCCATAGTATAGAGCGCTCCATCTAATGCATAATCACCTCTTTGTGGTTTAAAGTTTGCTAAAAAACAGCCTCTGTCGCTAAATGTATAAGGACCACCCCAAGGATACTTTGCATATTCGTAACTACCACGAGCTGCGAACTCCCATTCTGCTTCAGAAGGTAATCTAAAATGTGGTTCTCTTATACCTTGTTTTTTCTTACCAGATAAAAAATCATTTCTCTTTTTTGTTCTCCAGTTACAAAAAGCTTTAGCTTGTTTCCAATTAACACCAACTACTGGGTAGTCATTATAAGCTTGATGCGAAAAATAATCTTGATGCATAGGGTCATTATAAGAATAATTAAAATCTTTTACCCAAACTGTTGTATCTGGATAAATATTTAAGTTATGAGATTTAATATAACTTTTTCTATCGCTACTTTTACGTCTTGCTGCTTCTTCGTTATCAAATGTAAAGTATAAATAATTTAATTTATTAGCGTTTAAGATACGCTTTCCGTCAAAAGTTTCTGTAGTGTGTAAATACATACTGTCCATTATTTCAGTATAATTTGTATCTGGGAAATCATTGGTATCAAATATTAAATCTTCTTCCCAATTTAAGAAACGACCTTCGGTAGGCGAGTTAATATCTCCTAGACTCCCATAATTATCCATCATATATTTGTAATATACACCTCCGCTAGCAGAATCTTTAAATTTATAATTTGTTAATGATCCAGCACCAGCATCATCTGCTCCTCCTGCTCCAACTTCATCAGCAAGTATTGCTAAACGCGTTCTTATTATAGAGTCTCTAACATAAAATACAAATTCTCTATATTCGCTATTGGTGATTTCTGTTTCGTCCATATAAAAAGGACGAACTGTTACTGTTCTTGCTGGTGTACTTAGCGAGCCAGCTATATCTTCTTCTTGTTTACCCATAGTAAAAGATCCTCCTGGAATTAAGACTGTACCAAAAGGTTTTTCTGAAAAGAATTTCCGTTTTGCTGATATGCCTTTAAGTTGGCCTCTGTCATTTGATTTACAACTAAAAATAAAAGTTGCTAATAAAAAAATTACAATTATTTTATTACCCATAGTATTGTTTTTTAATGGCTGTTTTTTGGATATTTTATATTTCATTTTTTATTCAATTTTCACTATTAAAACTCTTTAAAAAAAGGTTTTTTTAAACAGGCCGTAAACCTATTACTATTTTTTTAATTACACAATTATTTACTATTTTTTGTGTTGAGATTGTATTGAGATTTTATTAAAAACGTATAAATATTTGCTTTATTATAATATTATGTTAATTTTCTTAAAGTTTTCCACCATCTTTTTGGTAAGTTTTGATTATTTGCCTCTAAATAGTCATTATAGGTGCATGGTATTAGTGTTTCTTTTTTAAATTTATTATTAGATATTTCCATCCACCATCTATTACTTTTGTTACTTTTATAAAAATTTATAATTTCATTATCTATGGGTACAATATATTTAGTATATTTTTTTTTAGATTCAAAAGGGTATTCTTTAATTCTATAATTTACACCTTCTATAAAATACCATATTAGTTGTGCTATTAATTTTGCGGTTTGATTTTTAGTATCATATAAAGGGTTATATTCAAAAATACCTAATGCAGAAATTTTATCACTTAAGCCAGCATATCTTAATATAGCACACATTTCTTCGCCATAGAATCCGTTAGGACTGGTATTGTTATTTGCTGGGGATTCAGATTGTTTTAGTGAGCCTAAGTCTATACTGACAATATCAGCATCTCTTAAAATAGGCTCCGCAATTGTTAAGTCTTTATTAATTTCTCCTAAACGATAACTATCAAAATATAGTTTTTCTAATAAATCTATTTCATTTTGTGAATTATAAAATGTTTGATAACCAATATTACTAAAATTAAATAAATTGTTTGGTTCATCCATGACTATTTTACTTAAATAGTTTCTAGAACATAGTTCGTTAGCTACATTTTCTAAATCAAACTTATGGTCAACCGAAACTAAATTAACAGTCTGTTCTAAATCATCATATGCTCTGTACATTGGGTAAGTAAGTGATTGACTTCCGCCTATAACAATAGGTATGATATTTTTTTTTATTAAATAATTGGTGATTTTTTTTACTGCAAAATGGGTATCATTTATTGTATTGCCTTTAGGAATTGTGCCTAGGTCTATAATTTTTAAATTCCAATTGCCTATAAAAAGTTGATATAATTCTTTTCTAATTATGCTAAAATTAGTTCCAGTACCTTTGTTATTAATTGAATCTCTATCTTCTTGAACACTAATAATAGCAATTGTTACATTATCAAATTCTGGAAAATAATCTTCTGAATGAATCTTAATGCTTGTCCCAAATCGTTTTTCATTAAAAGAATTTAATTCTTCTAACACATTATTTGAAACTGGTTGTAAAAAATCAAAATCCATTTTGATTTAGTATTAAAATATTAATTGTTATTTTTTAGGGATTGCAAAGATACAAAAAAAATATGATTACTTCTTTTTTATCGTTTTCTTTTTACGAGTTGTTTTTTTCTTTTTGGTATTTTTCTCAATAATAGCCTTTGCCTGTTCTAGGGTCATTTTTTCTGCTTTTGTAGTTTTTGGTAATTCTATTTTTGTTTTACCTTGTATTAAATTAAATCTTTTCCAACGAGCTTTTTCTAATCTTATTCCTTCTTCTTCCCAATTATGGATGATTTTTTCAATGTCTTTTTGTTTTTTTAATTCAATTAGTTCATTTACATTTGCTTGCGTTAGATTGTCAAAGTCGTATTTTTTATTTACATTAATAAACATACTATTCCATTTAATAAATGGTCCAAACCTACCAACACCTTTTTGAACAGGTAAGCCATCAAAGGTAGCAATTGGTCTGTCTGCTTCTCTTTTTTCAAGAATTAATTCAATTGCTCTATTTTTTTCAATAGCTAGCGGGTTTTCATCTTTTGGTACAGAAATGTATTTGTCGTCATATTTTATATAAGGTCCAAATCTACCATTTGCTATAATGATTTCTTTGTTTTCGAAATCACCTAAATTTTTAGGAAGTAAAAATAAGTCTAAGGCTTCTTCTAAAGTGATGCCTCCTAAGGTTTGGTTTGGATTTAAACTAGCAAAAATTTTATTTTCATCATCTCGCCCACCAATTTGTGCCATTGCTCCAAATCGACCTAATCTCACTAAGACAGTTTTACCAGATTTTGGGTGTTTTCCTAAAATTCGTTCACCAGATTCTCGTTCTGCATTTTCTTTTACATCTTCTACGGTTAAATGGAATTCTTTATAGAATGATTTTATCATTTTAATCCAATCTTGATTTCCTGTTGCAATAGCATCAAAATCTTCTTCTACTTTTGCTGTAAACCCAAAGTCTAAAATATTTTTAAAATTAGCAACTAAAAAATCATTGACAATTATACCAATATCAGTAGGGATTAATTTTCCTTTTGATGCTCCAGTGATTTCAGATACTATTTTTAATGCTACATTACCTGCTTTTAATGTCAACTGACTATATTCTCGCTTTACTCCTTCTAAAGCAAATTTTTCTACATAGTTTCTGCGTTGTACCGTTGAAATTGTTGGTGCATAGGTAGAAGGTCTTCCTATCCCTAACTCTTCTAATCGCTTTACTAATGAGGCTTCTGTAAAACGTCCTTTTGCTCTAGAATATCTTTCCGTTGCTTGTATGTAATTGTAGTTTAAAGTTTCATTAATTGCCATGTTAGGGAGCATGCCTGTATCTTCAGTTTCTTCATCGCTACCTTCTAAATATACTTTTAAAAATCCGTCAAATTTAATAACTTCGCCATTTGCAGTTAAAATTTCTTTATTAGATGAATTTTTAATTTTTACATTAGTTCGTTCTAATTGTGCTTCGCTCATTTGAGATGCGATAGCACGTTTCCAAATTAAACTATATAGCCTATTCTGGTCAAATTCTATATGTACATTTTGTCGAGAAAAATCAGTTGGTCTAATTGCCTCATGTGCCTCTTGAGCACCTTTTGCTTTAGATTTATAGTTTCTAGGGTTACTATATGCTTTTCCGTAAGAACTAATAATTTCATTTTTAGCGGTTTCTTTAGCATCATTAGACAAATTAACCGAATCGGTTCTCATATAGGTAATTAGCCCTGCTTCATACAAACGTTGTGCAACCATCATTGTTTTTGCAACTGGGAAATATAATTTACGCGATGCTTCTTGTTGTAAAGTAGATGTTGTAAATGGTGCTGTTGGTGATTTTTTTGCTGGTTTTTTTTGTAAATCTATAATGCTAAAATTAGCATTACTACAAGATTGCAAAAAGGCTTGTGCTTCTTCTTTAGTGTTAAAAGTTTTAGGTAATTTGGCTTTAAATTTTTTACCTTCTTTATTGGTAAATTCAGCATCAACTCTGTAACTTGCTTTTGATTTAAAAGCGAGTATTTCACGTTCACGTTCAACAATCAACCTAACTGCAACAGATTGTACTCTACCAGCAGATAAACCGCCTTTTATTTTACGCCATAATACGGGTGATAATTCATAACCAACCAAACGATCTAAAACTCTACGTGCTTGTTGTGCATTTACCAAATTATAATTTATAGCTCTTGGGTTTTCAACAGCATTTATTATTGCAGATTTCGTAATTTCATGAAATACGATGCGTTTCGTATTCATTTCTGTTAGATTTAATTGCTCATATAAATGCCAAGCAATAGCTTCTCCCTCTCGATCTTCATCACTTGCCAACCAAACTGTATCCGCTTTTTTGGCTAATTTTTTTAATTTTTTAACAATATCTTTTTTATCAGAAGATATAATATATTTTGGTAGAAAATCACCATCAACATTTACGCCTAATTCTTTAGAGGGTAAGTCTGCAATGTGTCCAAAACTAGATTCAACTTGAAAATCTTTACCTAAAAATTTTTCAATAGTTTTTGCTTTTGCAGGTGATTCAACGATAACTAAATTTTTTGCCATATTTTTTTTAGTGTCTGTTAACTAGATATTTTTTTATTCATTTTGTTTGCAAAAGTATGTAGATTTTTTTTAATGGTGCAAATTATTTTTAAATCAGTAGATTATTTTTATTATTTAGGCTAAAAATAACCTTTAAAATAAGGGGAAAATTTGATTCATTAAACAAGTTTATATTTATCTGTCATTTTGTCATATGATTCTGATATTTTGGTTGTATATTTGCGTCTAAAATATTTTAAGGAGACAATTATTAAATGACAAGACAAGTAGTAGAAGAAAAAAAACAAGGCCAAGCGTTAATAACCAAACAAAAACAAGGCAATATTAAAAAATTGTTTATTGAAAGTTATGGTTGCCAAATGAATATGAATGATAGTGAGATTGTCGCTTCAGTTTTAGCCATAGAGGGTTATGATACTACAAATGTATTAGAGGAAGCAGATTTGGTTTTAATTAATACTTGTTCTATTAGAGAAAAAGCAGAGTTAACCATTCGTAAACGGTTACAAAAATATAACCGTGTTAAATTGGATTCTAATCGTAAAATGAAAATAGGTGTTTTAGGGTGTATGGCAGAGCGTTTAAAAACCAAATTTTTAGAAGAAGAAAAAATGATTGATTTAGTTGTTGGTCCAGATGCTTACAGAGATTTACCCAATTTGTTAAAAGAAGTAGAAGATGGTAAAGATGCAATAAACGTAATACTTTCTAAGGACGAAACTTATGGTGATGTTTCACCTGTGCGATTAAATTCAAACGGAGTTTCAGCCTTTGTAACCATAACAAGAGGTTGTGATAATATGTGCACTTTTTGTGTTGTGCCTTTTACAAGAGGCAGAGAGCGAAGTAGAGACCCGCAAAGCATCTTAAAAGAAGTGCACGATTTATGGAATAATGATTATAAAGAAATAACGCTTTTAGGTCAAAATGCAGATTCATATCTTTGGTACGGTGGAGGCTTAAAAAAAGATTTAAAAAAAGCATCAGAAATAGCACAAGAAACTTCTATAGATTTTGCAAAATTATTAGAAATGGTAGCGTTAGCGTTGCCAAAAATGAGAATTCGTTTTGCAACTTCTAATCCACATGATATGCATGTAAATGTGCTGCACACTATTGCTAAATATACTAATATTTGTAATTATATTCATTTGCCTGTACAGTCTGGTAGTACTCGTATTTTAAAAAAAATGAATAGACAACATACACGCAAAGCGTATATTGTATTAATAGATAATATTCGTAAAATAATACCAAATTGTGCTATTTCGCACGATTTAATCACGGGTTTTTGTTCAGAAACTGAAGAGGATCATCAAGAAACTCTTTCGTTAATGGATTATGTAAAGTACAATTTTGGATTTATGTTTGCATATTCAGAGAGACCAGGAACATTAGCGGCAAAAAAAATGATAGACAACGTACCATTAGCAATTAAAAAAAGAAGACTTACTGAAATAATTAATAAACAAATGAAACATTCTTTAATTAGAATGCAAGAAAGTGTAGGTAAAACATTTGAGGTATTAATTGACGGTACTTCCAAAAAAAATAAAAACGAATGGAAAGGCAGAAACTCGCAAAACGCCGTAGTTGTTTTTCCAAAAATAGGTGCTAAAAAAATGGGTGATTTTGTTAACGTAAAAATAACTAGTTGTACAGCAGCAACTTTGAAAGGAATTATGAAGTGAAAAATGGAAAATTAAGAATTCAACATATAAATGGATAATCTAAATAGCATAAAACAACGATTTGGTATCATTGGCAACGATGAAAAACTAAATCGTACTTTACAAAAAGCAATTCGTGTTGCGCCTACAGATATTTCTGTATTAGTAACAGGGGAGAGTGGTGTTGGTAAAGAGAGTATCCCTAAAATAATTCATGCATTATCTCATAGAAAGCATAAAAAGTATATTGCTGTAAATTGTGGTGCAATTCCAGAAGGAACTATAGATTCGGAACTTTTTGGACATGAAAAAGGAGCGTTTACAGGTGCAACACAAACTAGAAACGGTTATTTTGAAGTTGCCGATGGCGGCACCATTTTTTTAGACGAAGTAGGAGAGTTACCATTAACAACACAAGTACGATTATTACGTGTACTAGAAAATGGCGAATTTTTAAAAGTAGGGTCATCAAAAGTACAAAAAACAGCTATTAGAATTGTAGCAGCAACAAATTTAAATATGATGCAAGCCATTGAAAAAGGCAAATTTAGAGAAGATTTATATTATCGTTTAAGCACTATAGAAATTAATATACCTCCTTTACGAAATCGTAAAGAAGACATACATTTATTGTTTAGAAAATTTGCTTCAGATTTTGCACAAAAATATAGTATGCCAACAATTAGATTAACTAATGAAGCTGTTAATTTACTATTAAATTACCCTTTTAAAGGCAATATAAGACAACTTAGAAATATTACAGAGCAAATTTCTGTAATTGAACAAAATCGCACAATAAACGCACAAATATTACAAAGTTATTTACCAAATAATACAAGTTTTTTACCTTCGCTAACAACGGTAAACAGTAATGAATCTAGTTTTGCAAATGAAAGAGAAATATTTTATAAAATTATGTTAGATATGCGAAGTGATATCAATGATTTAAAAAAGTTAACGCTAGATTTAATGCAAAATAACGGAGAAGTGAAATCTGATAATAAAAATTTAGTGCAGAAAATTTATCAAAATTTTCAAGAATCTGAAAACGAAACCAATGTTGAAATTCTACAGGCTAGAATTAATGAACCTGAAAGAAAAACCTATACTTCAAACAAAAATAAATACGAAGATACTAAAATCATAGAACCAACAATATCTTTACAACAAAAAGAAGAAGAAATGATTATTAATGCTCTAGAACGTAATAAGGGTAAGCGAAAATTAGCAGCAAAAGAACTAGGTATTTCTGAACGAACACTTTACCGCAAAATTAAACAATTTGATATTTAAAATTAATGGAAGAGCATTTTAATAATGGAAAATGGAACAATAACAAATAACCCAATATGAAAAATTTTATTTATTTCTTATTATTATTAATTACACAATCTTGTGGTGTGTATTCTTTTTCTGGAGGCGATGTTGGAAATGCAAAAACATTTCAAGTTTCTTACTTTTTAAATAATGCCAATTTGGTTGAGCCAAGTTTAAGTCAAAAATTTACCTTAGCCTTACAAGATATGTTTTTACAACAAACAAATTTAAATTCAGTAAGTAATAATGCAGATTTAACTTTTGAAGGAGAAATTACACAATATAGAATAATGCCAATAGCAGCAACAGCAAGCCAAACAGCAGAACAGAGTAGATTAACAATTGCAGTAAAAGTACGTTTTTATAATGTTTTAGAAGAAGAAAAGAATTTTGATAAGTCATTTACTCATTTTTTTGATTACAATGGTAGTGATATATTAATAGGTAGTAAACTAGATGAAGCTTTTAAAGTTATTTTTGAAAGAATAACACAAGATATTTTTAACGCATCAGTTGCACAATGGTAAATTTTTAGTACATTTAAACCCAAACCAAATTGAACTCAGATAAATTCATAAACCTAATAATAAACCCAGCCGAAGTTACCAAAAAGGAAACGAATGCATTAGAAACTATAATAGAAGAGTTTCCATATTTTCAAGCAGCAAGAGTTTTACATTTAAAGGGCTTAAAAAATCAACATAGTTTTAAATATAATAAAGAGTTAAAAAAAACAGCGGCATTTACAACAAACCGTACTGTTTTATTCGATTTTATAACAGCAAATACTTTAGATTTTGAAATAGTATCAAAAAATGAAAAAAATATATTAAATGAAATAGATGTAATAGATTCTAAAGTGATAGATCACCTATATGAATCTATCCATGTATCCGATAATAATAATAATAATAATACATTAAATCCAGGTATAAATTCAAATACTATTTTAAGCGATACTCAAAAAAGCACACTAAATGATATCAACTCTAATCTAGAGAATGAGTTACATAAAAATAAAGAAATTTTAGAAATAGATAAACCAATTAAATTTAAAAAAGAAGATACTTTCTCATTTAACGAATGGTTACAATTAAAAACAAAAAAGCCAATAAAAAGAGATTATGAGGTAGTAAAAGAAAGTAAAAATATTCAAGAAGAGGAGATTGAAAGTGAAAAAAATATAAAAAATAATGTAATAAAATCAGCTGAAAATAAAGATTTAATAGCACTATTTATAAAAAATAAACCAAAAATAAAGCCTATTAAAAGTCAAGTAAACCTTGATGTTTCAACCAAAAATACTATTGAAAACACAACCTTAATGACCGAAACATTAGCGCGTGTTTATTTAGAACAAAAAAAATATAAAAAAGCAATAACCGCTTTTAAAATATTAAGTTTGAAATATCCAGAAAAAAGTACTTTCTTTGCAGACCGAATTGAGGCAATAAAATTTTTAGAAAAAAATAAATCATGACATATTATTCAATATTTATAGGGTTAATTTTAATAATAGCAGTATTATTAATCTTAATTATTATGGTGCAAAATCCAAAAGGAGGAGGGTTAGACTCTTCGTTTGGAGGAGGAGGTTCTCAATTAGGAGGCGTTCAAAGTACCAATAAGTTTTTAGATAGAACAACTTGGACTTTGGCAATTTCATTATTTGCATTAATTTTGTTATCTAATATTGTAATAAAAAGAGGAGATTCTGTTAAATCTCAACTTAATACAGATGGTATTGAAGTACCAGCACAAAATTTAGATGAACCAGAAAGTATAGAGTCGCCAGAGTCAACACCTAAAAAAGAAACCGATTAAAATAAGAGTAATAAATACTAAAAATGCTGACGAAAATGACACGTTGGCATTTTTTGTTTAATAATGTCAGTAATTTAGTTTGGCATAATATTAGCAATTTTAAATTGACTTAAAAGTGTTAAAACAAGTTCAATAAATAATTAAAATTTATAACAATGAGTAAATTAAAAATCAAACCTCTGGCAGATAGAGTACTAGTAAAGCCACTTGCCGCAGAAACAAAAACAGCATCTGGATTATTTATACCAGATTCAGCTAAAGAAAAACCACAACAAGGCGTAGTAGTTGCTGTTGGTAAAGGTACAAAAGACGAACCAACTACTGTAAAAGTAGGTGATGTAATTCTTTATGGAAAATTTGCAGGCACTGAATTAAAACTAAATAATAGCGATTATTTAATAATGCGTGAGAGCGATATATTTGCTATCATTTAACTTGAGAATATTTATTTTTAACAATCAAATAATTATAAAATTTGAAGGTTAAATTTTAAATTATCCTTACGATATTTTACGAATAAATAAACAAACAAAAATAAACAAATACAATGGCAAAAGATATAAAATTTGAAGTAGAAGCACGTGACGGACTAAAGCGTGGTGTTGATGCATTAGCAAATGCAGTTAAAGTAACTTTAGGACCAAAAGGAAGAAATGTAGTAATTGGTAAAGCTTTTGGTGCCCCACAAATCACTAAAGATGGTGTAACAGTTGCTAAAGAAATAGAATTAGAGGATTCATTAGAAAATATGGGCGCTCAAATGGTAAAAGAAGTTGCCTCAAAAACTAATGATTTAGCAGGTGATGGTACAACGACAGCAACTGTTTTAGCACAAGCAATTGTTACAGAAGGTTTAAAAAACGTTGCTGCAGGAGCAAATCCTTTAGATTTAAAAAGAGGAATTGATAAAGCAACTAGAGCAGTTGTTGCAGACTTACAAAAACAATCACAAATAGTTGGTAAGGGTGATAAAATAAAGCAAGTAGCAACAATTTCGGCAAATAATGACGAAGAAGTAGGTCATTTAATCTCTAATGCATTTAATAAAGTAGGTAAAGAAGGAGTAATTACTATTGAAGAGGCTAAAGGAATGGAAACCTACGTTGACATTGTTGAAGGTATGCAATTTGATAGAGGTTATTTATCACCATATTTTGCTACCAACTTTGAAAAAATGATTACAGATTTAGAAAATCCATACATTTTACTATACGACAAAAAAATATCTACAATGAAAGATATTTTACCAATTTTGGAGCCCGTAGCAAAATCTGGTAAATCATTATTGATTATTGCAGAAGATGTAGATGGTGAAGCACTAGCAACTTTAGTTGTAAATAACATGCGTAAAATAATAAAAGTTGCTGCAGTAAAAGCACCAGGTTTTGGCGATAGACGTAAAGCAATGTTAGAAGATATTGCCATTTTAACAGGAGGAACCGTAATTGCAGAAGAAAGAGGGTTTACTTTAGAAAATGCAACTATAGATATGTTAGGTACTGCCGAAAAAATTACCATAGACAAAGATAATACTACGGTTGTAAATGGTGCTGGTAAAAAATCTAATATTAGAAATAGAGTAGGTCAAATTAAATCTCAAATTGAAACCACCACTTCAGACTACGATAAAGAAAAATTACAAGAACGTTTAGCAAAATTAGCAGGAGGAGTTGCTGTTTTATATGTAGGAGCAGCGAGTGAAGTAGAAATGAAAGAGAAAAAAGACAGAGTAGAAGATGCTTTAAATGCAACAAGAGCAGCAGTTGAAGAAGGAATAATTGCAGGTGGTGGAGTTGCTTTAGTTAGAGCAAAATCCGTTTTATCAAAAATTAAAACAGATAATTTAGACGAAGTTACTGGAATTCAAATTATAAATAGAGCCATTGAAGAACCTTTACGACAAATTGTTGAAAATGCAGGTAACGAAGGCTCTGTTGTAGTCAATAAAGTGTTAGAAGGTAAAAAAGATTTTGGCTATAATGCTAAATCTGATAAATATGTAAGTATGTTTAAAGAAGGAATTATTGACCCTACAAAAGTGACTAGAGTTGCCTTGGAAAATGCAGCATCAGTTGCAGGAATGATTTTAACTACCGAATGTGCCTTAGTCGATATTAAAGAAGAAGAAGAGCACTCACACGGAGGAATGGGTGGAGGAATGCCAGGAATGATGTAAATTAGACAAAATTTATTAGATTCAATTAAATAAATTAAATACTAAATTTATAAGCACACTTTAAAAAGTGTGCTTTTTTTTTAGGTCAAATTTACTTGATTTTATATTACATTTCTTTTTATACAAGAAAAAATAAAGGTAATAATAATGAAATTAAATAATTTTCATATTTGTGTTTTCGTTTTTTAAAATGTAAATTTGTATTAAAATTAGGAAATAAATTGATGCCAAAGAAAAAGAAAATAAAAGCATTGGTAATTTCTGGTGGCGGAAGCAAAGGTGCTTTTGCTGGTGGCGTTGCAAAATATTTAATTGCTGAAAAAAGACAAGATTACGATATTATTATTGGCACCTCTACTGGTAGTTTGATGGTTGTACATCTAGCTTTAGAGAAATTAGATGAATTGGAAAATTTATATTCTAATATTAGACAACGTTCTATTTTTAGTAACAATCCGTTTTTTATAAAAAAAGTACATGGTGTTAAGGTGATTGGTATTAAACATATTAACACATTATGGAATTTTATTAACGGAAGGAAAACTTTTGGAGAAAGTAAGAATTTACGAAAATTTATTAAACGTAATATTAGTATTGAGGATTTTGAAACGGTTAAAAAATCGGATAAAGAGGTTATTGTAACGGTATCTAATTTAACCGAAAATAGAGTAGAATACAAGTCTATTAATGACCATAGTTATACCGATTTTTGTGATTGGATTTGGGGTTCGTGTAATTATGTACCATTTATGAGCCTGTTAAATAAAAATAATTGCGAATATGCAGATGGTGGTTTTGGAGCATTAGTACCCATAAAAGAAGCAATATTAAAAGGTGCATCTGAAGTAGATGTCATTATCTTAGAAACCGAAGTTGAACATTTAAGTAGGTTGCCTTCTAAAAATCCGTTTTCGTTACTATCTACAGTATTTGAATTTATGCTAGATCAAATAGAGCAACAAAATGTGAGTATTGGTAAATTGGAAGCAAAAAATAAAGGTGTAAAACTCAATTTGTATTATACGCCTACTGTTTTAACTACAAATTCTTTAATTTTTGATAAAAAACTAATGGCAAAATGGTGGAACCAAGGTTATGAATATGCTAAAAGTAAAGATTTAGCAAAAATGAATAAGGTGAAATAATATTTTATGCAAATGAATTTCACTAAAACATATATGCTCAATACCGTAATAGCCTAAGTCCTAAAATATTTTTTTTGATTAAAGGCTAAGGTTAATTACTCATAAGCAGGTAACTTAATCTCATATTTTTTTCTAGTTAAATTATTTAACTTATTCTCTCTCAACCACGGATTCAGTATTTTAAACTCTTTATAATTCATACCGTATCGACTGGCAAAGTTGGTAATATTTGTTATTGTAGTATCTACTTTTACAATATAAGTAGGCTTATTATGATATAAATTTTTATAATCATAAATAAAACCATATTTTTTTGGATAAGTTAAAATTTCTTTAGCAGCAATAATTCTAAAAATATACCTAGAAGTTTCTTCGGTTAATAAGAGATCGTAAAAACTGTTTACTTTTTGGCTACTTAATTTACGAATAATACCTGCTCTACCACTATTATAAGCAGCAGCAGCAAGTGTCCAATTATTAAATTTTGAATAAGCTTTCTTTAAATAATCACAAGCTACTTTAGTCGATTTTTCTAAATGATAACGTTCATCAATATTTGCATTTATTTCTAAACCAAATTCTTTACCTGTGCCTTTTAAAATTTGCCAAACGCCTTTTGCACCAGCAGGTGAGGTTACATTCATTAAACCACTTTCTATTAATGCTAAATATTTAAAATCGTTTGGTATGCCATTTTCTGCTAAAATTCTTTCAATAACAGGAAAGTATTTATTAGCCCGTTTCATATATAATAGAGCATTAGATTGCCAATAGGTATTCACTAATAATTCTCTATCCATACGTTCATAAACGTCTTGTATTTCTAACGGAACTCTTTCATTTGCAAATGATAAATATTTAGGAATCTCTAGTGCTTTTATCTCATAGTTGTCAGCAACATTTTTTTGCTCTTTTTTTAGTACAGCTTTAACATTTGAAATTTCACTTTTTGGTAATTGCGTAGCCCTTATTAAAATTCCACTTATAACAACTATACTTAATATTATGGTGAATTTGTTTATTTTTGTCATACTTTTTTATTTAAATAAATGCATATTTTATTTTTCTAAATCTACTAAAACGGACTTTCAAAACTACTAAAATTAATAGCATTTTTATCTCTATCTGATAAAATTATATTTGCTGTTTTCCAATCAATATTTAAATCTTTATCAAAACAGTTTATAGTTACTTCGTTTTCTGCTTTATAAAAATTAGAGCATTTGTAATTAAAAACAGTATTTTTTTTCAACGTTAAAAAACCGTGAGCAAAACTTTTAGGTATAAATAACTGTTTTTTGTTTTTAGCTGATAATTTTATTGCAAAATGTTTGCCAAAAGTCTCTGAGGATTTTCTTAAATCAATTACAACATCTAAAACAGCACCTCTGGTAACCCGAACTAATTTGTCTTGTGCAAAAGGGGGCTTTTGAAAATGCAAACCTCTTAAAACATTTTTTTGAGATAAAGATTCATTGTCTTGAACAAAGTTTATATTTAATTTTGCTAATTTATCTTTGTTATAGGATTCAAAAAAATAACCTCTATTATCTTTAAAAACAACGGGTTCAATTATTAATAAACCCTTTAAGTATGTTTTTTTAATTTGCATAGTACGTTTTTTAGATAGTTATCTATTTACCCAAAAGTAAGTAAAAATGGGTTTCCGTCAAAGAATTTTTTAACATTTAAGCACAAAACTACTAATACCTTAAACCTCAAGCCCGTAAGAGTATTTTTACTAAGCCAACACGGATAGCCATTTATACTTTTCGTAAAAATTACGAGGTTAAGATAATAATGTGAAAAATAAATAAAATTAATTCTAAGTTAACTAAAAATTACAGAATTTTTTTGTAATTTTGAATTCGATGCTTCTACTGAAAAGTTAGAATTCTATTTTTTGTGTTCAAAATATTTTTTAATTAAGGGTTAATAATATTATATAAATACAAAAAATGCATCAAAAAAATCCCACCTCGTCTATTGACGGATGGGATTTTGAATTTTACTTAGTATATTCTAAATTAGTCTTCTACATTAAATACAATTGGTAAATTATATCTTACTTTAACGGGTTTATTACGTTGTTTTCCAGGAGTCATTTTAGGCAGTAATTTAATAATTCTTTCTGCTTCTTTTTGTAGTCTAGGGTGTGGTGCTCTAGATTTAATATCAGTAATATTACCTTGTTTATCAATTAAAAATTGCACGTTTATTTTCTTTTTACCAGCAGATAAACCTAAGTCTTGTGCCAAATCTACATTAAATTTATTATTAATATGTTTTCTAATTTTTGAATTTAAACACTTTGTTAGTGCTGCTTTATTGCCTTTGCACCCAGGGAAAACAGGTACACTTTCAATTACTGAAAATGGCACTACTTCATCAATTACTTCTTCTTCTACAACTTCTTCTACTTCTTCTGGTACTTCTATAACTTCATCTTCGTCAGTTTCTGTAGATTCTAAAATAGTTTCTTCTATTTCTTTATCATCTTCGACCACTTCAATAATTTCTGGCGCAGGCGGTGGCGGTGGCGGTGGTGGTTTTACCTCCTCAATTTCTTGTTGTGTAATAGGGATTTCTTCTTCTAGTTCTTCTTGGTCAGAACCATCACCTAAGTTCACTACTACATAAGTCGATTTGTATTCTATGCCTTTATAAACAACGAATAAAGCAAATAATAAACCAAGTAACATAAATAACTTAGAATAGTTTTCAAGATTTGCTTTTGGGCTTTTTTTAATTTCCATATCTATTGTGTTTTAATTGTTTGCTAATTTAGTAAATTAATTAAGATTTGCTAATAATCTTTTATAAAATTTATAAAGATATTTAAATAGTAGTGCCGCAATAATTATACCAAAACCATTTGCAATTACATCATAATAATCTTTTGTTCTATTTGGTGTAAACCAGCCTTGAAATAACTCTAATAAGATACCATATAAAAATAATAGTATTACAATTATAAGTTTATTTTTTTTTAATCGTTGTGAAAAAAGCCAAGCTAATGTTACTACAAAATATGCCGTAGAATGTAAAATTTTGTCAAAAAAAGAAATTTTTATTGGGTTTTTAAAATGGAATGTTTTTAAACTTAAAACGGCAATAGTAATTGTAATTATAATAGCAATTAAAGTTGCATTACGCTCCAATAAGTTCTTTATACGCTGTAGCATTTAATAAGTTATCTATTTGTGATTCATCACTTAATTTAACTTTAATAATCCAACCTTTTCCGTAAGCATCAGCATTAACTATTTCTGGATTATCTTCTAAGTCTTTATTAAATTCGATTATTTCGCCTGAAAGTGGCATAAATAAATCAGATACTGTTTTTACAGCTTCTATACTTCCAAAGACTTCTTCAATAGTTAATGCTTCATCTAAAGTATCGACATCTATATATACAATATCACCTAATTCTTTTTGTGCAAAATCGGTAATGCCAATAGTTGCAATATTAGTATTAATTTTAATCCATTCGTGGTCTTTTGTGTATTTTAATTCTTTTGGTATGTTCATATTTTTAGGGTTTGGTTTTGTTTCTATTTAATTTTTTCAATACTTTTTGTGTTATTTTTAATTACCTATATTATATCGTACGCTAATCCCTGTACTGATTGAATTTCTAGGAAAAGTAGTTGATATTTTAAAACGGGATGAGTTTTGATCATAAAAGAACGAGGTCATCAAATTTTTATTTAAATTATAATCTGCTGTAACTCTAATAGTTAATATTCTTTGCCCGCCTGTTATTTGATTTGTTTCATTGCTTATTGACCGTATCACGGTAATGTTATCTCTAATTCCGAAATCTGCTTTTAGATTAATATCGCCTTTAAAGGTATTTTTAACGTTGCCCGTTTTAACAATCCATTTTACATCTTTAATTTTATAACCTAAACCAAAGACATACTCTCTACCATCAATTTCAGTAATAGAACTATTAGCAAAGTTTAAGTTTAATGACCTATCTGTTCTAATTTCGCCTCTAAATGAAAATGAATTTTTCATTTTAACATCTATTTTAATTAATGGCGAGAATTGTTCTACTAAATTCACACCTTGTAATTGTAATCTGTTAATATAGTTTACACCTGAGGCATCAAGTTGTGTCGGATTTTGAGCATCGTATACTAGGTTACTATTAAAACCTAAAATAGAATATGCGGCTTGATAATTATGTTCTATAGTAATGGTTCTAAAAATCTTTTTTAGTGCTTTTATTTTAGATAAGCCTTTGTATGATATTCGCCAATTTGGTATTGGTATATCTCTAAATGTACTTGTTTTAACTTTATTGACATCTCTTCCTGCATAAGCGGCGAAAAATGCGGGTAATAAAACGCTTTGATTGTTTACGCCAAAGCCTGTATTGTCTATTTGACCTGCATTTATTGCTAAACGACTAGCTATTACATTTCTATTATTTAAAAAATCCTGAAATAATTGATCTCTATCTCTAAATGATGTGTTAATCATTATGGTGCTAATTGCAAAATTACCTACTTCTGTAGTTGGTGAGTTTAGTGGTTCGTTAAAAAGTGAGCCATCAGGGTTTCTAATAACATCTAATTGTTGTAAAATATTTTTAGTTTTAGTTTTATTTGCTGTTACATCTATTTTGAAATTTTTAACAGGTTTTAAATCAAAGTTTAATTTTAGGTCTTCAAAATGTGTATTGCTATAGGTTTTACTATAAAAATCTCCACCAATTTCTCGATCTACTAACCAATCATTGCTTAATGCAGTACTTAGAATAGATCTTTGGCTACCAAAAACAAAACCTAAAGTTGGTGCTAGACCTCCAGAGGTATTGTCTCTACCTAAAAATCCAATTTCGGGCATATATCCAGGTAATAAAGTACCGTTATTTTCGGTATAACTAATTCTTACTTTTTTAACAGAAGTTAATAAATCTACCGCACTTAAAACTAATTTTTTACTAAATGGTAATTTTTTTCGATTAAAACCTCTATTATTACTACGTTTTATTTCAGGTGTTAAACTTCCTAGATTATCTCCTTTATCTCCTTTATCTCCTTTATCCCCTTTGTCTCCTTTGTCTCCTTTGTCTTTATTTTTTATTTTATTTTTATTTTGTTTTCTAAATAATTTAGGAACACCGATTCTTTTATACAATTTATTCATATTTAAATCTGCATTTAAATTATGTGTATTTGCATTTTGAATAATATTACCTATTCTACTAAAATTATCCATTGAACTCGCTTGCCAATCAAAATTAGCGGTATAATTATAGGTCGCTGTTATAAAGTCAAAAATTGGAATTTTATTTAGGGGTAATTTATAGGTTGCATCTAGTACTTGTGTGTAATGTTGTGGTCTTCCGATAGTGAAAAATTTATCAAATAATTGACCGTTAATTATTTTGTTATTTGCATCTTTTTCAAAGGTATCATGTATATAACTATTTGCTGCTCTAAAGTTAAATTGTAATGATTTTGTTAAATCATAAGCAATGCTATAATCCCAATCAAAAGCAAATTGTCTTCTTTCTAATGTGGGTAATTCAATTTGTGAAAGGTTATCGCTTAATGGTCTTGATAGTTGTTCGTTATAAGATCTAATAAGATTAGAGTTTACAGAAAAATTATTTGGTAAAAGATTTAGATTAAAATCTTTTATAATCTTTAAAGATTTGTATTTGCTTAAAAATTTCGATTTTTTAAAAGGTTCTATGCTTTTAGGTTCAAAATTATAATTATAGGTTGCACCTGCTCTTACATTTTGATCGCTAAATTTTTCTACATTATAATTTTTATGAAATAAGTCATTATACGCAAAGGAAACGGATAAGTTTTCTACATCATATAGGCGTTGTTTTTTCTTTTGATTGGTACGTTCTTTTCGAGCGTTTATTAAACTGATACTTCTACGTTTGGTATAATCAGTTGCGTTATCTCGATTAGGGCTGTTATTATTGTTTGTATCTTCAAATAAAATATCTTGGTATTGCGGGTCGTATTTTGGGTCTTTAAATTCTTCTGCAATACCTATGTTAAGAGGTAGTTTAATACCATAATTTTTGGGTAGTAACTGCCCTAAGTTTATATTAGACACAATATCGTATTGCATAGTATCATCTTGACTTCTTTCGTTTACCCTTTGATCTAGAGAGCCAAAACCTTTAGTAGCCATAGCGCCACTTACTGCAATATCTGCAAAATCGGCTAAATTTGCATTTATGTTTGCAATTGCTGACCAACCACCTTCATTATCAAAATCGACAACACGCATTTCATTAAACCATAATTCTGCACTTTTTGGTTGATTACTATCGTTTTTTACACCAAGCATCATTGATTTTATTTTTGCTAAGGTTGGGTTTCCTTTTACATATAGTCTGTAAGTGCCAAAATCTAAGCCATTAACACCTCCGTTTGTTAGTGTTGGGTATAATACACTTACTGGTTCAGTACTATTTTCAAACCTATCTAGGCGCAATTTTCCAAACTCTTCTAATGCAGCTTCTAGATTATTTTTCCAAATTTCTTCTGCAGTAACCGCTGAAAGGTCTGTGATTTTTAAGGGCATTTCTATTTGGTAATAATTATCTATTAAATCATCACCTAATCTTATTACAGCAGTAATTTCATCATCTAGAACGAGATCTGAACTTACAGTGCTTTCTGCATGAATAAACATTTTGTACTTTTTAAACATACGTATGTCAAAACTTGTATTTTTATATACTAGTCTTGTTTCTCCTGGTTCTAATTCAGTTACTTTTATACTTAGGGATTGTTCATTTTGTTGTTGTATACTTGTGCTGCCTTGTAAACGTTCTCTTTCGACTCCAGGAGGTAATATATATGGTATTGGTATTCTTCTTTCGTTTTCTTGAATGTTAACAACGCCAACTTCAAAATTTTGATTTTCAATTGTAGTTAGAGGTATTAATGGTGATGGAGTAGGTTCGGTTAAAGTATTGGTATATCGTCTCCAGTTACCTCTTACTAATTCTAATTGCCCAAAACGCAAAACAATTGGTTTTGTAAATTTGGTAACAAACATACGTATAAAGCGTATGGAGTTAAAACTAGAAATATCGATTGCTTCACCACCGCTTTGAACAGGTATTCTATATTGATACCAAGTTGTATTTTGCGTGCTGCCATTAGGTAAAGTTACACTTGTTGTTTTGGAGTCAACAATATTATTTTGTCCAACTATAAAGTCACCTTGGCTAATAGGTATTTTATATTGATAATAACCCTCTGCAACACTCATAGTTTGGTCTCTATTTAAGTCTTCTGTATCAGGAAATGAGGTTGCCGATGTAGGATAACTCTCGGTAGAATTATTTAAAGTAGGTGAATTTCCTTGGGTTCTATTAAAGTTTTTATAGCGTGATAAGATAGATGCATCATTAGTATCGTGATTAGTACTTCTAAAAAATTCGTAGTTATCTGAGGAAGGATCATTTTGTATATCAATCAATGCTTGGTCAGTCAATGGGTTTGCGCCTGTGGTAAAAACAGAGCCATATTTTAAATTTTCACCTGCATCATCTAAGCCGTCTAAACCAACATCTTGATTTGGACGATCTGCATCATTTTCAGAAAAAGCATTCAGTAGTGATTGTATGGTAGGTATTGAAGAATAGTTCGTAATTTCAACATTTGGTGATGGACTGGTTGCATCTTGAATACCATTTTCTGGCAAACCATTTTCAAACATTCTTCTATCATCTTTTAAGATATCTTCTGATATATTTCCTAAGTTAAAGTATAGTTCTCCAATATTCTCTAAAGGGTTTGTGCTTGGGTTACCTCCTTCGTCTAGATTAATAGAATAGTTTTCATAGGGATCCATTAACCAAAACTGAATATATTCTACATTAGCTTGTTGAAAATCAGTTGTTGTTAAGGCTCTCATAATCCCTCCCCAACGAGTTTCAGGGTCTGTAAATTTACCTGTATTATTATCTACATTTTCGGTATCATAATTATTTGTACCGCGTTCTTCAGGGTAATAGGCTAAATCAAAAGTTCGTACAATATTAGTTTGTGTGATATCTAAATCTATATTCGGAAATAATTCTTCAAAGCCTACGCTTCTAACTTCTGCTCTTGATAATTCATCGTCATCAATATTTCCAGGTCTTAAAGATGAACCGTAAAAGAGGCGGTCAATAGCATACCATGCTAATCTAGAACGTTTTTTACTATAACCTAAGGGGTCAGTTTCATCTATAAAATCTAAACCAGAAGTACTAAGGTTTTGTTTTTGTGGTGTACTTGCTAGTTTCCATTGTTCTGGCATATCTATATTTAGAGGTATTTGTGTACCTTCAAAATCGTCTAGATATGATGCTGCTTCGCCATTTAATTCAATACCTTTTGGTGAGTTTGGTATTAGATAGGCTGCTTCTGCTCTTATCGATAAATTAGAAATTGCATCTGTATCAATGTTTGGTAAATAATTTATCCATTTTGTTAGTTTTGGTACTTCGGTGTTGTAGGTAAAATTAATTCCTGCAATTGAGTTATTTACGGGTTCGGTACCAAATTGTGCTTTTTGAGTAAAAGGTCTTTCTCTTAAATTTAAAAAGGTACCACCAATTGCTAAATCATCTGAAAATTTATGTTGTATGTCAAGTCCTGTAAATCTTCTATTTTGAGTAGAAAAGGCATTATTTGTTTCTACCGAAACTTGAATTGGTGCGTTAGATGAAATTAGTGAAGGGTTGGTGATTTGTACATTACCTATTTGGTAATCTACTACATAATCTACACCTTCTACTAGTGTTCGCCCTCCTGTAGTTACAACTACAGAGCCTCTAGGTACATTGAATGCTCCTAACGGAATTCCGTTTTGTCCTTCTGATCTATAATAACCTACAATAGTGTATCTGTCCTTACTTTGAAAGTTATTTTGTGCATCAGGTTGTGTTCTATTGTATAGTTCTCTAAATATATAAATATCGTCATCTGCATGAGTTAAAAGTCCACTTCCTTCAATTCCGTCTAAATGACTTCCAAAGGGCTCTACAACAGGAAAATAAATTAATCCTTGTTGCGAGTTTACTGTAACACCTTCTATATAATCAAAAAAGCCATCACCGCCAATTTCTACATTGTTAGATTGATCTAAACGGTCTATTTGTAGTAAGTTTAATAGTGGTTGGTTAGAAATATTTGCTGTTGTTGTATTTTGTAAAATATTTAATGGTACACCAGTTGAGGGGTCTTGATATAAGACTTCTAATCTAAACCCATCAGAGCTCATTTGAAATGAATTTAAATCATATACGTTTTTCATCTGTAAATCCCATAAAGGTACTTCAGTATTTATGATTTCAGATCTTAATAATTTTAGTATTAAATTATCTGGAGCATCTATACCATTACCAGATAATTCTCCTACAGTATAAGTCTTTATTTCGCCAGTTAATGGGTCTGCCTCTGTATATTCATAAGCAACACCAAGTACATCACTTTCGGCTAATACTCTATTTAATGATATGTATCCTAAAGAAGGGTGGATACTAAAGTCTCTACCTAAAATTAATTTTTTTGCATTTTCTAAAATCGAATAATCTGTTCCTTGTGCAAAGAGAGATAACCCAGCAGTAACACTAGCTATTGTTCTGACATAATCTGGACCAACTGTTGTGGTTAGTTTATTTATTAGTGCATTTGCTTGGTTTGAGGGGTCATGTTGACCAATTATTGGGGTGGAATCGGCATTTAAATTACCTATATTACTTGGTTTCCCTTCGGCTAAATCACCAATAGCAACAATATTTCTTACATCGTCGGTTTGGTTTGTACGATTTGTTATCCATAATTCAATTCTAGTAATATTTATAGAACTATTTATTAATGGAAAATCAGCTAAAGCGGTGTTGTAATTGTCTCTAAATTTTTGTGCTAAGAAAAAGTGCCTATCTCTATCGTAGCCACTTGCTTTTAGTTCAAATTCATGAATAGTTGCTCCGCCTTGAGCGGCCACGCTTCTTGTTTGCGATTGTTGTCTTGCAAAAACAGCAGTTACTTCTGTTGCGCCAAACTGTAATTTTGTTTTAAAACCAAATAAATTTTGTGCTCCAGCAATTAATGAACTTTGTAAGGGCATGCTAACATTACCTACTTCAATTTTTTGGACAATATCATCTTCGGTTGGTGCATATTCTAATTTTGCTAAGTTTTGAAAATCGAAAGTAGATTCTGTATCATAATTAATATTTACGTTTAACCTTGTGCCTACTTTTGCATTAATACTAGCGCTAATTTGTTGGTCAAAATCAAAAATTGTACTTTGCCTATTACGTTCAGAAATTTGAGGATTCTCTACTTTTTGATAAAGTATACCCATAGAGACAACAACATTACCTTGTGCATTTATTTCGATTTCATTAGAGCCAAAGATAGATTCAAAGAATTTAGAGTTTACGTAATATTTTGGTAATAAATCTTTTTTTGCTTCATCACTTCCTTTTTTCTTGCCTTCTATTGCGCTAATTTTAGATTTGTAATAATCTAACATATCTCGCTTTAATCTATATTCTTCATATTCAGCTGCCGTCATGTAAATTGGACTTTTTACATAATAATCGCCTATTTTTTCGACAAAAATATACTTGCCAGTTTCTTGGTCGTAAATAACTTCTGTATTTACTCCATTTAAAAATAGATTACCATATTGATTTGCATTAAATTCATAAGGTAATGTCGGGATTGTATCGTTTGTAATCGTATTATCTGTTTGAGCATTTGTATGAAATACACTAATTAAAAAGATAATGAATACTAGTTTATATGTATTTCTCACTATAAATTTCAATTTTTTACAAACTTTTCAAAGCCAATTTAATGAGGTTTTCAAGGGCAATGTCGGGGGTTTCTTGTATAATTTTTTGCACTAATTTTTCTACTTGTTTTTTATGGTAACCTAAAACTTCTAAAGCAGATAACGCTTCATCTCTAATTGTATTGTAAGGGTATTCTAAAGAATTTTCAGATATAGAATACGTTTTTAATATTTTGTCTTTTAAATCAATAATAACACGTTGTGCTGTTTTTGCACCAATACCTTTGACCGATTGTATGGTTGGTATGTCACCACTAGCAATTGCGTGTTGAATTTGGTTACAATTCATAGCGGAAAGCATAGTTCTAGCAATACTTGGGCCAACTCCAGATACTGAAACTAATAATCTAAAAATTTCACGTTCTAATTTATCAAAAAAACCAAATAAAGTGTGCGAATCTTCACGTACATTTAAATGTGTGTATAATAATAGATTTTCTTGATCAGAAATTTTAGAAAAAGTATGTAGGGATATATTTAAAAAATAACCGACACCATTACACTCAATAATTACATGTGTAGGATTTTTCTCCACTAATTTACCACTAATATGTGTAATCATAGATTTTGAAAATACTTTAAGACGTCAAATGTACAAATTTGAAGTTATAAATAACAAAAAATTAGTAATTTATCTCCCGTAATATAATCAGCTACTGCTGTTGTTTCATCCATAACTATTAATTCTTCATTTACGATATCATAAGCCTCGCGATTTTTGTCTTTATCTCTTCTTATTTGCGCTTCAGTTGCTACGAACATTTTAAAGAATCTAACTATCCAATACCAATTATTTTTTTCTTTTTTAGATTTATCTGTATAAAGATATATATCATCCAAATCAGCAGGCATATATTTAATTAAATAAGGCAGTCTGCC
>JAKISG010000004.1 GCA_021648755.1 Flavobacteriaceae bacterium | reverse complement strand
TTTATTTTAAAGTTATTCAAAAATAAACAAGTTGTCATTCCTTCGCTTTAAAAATCACAGAGATTAATTTAAAGCGATGATTTTCGCCTTTTTTTCTTTTTTTCGCTACGCTTCACAAAGAAAAAAAGGCGAAAATCAAAACAAAAACGTGGTGCAACTAATCAAATAGGGACTATATGGAAGAAACAAAAGGTGAAAATTACCCTAAAACAGGAGAAGTTGACTTAATGAAATATTATCATAATGATTTAGAAATAAAAGAAAGAACTATTGCAAACAGAAATGACATATTAGGCTTACTATGGTTAACTAAATTAGAATTAAAATGAAAAATTTATTTATTTATAATTTCTTGTAAAAAAAACAGAAGTTATTACCATGGAGTTGTAGTTGATGAAAATTATAATCCTATGTCTAATGTACTAATAAAAGAAATATTTGAAAACCCTCAATCGACCACTTCAGATAAAAAAGGTTATTTTAAACTAAACAAATCACCTAATGTTATTTCTGATTTAATTTTTTTAAAAAAAGGCTATATAGAAGATACAATAAGCACAGTTTGGTCTCAATATGGGGAAACTCAAAGAAACACGTTTTATGAACAAAACTTTTGATACGATAGTGTTTAATCCACAAGAACTAAGGAAGTTTGAAAGCAGAAATAAAAATTACTTAAAGATAAAAAAGAATAATTATACAGAAAAAAGAATCTATATTAGAGACACAATTTATAAAAGAGATAAAAAAAGCCACATTGTTTATTTAGATACAATATATCTAAAACCAATTAAAAAATAATATAACAATCGCTCAATCTTGTTCAACTATTCGTTTACAAAAAAAAGGGATATTTTAAAATTATCGAGAAGAATAATTTTGGAGGTAATTTAATCATTTATACAAAAGATAACAAAGTACTTGACACAATACGGACTGTTTATTCTAATCGTGGAGAAAATTTAAATTATCGGTTTATAAATGGTAGGATAGACGTTATATGTAACATTACCTAATAAATAAGTGTTCAGCACACGAAATTGGTCATACCATTTTAAAGACTTATGAGGTGCTTTTTATAGTTATTGGCTATTTTAAGTTACACAAATTACCCAATACCGAAAAAAGAGTTCGGCTATAAAATTAGCGAACCAAGAAAAATTTACACACTTTTTAGTGTCTAACTGATAAGTTATTTTTTAAAATTACCAATACCTTCTTTAAGCCAATTGTAATATTTATCAATATCTGGGTTATAAGAAGTATATAGATTTAAATTTTCTTCATTATGATTTATTAAAACATAATATGGCTGCGCATTTGCTTTGTACTTTTTCATTTGAAAATCGCTCCATTTATTACCATAAGTTCTAATTTTTTTACCTGTAGTTTCTGATATATATTGTTCTTCTTTAGGTAATGGCTTTACTAAATCTACATATAAGGAAATTAATACAATATCATTTTTAAGTATTTGTAATATTTTTGGATCAGACCAAACTTGTTCTTCCATTTTACGACAATTTACACATGCTTTACCTGTAAAGTCTAATAAAATTGGTTTTCCTACTTTTTTTGCATAAGCAAGCCCTTGATCATAATCTTCAAACGAGGCAATATCATGAGGTCCGTAAACTGCTCCCTCGGGTAATTTTTCTTGTAAAATACCTCCTTCTCTTTTTGAAAAACCTATACCATAAGGCGACTCACTATAATGCATTGGCGGTGGAAAACCACTAATTAATTTTAAAGGCGCTCCCCAAAGCCCAGGAATTAAATAAATAACGAAAGTTAATGTTAAAATACCTAGTAATAATCTACCAACAGAAATGTGAGTTAGAGGTGAATCATGTGGTAACTTAATTTTACCAAATAAATAGAATGCCATTGTACCAAAGATAGCAATCCAAATAGCGATAAACATTTCTCGTTCTAACCAATGTGTGTCCCAAACTAAATCTGCATTCGATAAAAATTTAAATGCTAGACCTAATTCTAAAAACCCTAAAACAACTTTTACTGTATTTAACCAACCGCCTGACTTAGGCAATGAATTTAACCAACCAGGAAATGCAGCAAATAATGCAAAAGGTAATGCAATAGCTAAAGAAAAACCAAACATACTAATTATTGGAGCAATGCCGCCCTTTGTAGCAGCAGCTACTAAGGCTGTGCCAACAATTGGACCTGTACACGAAAAAGACACAACTGCCAATGCTAATGCCATAAAAATAATACCTATAACACCGCCTTTATCTGCTTTTGAATCCATTTTATTTGCCCAAGAACTTGGTAGTATTATTTCAAAAGCACCCAAAAAAGAAATCGCAAAAATTAAGAGTAATAAAAAGAAAGCGATATTAAACCAAGGGTTTGCAGCAAGAATATTTAGTGAATCTGCACCAAATGCCCAAACAACGACAGAACCCAATAAAACATATAAAACAATAATAGATAAACCATAAATTATTGCATTGCGAATTCCTTGTGCTTTAGATTTAGATTGCTTAGTAAAAAAACTTACCGTCATTGGTATCATTGGAAAAACACATGGTGTTAATAATGCAGCAAAACCTGCAAAAAAACTTAATAAAAACAAAGTCAATAAGCCTCTATCTTTTTTCTCTTTTGGCTTAACTATATTCGATTTTTTACTTGAAGAAATTTGAGCGCTTTCGGTATTCATCTTAGTAACCTCAATTGCTTTAGTTAAATCAAAATCAAAATCACCACTTACAAGAATACATGCTTCTTTACAAACTTGTCCAAATAAAGACATTCTTACTTTAGTAACATCATTTTTTAGCAGTTTTATTTTTTGTTTGAGTGTTCCTTCTTTAGAGAAAAAAGTTTCTTCTTTTTTCCAAGTTTCACTGTATGCTTTATGAGTTTTACTTTCTAACGCTTTACCTTTAATAGTAAATAAAGAATCTGCTTGTTCACTACTGAACTCTAAAGGCAATGAAGCGCCTTCTACATTATATTGCGAATATAAGTGCCATTTATCTTTAATTTTTGCTTTAAAAACTAAGTAATATTCTGTATCATTAATTTTTTCGACATGAGTTGTCCAAGTCACAGGTTCTTTAAATCCTTTATCTTTATTAAGACTAAAGTCTTGTGAAAAAGTAGCAGAAAAAACAAATAAGGTAATTATTAAACTAATTATTTTTTTCATAAAAAAGGTTCTCGCAAAGATATAAAGAATACTAATCTTTAATTTATATCGGTCTTTGTCATTAATGATATTTCTATAATTTGTGTTGTCGTTTTGGTTATTTTAAATCGATTGTCTTGTCGCTTTCCTATAATCCAAATAATTTGATTATTAGACAAAAGTAACCAAATATTTTCTTTCTCTAAAAGCGAATATTTTTCATCTTTAAAAAATTTACTTAACTTCTTTTTCCCTGTCATTCCTATTGGGTAAAAATAGTCTCCTTTTTTCCATTTTCTTACTTTTAATGGAAATTTTAACAAATTTTTATCAAATACTGTTTCTTGCAGATTTTGATTATCGCTAAAAGAGTTGCTTTTAATTTTAAATGTCAAATGCTGTATGTTAAATCTATTGTCATTTTTATTAATGATTAGATTTTTTGTATTCGGGATACTATCTATCTTTACTAATAACAAATATTCTCGATCCTTAATTAAACGATGTGTTTTAGAAAATAGTTGTTTGCCACTTTGCGTAGTTAGTAAGTTTAACAAATCATTCCATTCTGTAAAACCGTAATTTTTAAATATCTTGTATAAATATGCTTTTGGATTTAAAGTTTCTAGAATATCTTTTATCTTAAATATTGAATGCTGTATGTTAAATATTGAATGTACTGAAATTTTGGGGTTAAATTTTGAACGTATTAAATCATTACTAATTTCGTCACTTCCTTTTAAATGCTCTAACGTGTTTTTAAACGAATCTAACAAATTGGTATTAATACTTTCTAAAACAGGAATTACTTGATGTCTAATTTTATTACGAACGTATTTAAGAGTAGCATTACTCTTATCTTCTCGCCATTTTACATTATTTTTAAGTGCAAATTCTGTAATTTCTTTACGAGAAAATTCCAGTAAAGGTCTCACAACATTTTTATTTTTTTTAGGGATTCCTAGCAAGCCTTTTAAACCTGTTCCTCTTGTTAAATTTATTAAAAAAGTTTCTAAATTATCGTTTAAGTTGTGTGCAGTAAGTATATAATCAAACTGATTTTCTAGAACTAGTTTATTAAACCAATTGTATCGTAAATTACGTGCCGCTTCTTGAATAGAAAGTTTGTTCTCTTTTGCATATTTTTTTGTTTCAAATTGAGTTACAAAAAAATCATTTTTAAATTTCTTGGCTAATTTTTTAACAAAAATTTCATCTTTACTACTTTCCTTTCCTCTTAAATTAAAATTACAATGTGCTAAAGCAATATCAAAACTTAATTGATGTAATAAATGTGTTAATACAACAGAATCAATACCGCCAGAAACAGCTATTAATAGTTTTGCTTTTTTTAAAAAAGGAAAATAGGTTGTTATATGCTTATTAAGATTAGTTAACACGCTACAAATGTACTGTTTTAAACTGCAAAAATTACAAGAATATATCTCATAACTTTCATCTTTTTTATACTTTTCAAAAATAAAAATAGTAATAATTTAGTTAAAACATATGCTTTTTAAATAAGTCCCATAATACAATACCGGTAGTTACTGAAATATTCAATGAATGTTTTGTTCCAAATTGTGGAATTTCAATAGTGTTATCACAAATAGAAACCACTTCTTGTTGTACGCCTTTTACTTCATTACCCATAACAATAGCATAAGTTTCATCGCTTTTAATTGAGAAATTTTGTAATTTAATACTATTCTCGGCTTGTTCAATAGCAATGACTTTTATGTTATCTCTTTGTAAATTTTTAACTAATTTCAAAGTATCTTTAACATACTCCCATTCAACTGAATCTGTTGCACCAAGCGCTGTTTTATGAATATCTTTATGAGGTGGTTTTGCAGTAATACCACATAAATAAATTTTTTTTACTAAAAAAGCATCACTTGTTCTAAAGATAGAACCAATATTATTTAGACTACGTATATTATCTAGAATAACAATTAGAGGTGTTTTTTTTACGACTTTAAATATTGGTATTTCTAGCCTATTGAGTTCACTATTTTTTAATTTTCGCATCATTTAAGTATTTCAAAGTTACTACCAATTTTAATTTTCTCTTAGACTATTTGCAAATTTAAATTTGTTATTTTATTAAATTACTGATAATCAATTTCTAATGATAAGTATTTTAATAGTTTTTGTAATAATTGTAAATTTCTAATATCTTGATAACTCAATACCTCTAAATAACCTGAAGACTACATTAATTTAAAAAAAAATTAAATAGATTAATTGACAAGTAAATATTCTAGTTTTACTTCAATTTTTTTCATAAAATGATAATAACTAATAAGCAAATTCTTACTTTTGCAATCAAATATATCAAGATATGACTAAGCCACAAAAACATACAATTACAGCCGCCTTACCATATGCAAATGGCCCAGTACATATCGGTCACTTAGCAGGTGTTTATGTACCAAGTGATATTTATGCACGTTATTTAAGAGGTATTGGTGATGATGTTCTTTTTATTTGTGGTAGTGATGAACATGGTGTGCCTATTACTATTCGTGCAAAAAAAGAAGGTGTTACACCACAACAAATTGTAGATAAGTATCATAAAATTATTAAAGACTCTTTTACTAATTTCGGTATTTCATTCAATAATTATTCACGTACTTCTGCAAAAGAACACCACGATACTGCTAGTAAATTTTTTAAAAAATTATACAATGACGGTAAATTTATTGAAGAAACCAATGCACAATTATATGATAAAGAAGCTAATCAATTTTTAGCAGATCGCTTTGTAATAGGTACATGTCCAAAATGCGATAATACGGAGAGTTACGGCGATCAATGTGAAAAATGTGGCACAAGTCACAATGCAACCGACTTAATAAACCCAAAATCTGCAATAACAGGTAATAAGCCCTCCTTAAAAGAAACAAAGCACTGGTATTTACCTTTAGATAAATACGAAGGTTGGTTAAGAAAATGGATTATTGAAGGACATCAAAATGATTGGAAACCAAATGTTTTAGGGCAAGTAAAATCTTGGTTAGATGATGGTCTAAGACCAAGAGCAGTAACGCGAGATTTAGATTGGGGAATTCCAGTACCTGTAAATGGAGGAAAAGGTAAAGTTTTATACGTATGGTTTGATGCACCAATAGGTTATATTTCTGCTACCAAAGAATGGGCAAAAAATAACCATAAAGATTGGGAACCTTATTGGAAAGATAAAGATACAAAGTTAGTCCATTTTATAGGTAAAGATAATATTGTTTTTCATTGTATTATTTTTCCTGTAATGCTCAAAGCAGAGGGTTCTTATATTTTACCCGAAAATGTTCCTGCAAACGAATTTTTAAATTTAGAGGATAATAAGATTTCAACTTCAAAAAATTGGGCCGTTTGGTTGCATGAATATTTAGAAGACTTTCCTAATAAACAAGACGTTTTACGTTATGTATTAACAGCAAATGCACCAGAAAGTAAAGACCATAATTTTACTTGGAAAGACTTTCAGGCAAGAAATAACAATGAACTAGTTGCAATTTTCGGTAATTTTATTAATAGAGTAGTTGTGCTTACTAATAAATACTATGACGGCATAATACCATCACCTAATAAAATTTTTGGTCAAATAGACCTCATAAATACTTATCCCGAAGATATTGGCAAATCAATTAAAAAATATAGATTTAGAGAAGGCTTAGGTAAATTAATGAATTTAGCAAGGCAAGGAAATGTTTTTCTACAAGAACAAGAGCCTTGGAAAAAAATAAAGGAAACCCCAAAAGAAGTAGAAGGTATTATGTATGAGGCACTTCAAATTGCAGCAGCACTAGCCATTTTATGTGAGCCTTTTTTGCCTTTTACCTCTAAAAAGTTAAAAACCATTTTAAACCTAGATAATTCTTTAACATGGAATGATGTTATTGAAAAAAAGGAATTAATAGCAGCAAGCCACAAAATAGGCAAAGCAACATTATTATTTGCTAAAATTGAAACTATAGAGATTCAAAAACAATTAGATAAATTAGAAGCAACTAAAATAGCAAACGAACAAGAAAATAAAGTAATAGAGCCAATAAAAGAAATCATTGCTTTTGAAGATTTTACAAAATTAGATATAAGGGTAGGAACTATTATAGAAGCAGCAAAAATTGCAAAAACTAAAAAACTACTAAAACTTAAGGTAGATTTAGGTGTTGAAATTAGAACCATAGTAAGTGGTATTGCAACATCTTTTAGCCCTGAAAAAATTATTGGACAAAAAGTAACCGTTTTAACTAATTTAGCACCAAGAAAAATTAGAGGAGTAGAAAGTAACGGTATGTTATTAATGACAGAAACAAAAGAAGGAAAATTATCTTTTATTGAACCTGATAACAAAAATGTTAATAATGGTAATGAAATAAGTTAATTACCTGTTAAATTTTCAGAAACTATAGTAAATTCTTTAAATATAAACTATATTTGTAGTGTCAAGTTATTCGTAATTTGACACTTTTTCTTTTTCATAGCAATTTTCCCGTTTCAATTTAAAATTGAAACGGGTTTTTTATAAAATGATATCTTTAAAAAAGAGTATTGTTTCAAACCCTTTTTTACTAAAATATTTTGGAGTATCTTCATTACCTGTTGCTAAAATAAAATCGCCTTCCCATGCTCCTAAACTTTTTATAGACCCAAAATAATCTTTAAATAATTGTTGTTTTATGGGTTTAATTTGAATTGTTTTAGCAATTAAATTTTCGTGTTCTTCTATTAATTTTTCAAATTCAATTAATGAATTTGTTTTTAAAATAGCATTAGTAATAGCCGAAATATTAGTTACTAATGCCGTTTTATCCGTACTAATTTTTTGATAATTTTTTATTGCAATTCTACTGTTTTTTTTTTTATTTAAATATATAAAATACAATTGATTTGTAAATTTTGGATTAAAATTTACAGGTGTAATTTTAGGTTTTTTACTTTTTAGTTGGTATAAAATTGGTGAATTATTTTGCGCACAAGCAATATCATAAGCCGAACCTCCAAAAGTATTGTGTTGCAATTTAAAAGCATCAATTTTTGCCCAATTTGCTATATTATTTATTAATGTAGATGATGATCCCAACCCCCAATTTTTATTAAAATCAAGAGTAGTTTTTACTCTAAGACTCTGTTTTTGTTGTAAAAAACTTGGATTTAATTTTTGAACTTCAATTAAAATTTGTTGTAATTTTTTTGCAATTTTAGTATTTGTTTGGTTTTTGTAGTTAAGTGACTTTAAATTAAATTCACATTTAAACCAACAGCCATTTTTATAATCAATACTCTCCCAAAACAAGGTAGCGTAGTCATTATTTAGCATTTTAACTTCTAGACTTTGACCATACTTAGTTGGTAAGGCAAATGCCTTTGCACCATCTAAAACTAGATATTCTGATGTAATTAATAATTTACCGTTACTATAAAACTTCAAATGGCTATAAATTTTGACAAAAGTAAGTCAATTATATAATTACTTTTATTTAAAGTGTAAATTTAGGTATTATTTTGTACTTTAAACTTATTTAAACATAGGATTTCTTTTTTCTTTTTCATAAAAAAACTACTTTTTTACATAGTCTTGTAAATATAAAAATTCTTTAGTTAGTTTACCATTCTTTGTTATCTGTGCTCGTTTTAAAAACCCGTCTTTATCCTTATTAAAGAAGGCAGGAATAACATATTTTGCAAACATTTTACCAAAACCAATAGAAGCATCTCTTGGTAATTCACAAGGTAAATTATCAACTGCCATTACAGCAATTGCAGTAGTGCTTTTAAAATCAACTTCTCTTTCAGTGAAGACATCATAACCATAAATTGGGTCTGCAATAGTGCTTGATCTTATAGTACACGCTACTGGTCCATCAATATCACAACTTACATCTGCAACAACTTTAATATTAAAATCAGTTGCTTTTAAATCTTCTCTTGTAAATAAAAACGGAGAACCTGAGCCAAAAAAATGACCAGAAATATAATAATTTGCAACTTTTGCAAATTGCATAAAATTACTTACATAATCTTTTGGATTATTATAAAAATCATACTTATCCATTTTTTTACCGTCTTTTCTTTTATTATAATCTAATACATCTATTTGAACAAAAACAGATTCGTTAAAATTTTTATTTAAAAAAGTGTTAGAGTCAACCTCTCTTAATTGCATACCCTCTAACATTTCTTTTGCACCATTACTTACTCTGCCTTTTCCTGTTAAAACAATTTTAATATTAGGTAATTTTACCTTAATTAAATTTAATTTCTCTATTAACTCTACTTGTGATTTAAGACTTTCTGCTTTAGGTAAATCAAATAAATTATATTTTAATCCATAAGTTCTAAATCCGTTATAAGCACCTACAATACCTGCATATCGTCCAAAAGCTACAGTTCTATTTCCTTTTTTATTAGTTATAACTTCATGATCGTATAATTCAATATTTTTAGACAAGATGGCACGTAATAAATCCCGATTATAAGGTTGTTTTTTAATCGTATGTGAAAAGAAAAAATACTTTTTATTTGGTATTAAAGCATCAATTGGCACTTCTTTTACGCCTAGCATTACATCACAATCAGACACATCATTAGTAACATGTAATCCTTTCTTTTTGTAGTCATCATCTGTAAAAACACGAACATTAGAACTTTCTATTTTAATTTCTAAATTTGGGAATTCTTTTAATAATACAATGCATGCATCTGGCGAAAAAACAACCCTTCTATCAGGTGGGTTTTTACGTTCTCTTATAATAGCTAATTTCATATTTTATTTTGGAATGAATTTTGTGTAAAAATAAGTGTAATGTAGTCAATGGCAAAGATATTTTATAAATAATTGAAAAATAATCTCTTTTCTATTCTCTTTTCTCTCTTTTCTATTTTACATTTGCAGTATCAAATTTAATTTGATATATGTTCTTTAATATTTTGGGGATGACTGGTTTTGACTGCGAGATCAGTTTAGTTATAAGCATGTCGAGTAATGAAATTATACTCGTAAATCTTTATTTCAAATTTTTAAACGGCGAAAATAATTTTGCTTTAGCTGCTTAATCTGAATTAATAGTAAGATCAAGCCTCGTTCCGCAAGGCGGAAAAGCTAAATGTCTCTATAAAAGCCTTGGTTAACGGCGTTTTGAATTGAGGCATCGTAAAAGTAAACCTAGCAATAAAAATATCTTGGTTTTATTGCGAAACTAAAAAGAATAAGCTCAAAGTAGATTGTCTTTAATCCGCTTTTTGTCGAAAATTAAGTAAAGAATAAGCATGTAGAAAGTAATTAGATTACTTGTTTGGACGAGGGTTCGATTCCCTCCATCTCCACAAAAAACCTCTATAAACTCTTTTTTATAGAGGTTTTTATTTTGAGTTAATGATTTCATTGATAATTTTCAACTCTATTCCTCTTTTGGTTGATACAACTTTTGAAATAAACACCAAAGAATTATTACCTGAATATATCTGTATTTAAAACGAACAAAAATTGAGTGAATTTCTTAGTTATTCTCGGTTTTCTGCGAAAGGCTTGCTGACGTGCTGGAATGAAATCTCTAAATTTAAAACAGAGCAAAAAAAATCAACAAAAAAACCGTTCGTATAAAACGAACGGCTTTTATAAATTTCTATCTTCTGCTTTCACAGACAGTCTATTGTTTTACTTCTGTATTTTTATAGTTGAATAAATAATCAATATCAAACTCTTTTACTTCGCCCAATTTTTCCAGCGCTTTCATATCTATATCTTTTTTATTTCCAATAACAAGCGAAGTATAATTTCCTCCTTTGATATTATCGGCAAAAAAAGTTGCCAAATCTTGCATGGTCATTTTTTGAACTTCTTTGTAAATTTCTTCTCTATTATCATTCTCAATTCCTCTATCTTTTAAACTTTGGTACGTCCAAAAAATACTAGATTTATTAATGCGTTCTGCAGCAATTTTCTTTAAAGTTGCTTCTCTTGCAGCATCAAATTGTTGTTGTGCTTCTGGCATATTACTCATCAAATCTAGCATTGCATCAACGGCTTCTGGCAATTTATTGGCTTGCGTACCTATATATGCATACACATAATCGGATTCTCCCTTTTTTCGAGCATTTGAATAAGCAGAAAATGCAGAATACGCCAATGACTTTGACTCTCTAATTTCTTGAAACACAATAGACGACAATCCACTTCCGAAATAACTATTAAACACTCTTGATTGCGCCAATTTTTTAGCATCAAAAACATCTTTTTTAGCTACAAATATCATTTCAGACTGTACCATATCAAAATCCACAAAGTTTACCTTTCCTCCTGTTTCTAAGGCTGTATATTTTACTGGAGCTGGATATTCTTTTAATTCTGAAGGAACTTTGTGTAAACTATTCAATGCCTTTTTTGCAGTTGCTAAGTCTTTTCCGTAATAAAAAATACGCTGTTTGTAACCTTTTAAATCCTTTACTATTGCTACTAATTCTGATGGATCTATTTTTGCCAATTCATCGGCATTAAAAATATTTCTTAAGCGAGAATTTTCTCCGTATTTAGCATAATTGAATAACCCGTTCCATAAAATATTTCCCTTTTGTGCTTTTCCGTCTGTTCTTCCTTTTAATATTTTTGCCACGTATTTATCGTACGTTTCTTGATTTGCTACGGCATTAGACCACAAGTCTTCTAGCAACTCTAAACCTTTGTTAAGATTATCTTTAATTCCTGAAAGAGATACATGCGAACGTTCTCCGCCAGTATGCACACCATAGGTAATTCCTAATTTATAGAACTCTTTCTTTAGTTCTTCTGGAGTTACTTTATCCGTTCCTAAATAGTCTAAATAACCAACAGCCAAGGCTAATTTCTTGTCGTGGTCTTTTCCCATATCAAACATAATATTCAAATTAAATAAATCATTACTTTCATTGTTAATATGTGAAACTTCAATTCCACTATCTAACTTTGATGTTTTAATTTTTTCTTTATAATCAATAAATACAGGCATAATTTCTGATGATTCCATTTTTTCAAATGCTTGAAGAAATTCAGATTTTTTGCCTCTGTTTAACTCAATTGCTGTAATTCCTGGATTTTCAACTTTGGCAATACTATCGTCTTTTCCTTGTCGTTTGTATGTAACTACGTAGTTTTCTTTATAAAAGCCTTTGGCAAAATCCATTACTTCTTGCTTTGTTATTTTACGTAAATCGCCTAAAAAAGCAGCCTCATCTTTCCAATCTTGTCTATGAATAAACGCTTTATAATATGCCGAAGCCAATGCTGTACTATTTTCATATTGCTTTGTTTGAGTCAATTTTAAATCATTAATTACGGCATCTAACATCCATTCGTCAAAATTACCTTCTTTTAGATTTTCTATTTCTGCTAAGAGTAAATCCTTTACTTCATCAAGTGTTTGTCCTGCTTTTGGTGTGCCAGAAAAAGAATGATATCCATAATCATTTAGAAATATTGGCGAACAACCTCCTCGTTGCATTGTTTGTTTTTGATTGATGTTTAAGTCTATCAATCCTGCATTTCCGTTTGCCAATAGCATATCTGCCATTGTTAATAACTTATGTTCTTTAGTTCCTATTCCTTCAGATCTAAAAGCAACTGTTATAGATGCTGCATTTGGACCAAAAGCTTCTCGTTTAATTGGTGCTGTGATTGGTTCTTCTTTTGGTAAAACAGGATGTGTAATATCTTTTCTTTTTAATTTTCCGAAAGTATTCGCTACGTTTTTGATAGTCTCATCAAAATCTAAATCTCCAACCAAAATCATTGCCATATTATTTGGCACATAATAGGTATCAAAATAGTTGTGAATATCTACCATTGATGGATTTTTAAGATGGTCAGAAGTACCTATAGTTGTTTGCTGTCCATAAGGGTGATTCGGAAAAAGCCCATCTAACATTGCATAATATCTCTTTCTAAAATCACTGTCTTGAGTACGGTTAAACTCCTCATATACAACCTCTAATTCTGTATGAAATAAGCGCAAAACCAATTCACTAAAACGTTCTTTTTCTAGCGCCAACCATTTGTTCAATTCATTTGCCGGAATTTTATTTTTATAGATGGTTTCTTCAAACCAAGTATGTGCATTGGTCTCTGTTGCTCCCAATGAACTTACCATTTTATCGTATTCATTGGCAATTGAATATTTTGATGCCTCTAAAGACACCTTATCTATTTCTTTATAAATTTCTTTTTTCTTTGTTTCGTCTTTTTCTGCACGTTGTTTTTCATACAAATCAGAAATTTGCTTTAAATATCCTTTTTCTGTTTCCCAGTCTGATGTTCCAACTTTGCTTGTTCCTTTAAAAACCATGTGTTCTAAGTAGTGCGCCAAACCTGTAGATTCTTTTGGGTCGTAGTTTGAACCTGCTCTTACAGCAATATATGTTTGAATTGTTGGTTCGTCTGTGTTTTTACTAAGATAGACTTGAAATCCATTTTCTAAGGTGTATAATCGCAAGCCCGTTGGGTCATTTTCTACCGTTTCGTAGGTATAACCATTTGCATCGATAGTAGCAGTTTCTGTGTAATTTTTTACTGTTTCTTTACAACTGACTAATAATAGTATCGAAAATAATACGATTAGATAATTTAATTTTTTCATTTTTATGTTTTTATGTTTTTATGTTTTTATGTTTTTATGTTTTTATGTAAAATAAAAGAATGTCAAATATACTTAAGAATAGACCTTTAACAATAATTTTATTGTTTTATTGTGATTAGTTTAACATTTCTATTACTTTTCTTGACAGTTATAAAAGTTGGTTGGTTGGTGAAAAATCAGAATTTCCGATTTTTATCATTGTAGGCTCTTTTTCAAACTCTTGTTCTTTGTATATAATAATAACAGGGTTAGGAAATAAAATTGTTGCTATACAAAATGAAACAAACATTATTAATTTGGAAACCGAAAGCAACAAACATTATCAAAACCCAAAGTAGAGACATCAAATTGAGCACTTTAGATGCAGTATAAAATACGGCAAAAAATAAAGAATGGCATTAAAGAATTAAAATCATTACCTTAAATCTGCAAGAGGTTTTCGTTACAAAAAGGCTAATAATTGTTTGGTTGTAAAAAAGCATGTTTACAAAATTTTTAGAAGTGAAAACTAAATACTTCATTTAAAATAAAAAGCACTTACAATAAATTTGCAAGTGCTTGATTTTAAAAGCTCCTCCTCAAAGACTCGAACTTTGGACCCTCTGATTAACAGTCAGATGCTCTAACCAACTGAGCTAAGGAGGAGTGTAAAACAAGATGTTTCTGTTTTGCGAGTGCAAATATAAATGTTTTTATTTTATGTGCAAATTATTATTTTATTTATTTTATTTTTTATTTTTTAACTAATTGAGTACTTTTGTTAGATGCTAAAAGTTATTTACCTATCTTTGAAACTTGAGCGAATAACTTTAGTTGTTAGGCTATGTAAAGTACCTAAAATATTCGTTTTGATTAGAAGTACAAAACAACTAACACATTAAACTCATAAAATATAAATAAATACGAGTAATAGGTTAAAATGCTAAAAAACCAAAACCCGACCCAAACAAAATCTTGGCAAAAATTACAAGAACATTTTAAAGAAAATAAAGCATTTTCTTTAAAAAAAATATTCCAAAAAAATAAAAATAGAAAAGAAAGTTTAAGTTTTTCATTTCAAGATTTTAAAGTTGATTATTCTAAAAATTTAATAACCCAAAAAACACTAGACCTTTTAATAAATCTAGCTAGTGCCTGTAATTTAAAAGACGCTATAAGGAAACAGTTTTCGGGCAACCTGATTAATACAACCGAAAATCGAGCAGTTTTACATACAGCATTAAGAGATTTTTCTACAAAAAAAATAATTGTTGAGGGTAAAAATATTGTTTTAGAAATAAAAAATACGCTTACTAAAATAGAAGATTTTTCTAATAAAGTAATTTCAGGAAAACTAACAGGCTACACTAATAAAACATTTACAGATATTGTAAATATAGGTGTTGGTGGTTCAGATTTAGGACCAAAAATGGTAGTGGAATCATTACAATATTATAAAAATCACTTAAAAACACATTTTATTTCTAATATTGATGGTGACCATGTACAAGAAATCTTAAAAAAAATAAACCCTGAAACAACTTTATTTGTAATTGTTTCAAAAACATTTACCACACAAGAAACTTTAACTAACGCAAACACTATAAAAAAATGGTTTTTAGCCCAAAAAATAGGAACTAAAAAAGAAGTTATTAAGCATCATTTTGTTGCGGTCTCTACGAACTTAGAAGCCGTTGTTGATTTTGGAATTGCTAAAGATCATATTTTTACTATGTGGAACTGGGTCGGTGGACGTTTCTCTTTATGGTCAGCAGTAGGTTTAACTATCGCATTAAGTTTAGGATTTACTAATTTTAAACAATTATTAAAAGGAGCTAATGCAATGGATCTCCATTTTAAAGAAACCGATTTTGCTAAAAATATTCCTGTTTTGTCTGCATTAATAAGCATTTGGTATAATAACTTTTACAAAACAGAAACCGAAGCAGTTCTACCGTACTCTCAATATTTAGAAAAATTTGTTCCATTTTTACAACAATTAATGATGGAAAGTAACGGTAAATCTGTGGATAGAAATGCTGCTAAAGTTACCTATGAAACTGGTAATATAATTTGGGGAGGCACAGGTACCAACATGCAACACACATTTATGCAATTAGTACATCAAGGCACAAAAATGATTCCTGTAGAACTTATTGGTTTTGAAAATTCATTGTATGACAACAAAGAACATCATAAAAAGTTGCTAGCTCATTTTTATGCACAAGCAGAAGCTCTTGCTTATGGTAAAAGTAAAGAAAAAGCACATTTAGAGTTAAAAATAAAAGGGGATTTAAATAAAATAAACACCTTATTAGCCTTTAAAGTTTTTGAAGGCAATAAACCATCAACTACAATGACAATTAAAAAACTAACACCCAAAAATTTAGGAAGTTTAATTGCTTTTTACGAACAAAAAACTTTTGTACAGGGTATTATTTGGAATATCAATAGTTTTGACCAATTTGGAGTCGAATTAGGCAAAGAATTAGCAACTACTAACCTACAATAATTTTCTGTTAAAAAAATGTTAATAATATTCTGCTATTCTATAAATATTATAGATTAAACAATCTTATTTTTGCAGTAATTAAAATTATGTATTGTTAACTTTTTGGTAACATTCCGTAAAAATAACCGTAGTAAGTTTGCATAAATTTAAATTATAAAAAACTTTAATTAATTAATTCAAAACAAAATGAAAAGAACAAACCTATCCGCTTTAGACGCGATTAAAAATCTAGGATTAATCGTAATCTTGCTTTTAGTGACCATTACAACTTTTGCTCAAGTTTCAGGAACCGTTTCTGATGAAACAGGCCCAATGTCTGGTGTTAACGTTATTGTGCAAGGAACAGATAACGGTACAACAACCGATTTTGACGGTAACTTTATCATTAAAAATGCTAAAGACGGCGTTTTAGTGTTAACCTATATAGGTTATACTACTAAAAATGTAAACTTTAAAACAGGAAATAATTTAACAATTACAATGGCAGGTGATGGTGAAACTTTAGATGAAATTGTAATTTCTGGAGTAATTGATATTGCAAAAGATAGGCAGACCCCTGTTGCAGTATCTACAATTAAATCTGCTGAAATTATTGAACGATTAGGTTCGCAAGAATTTCCAGAAATTTTAAACAATACTCCTTCAGTTTATGCAACTAAATCTGGTGGTGGTTTTGGAGATGCAAGAATTAATATTCGTGGTTTTAGTCAAGAAAATATTGCGGTAATGATTAATGGTGTGCCCGTAAATGATATGGAAAATGGTAGGGTTTTTTGGTCAAACTGGGCAGGATTATCAGATGTAACAACTGCAATGCAAGTACAACGTGGTTTAGGTTCTTCTAAATTAGCAATTTCATCTGTTGGTGGTACAATTAATATTGTAACTAAAACTACAGATAAAAAACAAGGAGGTGTAGTTTCTTCATCATTTGGAAATGACAATTATTTAAAGACATTAGCAACTTATTCAACAGGCAAGATGGATAACGGTTTTGCAGCATCTGTATTATTGAGTAGAACAGCAGGTGACGGTTATATTGACGGTACTGAATTTGAAGGTTATAATTATTTTATAAGTTTTGGTTTAGACAAAGGAGCTCATAATTTTCAATTTACTATAACTGGTGCACCTCAAGCACACAATCAAAGAACTACAAGCTTCTTTAATATGGCAACTTTAGCAGACTATCAAAAACTTGGCTATAAATACAATTATAATAACGGTTCTTTAAATGGTGAAGAGTTTAACTGGAGAAAAAACTTTTACCATAAACCAATTACATTTTTAAATTGGGATTGGAAACTAAATGAAAAATCTAAAATATCAACCTCTGCATATGCTTCTTTCGGTCGCGGTGGAGGAACTGGAGATATTGGTCGTTTAGGAGGAAAATTTGCTAGTTCTAGCGAATTTAGAGATTCTAATACTGGAGAAATTCTTTGGGATGAAATAGTTGCTTCTAATTCTGGTCAAGGCGGTAATTTTAATGAAGGATTTACATTTAATAATACCCCAGATTTTCAAACAGGAACTTTTTTAGTTAATGACGCTGACTTATATAGTGGTTCTAATCCTAATGCTAATCCAGAAGATAGATTAGACGGAGTGTCTAGAAGAAATGGCGCTATAAGAAGAGCATCCGTTAATTCTCACAATTGGTATGGTTTACTTGCAAATTTTAATCACAAATTAAGTGAAAATTTAACAATGGATGCTGGTATCGATTTAAGATCATATAAAGGATTTCATTATAGAAGAATAGATAATCTATTAGGAGCTGACGGGTATAGAGATAATAATAATGTAAACAACCGATTTAATGTCTTAACTACAGAATATAGTTCCAATTTAAATAACTTATGGAATGTATTTAGTGATATTGATGATGAAGAAAAAATTGATTATTATAATGTTGGTTTAGTTAGATGGTATGGGGCTTTTGGACAGTTAGAATATACCAAAGAAAAAGTTTCTGCTTTTTTACAGTTTGGCGCCTCACAACAAGGGTTTAAAAGAATAGATTATTTTAACCAATTAGATACAGATCCAAATCAAGAAACAGATTGGGAAAACATTTTAGGAGGTAACGTAAAAGGAGGTTTAAACTACAACTTAACTGAAAAACATAATGTATTTGCAAACGCAGGATATTACTCAAAACAACCATTTTTTGATGCTATTTTTCTTAACAACAGAAATAATATAAACGAAAACTATGAAAACGAAAAAATAACAGGATTTGAATTAGGTTATGGCTATAGAACAGATAAAGTTAAAGTAAATGTTAACCTTTATAGAACATCTTGGAAAGATAGGTTTATAAGAGTGACTAATAATTTTGACGTTAATTTAACGCCTAACAATGATGATGACGATATTGAAGGTTTTGCCAATGTATTAGGCGTTGAACAAGTACATATTGGTGTTGAATTTGATTTTGATTGGAAACCTACAGAATCTCTTAGAATTCTAGGAATGATGTCTTCTGGTAATTGGGAATATGGCTCTACTGTTTCTGCAACATATTTTGATGATAGTCAAAACCTAATTACTTATGCTAACGGAGACGTTCCCGAAGAAACTCTTTATTTAGAAGGTGTTAAAGTAGGTAATGCTGCCCAATTTACGGCTAGATTAGGATTAGAATATGAAGCCTTTAAAAATCTTAAATTTGATCTTAGTCAACGCTATATAGATAAACTTTATGCAAGAATAAATGCAGCAGATTTTAATTCAGAAGACCATAATGGATCTTTAAAATTACCAGGATATGCTTTAATGGATGCAGGAGTATCGTATAAATTAAATTTAGAAAATTCTAGTTTTATAAATTTCAGATTAAATATAAATAACTTAGCAAATACAGATTATATAGCAGAATCTGCAACAAACTATTTTCCTGGAGACCGAGGTAATGATGAAACTTATTTAGGAATTAATACATCTAATAAAGTATTCTTTGGTTTTGGAAGAACTTGGAACGCATCTGTTAGATTTAACTTCTAAAGAACTTAAAAATTACAATTAAATAATCCAAATTTTTTATTTACTTATTGCATTTAAAAAAACCTCTCCATAGTGAGAGGTTTTTTTATTTTAATTCTAAAATAGTATTACAAAATTGAAAAAATATATAAAGTCCAAAATTAACGGCACTAATTTAAATGGTGTGGCTTAAACCTAGTTTCACGTTGTACTATAAATTTGTTTCTGTCTTTTTCAGTAATTCTATCAAGGTCTGTTTTAAATATTAAAAAAGTAACTCGCTCTGGTGCATCATATCCCAATTGATCTTTAAGAATTTTTAAATCATTTTTATTTTTAAATTGAGCAAAGAAAGCCTGTTTATTTACAATCATCGTATTTAATAAAGCATTAATAGTATCTCTTAAGGCTAAAGGCAAATTGCTCTTTTCAAGCTCTTCATCACTTACAGGTTTGTAAATATAAAAACTATAATTGTTTACCACTACTTGTAGCAAAGGTTTTATCATAGAAACTGCTAATAAAGATTCTACTCTAAGCCTAAGTTCCTTATTGTGTTTTTCCATAATTACTATATATTAGAATTAATTTGTGTTTTTATCTAATCATTTCTATATTGTCAAAATGATAAATATAAAACGAAAGTACTTGTTTTTTTACTAAAAAGGCGTAGAATTAATTTTTTATTTTAATTCTAAATCTATTTCAATAATAACTTTTTCAGCTATTTTTTTAGTTAACTTACTTTTAACATTAATTCCGTAGTCAGCAACTAATACCGTAAATTTAGTATGTAAGTACACCGTACTATCTACATTCTTTATGGTTGCCATTGTCGTAACTTCTTTAGTAACACCATGAATTGTCAAATTACCAGTTACTGTATATTTTCCATCTTCGCCTTTATAATCTGCTAAAGTACCTGCAAATTTTGCTTTAGGAAATTGCTCAGAATCCATAAATTTTTTCTGGTTAAAATGCTCTTGCATTAATTTTTTCTTAAACTGAAAACCTTTAATTAGCCCTAAAACAGCAAGACTACCATCTTCTTTTAAAATAGCACTAGTTGTTTTATTTATTGCAACAACAGGTTCAAAATTTTCGGTAGAGGCTTCAAATTTTAGTACGCCACTTTTAGTAGTTACCTTTTTTTGAGCAGTTGTAGCTAATGTAATTAATACTGTTAGCATAAATGTTAAGATTGATTTCATAATCTTGTTTTTATAGTTTTATATGGATAATTAATCAATTAGCATGCCAAGTTTAGTTAAGAACTAAAGGCGTAAATTTTTCATGATCTTACAAAATATTTAGTTATATTTACACTCAACTTTATTAACATAAAAATGAATTTTATAATTCTTAATTTCTTTAAGAATGACTTTAGTAATGGTTGATTCTTAAAAAATATAACAATATATGAAAAATAAAATAATTTTAGGTCTAATTTTAGTTTTAGCAATTACTGGGTATTTTGGTTATAATTACATAATGGCTTCGCCTAAAGATATTAGTAAAGCAAAAAGTGATTTTCAGATAAGTGCTATAGAGTTTGCTAAAGAATTTGCAGAAAGTGAAAAAACAGCAACAATTAAATATCAAGAAAAAGTGGTTACTGTTAATGGTATAGTGACTGCAACCGAAAATAATAGTATTACCATAGACGATAAAATTACCTGTGGGTTTGAAAACAAGGTTGATTTAAAAAAGGGCGACCAAATTAAAGTGAAAGGTCTTTTTATAGGTTTTGATGAAATGTTTGAAGAAGTGAAATTAGATAAATGTTCTATTATCAACTAATTTAACATACCAATAAAAGAAAATCAAAACACTTATTTTATTCTAAAAAACCTTCATTAACCCAATTAAGGATAGCATCTATTTTAGTTTGTGTCATTTTGCCCGTTTGTGGCATAATACCATTTGCACCATCTGGTAATTGAATTCTAACTAATAGGTTACCGTTTTCTGCTGCATCTCTTACTTGATCGTAGGTCTCTAAAGGAAATGGCCCTGGAGCATTTGACCCACTATGATGACAAATAGTACAGTTCTCTTCAATAATTGTTTTTATACAATCTGAATAAATAAATGTATCTACGCAAACTATTGCTTCTAAATCAGATTGTTTATCATTTGTACAAGACCCTAATATCATTAATACTGCAATAATAATTATATTTTTGGAATTCATATTTTGTTATTTTTGAAGCTAATCTATTATTAATTTTAGTTAAATCCAATTTATTTAGTACTTTTGAAAAAAATTATGAAAATTATGGAAAAACTATATTTTTTATTGCTATTAGTTATTCCTATCTTTATTTTTTCACAAGAAGATTTGTTAGGTGAATTAGATGATGAGATAAAGGTTGACAAAACAGTTAACAGTACTTTTGAAGCCTTAAAAATAATAAATATTGAATCTTCTAAAGTTGCAGGTAAGGGTGATTTTTATTTTTTAATTGCACATCGTTTCGGAACTATTAAAAACGGTTTAGATGATTTATTTGGACTAGATGCTGCAACCATTAAATTTAGTTTTTTTTATGGTGCAACCGATAGATTACAATTGGGTGTTGCTAGAAGTGAATTTAGAAAAACCTATGATTTAAATGTAAAATATAAAATTGCTAGGCAAGTTAAAGATGGGTTTCCGTTTACCATTACGAGTTTTAGTAGTGTTGGTATAAATACATTATTAGATAGTGATGATTTGCCAAATTTAGAATTTCAGCATAGATTGACTTATCTATCAGAATTACTAATTTCTAAAAAAGTAAATGCTAATTTATCTTTGCAAGTTGCGCCAATTTTTATTCATGAAAATTTGGTTGCTGATGTTAATCAAGATAATAGTCAATTTGCAATTGCTTTAGCAGGTAGTTATAGAATATCAAATAGTATTTCTTTAACAGGTGAATTTGTTCCGCATCTAAATAGAGCGTCTGACTCAGAGTTTAACAACGCTTTGTCTTTAGGTATTGATTGGCAAGTTGGTGGTCATGTTTTTCAGTTAATGTTTACAAATTCTCAACAATTAAACGATTCACAATATGTTACTAATGCAACTGGAAATTGGTCTGATGGCGATATCTTTTTTGGCTTTAATTTATATCGTGTTTTTTAGATATTTAAATTTTGAGTATAAATTTTACACGTTATTAATTCTTTAAAATTAGGTTTAAAATTTAGTCTTCGTCTTCAAAAATCATAAAATTGTAAGCGCCAATATCTGAAGGGTTAGTTCTATTAAAGCCTAAAATATCTTTTTGCAAAATAACATCTGAAGTTAGAAAAGTAGCAAGACCTTTTGCTGCAGAGTCTTCACCTATTCTTAAATCTGTTATACCTTCTAAGGTATTTGTATTTTTAAATTTAGCATCTCCTTCTCTAATTATATTTTCATAAAAACTAGTGTTTTCAAAATCATATAAAGGGAATAATGCTGTATCGGTAAAATTATTGGAGACATCATTAAATTTTAACATACAGTTTTTAAATTTAAAATTAAAAGTAGAAGTTTCTCCTTTTTTTAATACAAATTCTAAATTTTGATTACCATCAATAATACAATTAGTAAAATTTGCAGTTAAATTATTCTCACTAATAGCAGATAAATTAGTTAAAAATACCGTTGGCTCTTGTCTGTTTGAATTGCGCCAATAATTTGCAAATGTAGCGTGTGTAAAATTATAAACACCTCCAAAAACAGTATTGAATGATGCCTGTCCATTATTACCAATTACTAAATTTTTTGCCGTTATTTTAGCATTTCTTGCTAAAATACCATAACTAGATGTATTATATATTTGCGTATTATTTGCTACTAAAGTTTCTTCTACAATTGCATTATCAGAATCTACAAACAAACCAATAGTTGCATTTTTAATTGTGGTATGATTTAAAACAGAATTTTTACTGCCATTAAATAGCCAAATAGTTCCCCATTGTCCAGGGATATCTTCATAAAACTCTTCTAACCGATCTCCTTGAAACACTACTTGATTGTCTAATTCGCCATTAACAATAAGTGTACCTCCATTTTGCACGATAATACCAGAATTTGCATGAAAATGCAATTGTGTACCTGCATTTATAGTTAATGTTTTGCCTGATGGAACTCCAACGTAATTATAAATTAAATAGGGTTTATCATCAAGGTCTCCCCAAATGGTATTGTTAACTAGATTGCTTCCTCTTATGGTAATTTCTTCTCCTTCTTGATCAAATATCCCTAAACCAATAGTTTCATAATCAAAACCCTCTTCTAACTCTATTCTATCTGGTCTTATTAAATGTACATCTAATACCAAAGCTTCTAACTCTACTTTTTGTTCATTTGATCCAGCATCAAAAAGGATATCGTCACGATACATAAAATCTGCATCTACGGCATCAAAATTAATAGTTGCCTCTACAAAAACAAAAATACTGTCTTTTGCAAGTATATCTATATTTTCAAAAGATTTGCCAGCTATACCATCTACATTTAACCTATAAAAAGAATTTTCACCATTACCTAAACTTATGGTTGGAATTGTAATAGCATCATTACTCGTGTTTTTTACTGTAAAGCGTTTTGTACTAGTACTTGTAGCATCAAAAACACGATTAAAAAAAACAGTATCTTTTGAAAATTTTAAATTTCCGCTACTCCGTATAGTATTAAAATCTTTTCTACAAGATGAAAATAAGACTATTAATGTTAGTATGATTATTATGTATAGGTAACGCATATTTTTTCATTTTCTCTATATCTATTTAACACAAAAAAGTCAATTTTATTACTTTTTAGTTAATTTTATTTCGAATAATTTGTTCCAATTTTTACCAGTTACATAAAGTTTGTCATTTTTTGTATCATAAGCAATACCGTTTAAAACATTACTTTCGCCACTTTGACCTGCTTTTTTTTGTAATCCGTTAAGATCAGCAACTCCCTCTATAGTACCATCTTTTGGGTTAATAATTAAAATGAAATTTTTTTGCCAAACATTAGCATAAATTTTACCTTTAACATACTCTAACTCGTTTAGTTTATTGATACCTCTTGAAGTGCTTTTTTTATTTGTATAAGCCTCTATAAAAGAAATTTCTTTATGTGTTTTTGGGTCTAAAAACCAAATTCTTTTGGTGCCGTCTGATTTTATTAAGTGTGTGTCGTTATGTGTAAACCCCCAACCTTGAACGCTTTTTCCATAATTAAAAGTTCTTTCTTGCTCAAAAGTTTCTAAGTTATAAATAAGTCCCTCTTTTGCTTCCCAAGTTAATACGTGAATTTTGTTATTAAAAATGGTCATTCCTTCTCCAAAATATTTAGCATCAATGCTTTCTTTTTTTAAAACTTTACCTGTCTTTAAATCTACTTTACGTATGGTTGACGCTCCTCTTTGCCCTGTGCTTTCATATAAATAACCGTTATAAAACTCTAATCCTTGTGTAAATGCTTCTGGATCATGATTATAAGTTGCTATGATTTCGTAACGGTAGTAGTCTGGTGCTTTGCGTGCTAATTTCGTAATTGTATTTGTCAGTTTTTTGTTCTTGCCTTCGTAAAAAACAACTGCGGCAATTACATGTTTGCCTAAACGCTCCTTTGATAAATCGAAGTTATTATTTGTGCTTAATTTTTTTCCGTTAAGGGAATATAGTACAGAATCTATAATTTTTGCGTTTTTTTCACTAACTTTTGCTGTAAATTTACCTTCTTTAGATAGTGTTTTTGGCGTTTCTAACTTTAGTTTATACTCTGTTTTACAAGAACTAAAAACGACTAAACTTAATAAGATTATTAATAATTGTTTCATTATAAATTATTTTGGTGCAAAATACTATTTTATTAGTATTTGAATATGAATTTTTTAATAAAAAAATAAACATATTAAATGTTTGGTAATAAAAAAATAACCTTAAATTTGCAGACTTAAAAATAATAACGTCAAAAAGCGTTATACTTAAAACTATTAAAAATGAAAAAAGGAATACATCCAGAAAGTTACAGAATGGTTGCTTTTAAAGATATGTCTAACGGCGATATCTTTTTAACACGTTCTTGTGCCAATGCTAAAGATAATTTAGAAGTAGATGGTGTGAAATACCCATTAATTAAATTAGAAATTTCAAGAACTTCTCACCCATTCTATACTGGTAAAGTTAAATTAGTTGATACTGCAGGACGTATTGATAAGTTCAAAATGAAATATGCAAAATTCAAAAAAGAAGAAACTAAGACAGAATAGTTAAGATTATTTTTAGATAGAGCCTGCACGTTTATGCTGAATATTAAAGTAATAACGAAAATTTATTACTGGAGTTTAGGCATAAAATCTATCAAGGTGATTAGTTGCACCACATAGATATTTTTTTAAAGAGAATTTGCACGGCATCAGCGATGACTAGTTAACCCGTAAGTAATGAAGAGCAACTTATTAGCGATAGGTAATGAAAAGGGTTCTTTTTGAGAGCCCTTTTTTTATTACGTAAGTTTATGGCTAAAAAATTCTGTTTAAATGTCCTTTCATATGACCAAAAAATGACTCGATAGAATTATTTTTTATCAACTATTTTTGATCAATAAACCAAAGTTAAAAATAAAAAAAATCTTAAGGTTTTAGAACCTTAAGATTTTAAATTTATTGTGTTTTACAATATATTATATTTCATTTTTAAATTATCCGTTACCGTTTCCACCGTCATCATCTCCGTTACCGTTTCCACCATTTCCGTTTCCACCGTCATCATCTCCGTTACCGTTTCCGCCATTTCCGTTTCCACCGTCATCATCTCCGTTACCGTTTCCGCCATTTCCGTTTCCACCGTCATCATCTCCGTTACCGTTTCCACCATTTCCGTTTCCACCGTCATCATCTCCGTTTCCGTTTCCACCATTTCCGTTTCCACCGTCATCATCTCCGTTTCCGTTTCCACCGTTTCCGTTTCCACCGTCATCATCTCCGTTTCCGTTTCCACCATCATCATCTCCGTTTCCGTTTCCACCATCATTTCCGCCGTTTCCATCACAATATTCTAATAACTCTCCATATCCTACTTGGTCATTAATTGTAACTTCTGAACCATTTATAGTTACATTAAAAGGATAAACAAATTGAAAATTACCATTATGGCTATATATAAAAATTTCAAGTTCTTCATCAGAATTAATTACTGTTGTTCCATTTTGAAAAATTACTGAAATAGGGTAATGATACTCAAAACAATCATCTTCTACTGTTGGACCATTACTTTCGCAGTCAACAAAATCGTTTGGTGTAAAACCTTCGCATAAAGCATAAGAAGGATTAGCGAATGTCATAATATAAGATTCGTTATTTGAATCGTTAATTACAACACAAACAGGGTAATCTTCATCTGTATAAACACAATCATCGTTATCATTAAATTCACAAGATAGGATAAGCACACCAAATTCTTGTTCATTACTTATTGTACTAATTACAATTTGATTTTGTTCATAGGTTTCTACTTGAAATGGAAATGAAATTCCATTAATAAATAAAGTATCTGTAGATGCTAATGTTATTGTCAATAATTCTTCAAAACTATTAATTTCTACATCCGCACCAGTATTATAAGTTAAGGTGATTGGATAAACAAAATTAAAGCAGAAATCAAATAAAATATTTCCGACAGGGTTTTCATTAGGATTCAAGGAGCCATTTTCATTAAAATGAGATTCAAGTTCGGCTAAAACAGTTTTAATAGAAGAACTTTCTTCGTTGTTATTAGTGTCAATCACATTATTATCGTCAGTACAAGATGTAATGGTTAATAATACAATAAAAACACTAAAAATATAGGTTTTAAAAATTTTCATAATTTTAATGATTTAAGAGTTAGTATTCGTTTTTTAAGACTTTCAAATACTACTACAATAACTTTATGAAAAACCCCCCTTTTTTTTGTTAAGAAATATTTTTATAATTTTGAGGCGATAAAAATTTATGAAAGATAACTCAAAAAATATTTGTAACCCAAAGACATTTGAAACAGTTTTTACTACTTATGCAGAAGATATTAAGCGGTTTTTGTATTTTAAATATGGTCATTTAGAAATAGCCGAAGACGTGATGCAAGATACCTTTGTAAAGGTATGGCAAAATTGTAAAGAGGTTAGGTATGAAACCGTAAAAAGTTTATTATATACAATTGCTAATAATCTATTTTTAAATATTAAAAAGCACGAAAAAGTTGTTCGGAAAAATCAACCATTTTTAGTGCAAGAAAAAGATATTGAAACTCCTGAATTTTTAATGCAAGAAAAAGAATTTTTATTAAAAGTAGAAACTGTAATTGCCAGTTTAACAAAAAAGCAGCGTGAAGTTTTTTTATTATCCAGAATAGATAATAAAAAATATAAAGAAATTGCAATAATATTAGGTATTTCTATTAAAGCAGTAGAAAAAAGAATGCATAAAGCATTAGTAGTTATTAGAGAAAAAATAGGTAATATTTAACAATTTATAATTTTAAAGGTAGGGTTTTTTACCTATTTATTGTATCCATTATATAAGGAAAATGAAAAAAGATAATTTACATAGCAAAAATGCTGTTTTTTTAGCCAAGTGGTTAGAAGATGAATTAACAGACACTGAATTAAAAAGTTTAGTTACTGAAAAAGAATTTTTGGTCTATAAGAAGATTAAGCAAATAGGAATTCTTTCTAAAAAATTAAAACCTAAAAGCGACTCCTTTAATAAGGTACAACAAAAAATCCGTTTCGTTAAAAGTAATAATCAGAATAAAGTTATTAATTTGCAAAAACCTAAAGTTAAAGTACGTAAACTCTATACCAAATGGGCAGTAACAGTTGCTGCTTCACTTTTATTTTTTATCGGTTTTTATACTTTTTTAGAGCGTGATTCAGTCTTAAATAAATCTGATTTTGGACAACAAAAAACAGTTTTATTGTTAGATGGTTCTGAAGTAATTTTGAATGCAAAATCAGCATTGAGTTATACTAAAAAAGATTGGGCAAATAAAAGAGAAGTTTACCTCAACGGAGAGGCCTTTTTTAAAGTAAAAAAAGGAAGTGTATTTACCGTTAGAACTAAAAATGGAAACATTACCGTTTTAGGCACACAATTTAAAGTAAATGCTATTGCCGATTATTTTGAGGTGGTTTGTTATGAAGGAAGTGTAAAGGTGTTTTCTAAAAATTTTAATGAGGTTTTAAAACCAAACAATGCATTTAGAAAAATTAATGATAATACTATAGAAAAATGGCAACTTAATTTAAGTAAACCAACATGGGTTAATGGTGAAAGCACATTTAAATCAGTGCCTTTAAAGTATGTAATTTCTAAATTAGAAAAACAATATGCGTCTGAAATTGATGCAAGTAAAATAGATAGTACTCTAATTTTTACAGGTAGTTTTAGCCATCAAGATATTGATATTGCATTAGCATCTGTGTTTGGAGCGACAAATATAAAATATGAAAAAATAATTAATTCAAAAAAAATAATTCTTAGTATGAATTAATGAAAAAAAAATATTTTTTAATTTGGTTAATTTCATCAGTAGTTTTCTCGCAAGAGGAGACTACTTTTTCTTTTACTTTTCATAAGACAGGTATCGTTACTATTTTAACCGATTTAGAAAACAAATTTAACCTAAAATTTTCTTATGTAGATGAGGTTTTAAATGAAAAAAAAATCTCATTAGATTTAAAAAACACATCTCTTAATTTAATTTTAGAAGCAATTGAATTAAAGACAAATTTAAAATTTAAAAAAATAAATAAACGATATTATATTGTTAAAAAAATAAAGAAAAAAATAACAACTATTCAACAATTAGATAATGTTATAATTGGTACTTATTTAACCAAAGGAATCTCTAAAAATAAAAATACAAGCTTTACAATTACGCCTGAAAAATTACATATTTTGGCAGGTTTAACAGAGGCCGATGTTTTAGAGAGCATACAACAATTACCAGGTGTTTTTAGCCCAAATGAAACAGCTACAGGTTTGGTGATTCGAGGAGGGACTACAGACCAAAATAGAGTAATTTGGGACGGAATGAATATTTACCATAATGGTCATCTATTTGGAATGATTTCTGCCTTTAACCCTAATATTACCAAAAAGATAATCGTTTATAATAAAGGAACAAACCCAAGTTATGGCGAACGAATCTCTAGCGTAATAGATATCAATACTAGCCATAACGTAGCCACAAAATTAAATGTAGGTTTAGGTGTTAATGGTATTAGTACAGATGCTTTTGTTACCGTACCAATAGTTACAGATAAATTAAGCGTACAGGCTTCGATAAGAAGATCTTATGCAGATATTTATGAGTCTTTTACCTTTAATAGATTGTCTGATAAAGTATTTCAAAACACAAAAATTGAAGATGCAGAAAATACAAATAATGATTTTCTTTTTTTGGACTTTAATACTAAAGTCAATTATAAATTTGATAATCAAAATCATTTTACCTTAAGTACATTATTTATTGATAATAGTTTAGATTATGTCATAAAAGACAATAGTAATAATGAATCTTTCAACGATATTTTACATATAAAAAGCGAAGGGTATAGTTTTGGTTGGGATAAAAAATACAATGATAATATAAGTCATAAAGTCACTGCTGCCATTTCTAAATATCGATTAAATTATAACTTTACTACACAAACGAATGATAATTTAACAACTAATTTTGAAAAAAATAATGTTGTATTTGATTCAGGAATTAGTATAGACACTCAAATAAAAACCAATAAGGGTGATCAGTTACAAATAGGCTATCAATTTAATTTAAAAGATACTAGTTATCGTTTTGTACAAACCGAAGATTTTGTTTTTACATTAGATGCTGACAAAACAGTTATACGGACACATTCTTTATATACAAATTATAATTATATAAATCCGAAATTAGTAACCATTAATTTAGGGTTTCGATTTAATTATTATAGTGATTTAGATAAATTGCGGTTTGAACCAAGGTTAGTAATAAATAAAAAATTTCTTAAAAATTTTACCATACAATTAACGGGTGAAATTAAAAATCAAATTATTAGCCAAATAGACGAAACTGTTTTAAGTGATTTGTCTTTAGAGAATAGGCTTTGGCGATTAGCTGATGGTGATACGTTCCCAATAATAAATAGTAACCAGGTTTCTCTTGGATTACTTTATAATAAAAATGGTTGGAATTTTGATGTAGATTATTATCGCAAAAAAGTAACTGGTTTAACCACACTTTCTTTAGGTTTTTTAAACCCTGACGGAACAAGTTTTTTAGACGGAAGTAGAAAAATAAGCGGTATTGATTTTTACGTAAAAAAGAAACTCCATAAATTTAATATTTGGACGAGTTACTCTTTTATAGACATTAAAAACAAGTTTGATGGTCTAAATAACGGAAAGTACTTTACCGCTAGTAATGAAATAAAACATGCTATTACTGCTTCAATTGCATATAAAATCAACAAATTTCAATGGGCATTAAGTTGGAGGTGGCGAAACGGGAAACCATTTACTAAAGCAATTATTCAAAACGACGATACCGTAGTTTTTGAAGGCATTAATACCGAAAACTTAGAAGATTACCACCGTTTAGATTTTTCATCGACCTATAGTTTTAAAATTTCTAAACCTAATAATATAAATGCTAAAATAGGTTTTTCAATAAGAAATTTATACCATCAAAAAAATCAATTAAGTAGAGAATATACAGGTAATAACTCGTTAAACGACCCCATAAAATTTGTAGATAAATTTTCTTTGGGATTTACACCTAATGTTTTATTTCGAGTTAATTTTTAATAACCTGTAATCTTTCTACACTTTTTTATTAAATTTCTGTTAAACGTAAAGTATTTACCATCCCTTTTTCTTGAACTGGCATTGAAGAAAGTGTAATTACTAAATTTCCTTTTTCTACATAACCTTCTTTTAAAGCAATGTTATTTAAGTCTTTAATAGTTTGGTCGGTCGATTCCATTTTATCATAAAAAAATGCTTTAACTCCCCAAAGTAAATTTAGTCTAGATAAAATTCGTTTATTAGAAGTATAAGCTAAAATATTTGCATTTGGTCGCCAAGCCGAAATTTGAAAAGCCGTATAACCGCTATTTGTTAAAGTTTGAATTGCTTTTGCTTTAACATCACCTGCCATATGTGCTGCATGATAACAAACTGATTTTGTAATATATCGATCTGTACGAATATGTGGTGGTTTTTTTGATACAGTAATTCTAGGTGAATCTTCTACACTTACAATTATTTTTCGCATTTGATTAATTACTCCAAGAGGAAACTTACCAACTGAAGTTTCACCAGAAAGCATAACAGCATCTGCACCATCCATAATTGAATTTGCTACATCGTTAACCTCAGCTCTTGTAGGTACAAAATTGGTAATCATTGTCTCCATCATTTGTGTAGCAATAATTACTGGTATTCTAGCCGCTTTAGCTTTATCTACTAACATTTTCTGAATTAAGGGTACTTTTTCCATCGGTAATTCAACTCCTAAATCACCACGAGCAACCATTAAACCATCACAAGAACAAATAATTGCATCTATATTTTTAACCGCTTCTGGTTTTTCTATTTTTGCAATAATTGGTATCTTACAATCAGAATGTTCTTTTATTAACGTTTCTAACTCTATACAATCTTTTCGAGTTCTAACAAATGATAAAGCAATCCAATCTACTTCAATTTTACAAGCAAAAATAGCGTCTTTAATATCTTTTTCTGTTAAAGCAGGTTGCGAAATATTTGTATTTGGTAAGTTTACTCCTTTTTTAGAATATAAAATTCCGCCAACAATAACTTTAGTTGTCACCTCAGAAATGCTGTCTGTTGCAATAACTTCAAAACATAATTTACCATCATCTACTAAAATTTTTTCACCAACTTTAACATCATTAGGAAAATTTTGATACGTCATAAACGCTTTTTTATAAGAACCTTTACATTCTTTAGTTGTAAAAGTAAATATATTCCCTTTTTTTAACTCAAAACCATCACCCATATCACCAACTCGTAATTTAGGTCCTTGTAAATCTGCTAATATAGCTACGTTATGACCTAATTTTTTATTCATTTTACGAATTAAAGCAATTGTTTTTTTAACATGTTCATGTGTTGCATGCGAAAAATTAATTCTAAACACATTAACTCCTGCCAGACTCATTTTTGTAAGCATTTCGCTTGAGTCACATGCTGGACCTAAAGTTGCAACTATTTTTGTTTTTTTTGTACTTGCCATATTAAAAAATTAAAAAATCTTTCGATTTTAAGGTTTTTGGTTGCAACTCATAAGCCGTCATTACATTATGAATTGTATTTAATTTTTGTGTTAATTTTTGAATTTTACTACGATTAAAATCACCTTCTATTTTTAAAAAATAATCAATTGTTTTCTTTTCCGTAATCAATACATAGGTACTTGAAATTTTAGCAAAGATATTACATTGACTTTCATTTACTTGTTGTTCAATAAATTGCTTGTTGTTAATTAAAGACCAATAACAAAAACTAGACTTGTCTTCGTAATCAAAGTTAGAAAAAGAACCTTCTTTTTTTAAAAACGTTATGTTATTTTCTGTTTTTTTTAAACAAATATTAAAGGTTTCATTTAAAAAATATGCCAATCTATAATCTTCTAAAACAGCGTGAATGCCGATTAGAAAATAATCGTGCTCTATTTGGCAAATTAACCTATGTTTTTTGGTATTAACCATTCTATTTTGAACTTAAAATAATTGCTAAAATAATTATTGTTTTGTTAATAGACTTCTGTTTTTTTAAAAAAAAATTTAAATCTGTCTTAATTTATTTTTAAATAAAATCTTAGTATATTTGTCAACAACTTTTATAGAGAGTTAATAACAGAACTTAAAAATATTATTTAATAGATGAATTACGGAAAAGAATTTAAAAAATTTGCCACTAAAAAGCACGGTATCAATAGTATGTACTACGATAAAATAATTAGTAGCACAATGCCAATAACTAATAATGTAACACCTTATATCATTGAAGAACGCCAGTTAAATATGACACAGATGGATGTCTTTTCGCGTTTAATGATGGATAGAATTATATTTTTAGGTGCAGGGATTGACGATTATGTAGCAAATATTATTCAAGCACAACTATTATTTTTAGAAAGTGTAGATGCTAGTAAAGATATTTCTATCTACATCAATTCTCCTGGCGGAGGTGTTTATGCTGGTTTAGGAATTTACGATACTATGCAATTTATAAAGCCAGAAATAAATACTATTTGTACAGGTATGGCTGCAAGTATGGCTGCTGTTTTAATGTGTGCAGGTCAAAAAGGAAAACGTTCTGCTTTGCCACATTCTAGAGTGATGATTCATCAGCCTCTTGGTGGTGCACAAGGGCAAGCAAGTGATATTGAAATTACAGCTAGAGAAATTTTAAAATTAAAACAAGAATTATACGAAATCATTGCCAAACATTCTGGTCAAGATATAAAAAAAGTACATAATGATAGTGACCGCGATTATTGGATGACCGCAAAAGAAGCAAAAGCTTACGGTATGGTTGATGAAATATTAACGCGTAAATAGTAAAACTATTTTCTGTATTTTTATTGACAACTATTTTTATTGATAATTAATAACTATAAAATACAGACTAAAACCCTAAACCCTAAACATTGAGGAATGGCAAAAAGGAAAGAAATATTAGACTGCTCATTTTGTGGCAAAAAAAAATCGGAAACAAACTTACTTATAGCAGGTTTAGATGCACATATTTGTGATCGTTGTATTGAGCAAGCTCATGGAATTGTTTTAGAAGAAGTACAGGCAGGCGAATCAGAAACTAAAGACTTATCGGCTGAATTGGTTTTAAAAATACCTAAAAACATAAAAACTTTTTTAGATCAATATGTTATTGGTCAAAATCAGACTAAAAGAGTGATGTCTGTTGCAGTTTATAATCATTACAAACGTTTATTACAACCACCAAGTAAGAATGATAATGATGTTGAAATAGAAAAAAGTAACATCATTATGGTTGGCGAAACAGGCACTGGTAAAACATTAATTGTTAAAACTATTGCAAGAATGCTAGATGTTCCTTTTGCTATTGTTGATGCTACCGTTTTAACCGAGGCAGGTTATGTAGGTGAAGATGTAGAAACTATTTTAACACGTTTATTACAAGCCGCAGATTACGATGTTAAAAAAGCAGAGAAAGGAATTGTCTTTATTGATGAAATCGATAAAATTGCACGTAAAACTGCAAACCCATCTATAACAAGAGATGTCTCTGGTGAAGGTGTGCAGCAAGCTTTATTAAAACTATTAGAAGGTACCGTTGTAAATGTTCCGCCTAAAGGAGGTAGAAAACACCCAGATCAAAAATTTACTCAAATAAACACACAAAATATTTTATTTATTGCTGGCGGTGCTTTTGATGGTATTGAGCGTGTAATAAGCAAACGCTTAAACATGCAAGCAGTTGGGTATTCTGCTTCTATTTCTGATGATAAAGTAGATACTGAAAATTTATTACAATATGTGATCCCAAAAGATTTAAAAGACTTTGGATTAATACCAGAAATCATAGGTCGTTTACCCGTACTTACCTATATGTTTCCGTTAGATGCAAAAACTTTACGTTCTATATTAACCGAGCCAAAAAATTCTATTATTAAACAATATACCAAATTGTTTGCAATGGATAAAATTACACTAACTTTTGACGAAAAATCACTACAGTATATTGTAAATAAAGCAGTTGAATACAAACTAGGTGCGCGTGGCTTACGTTCACTCTGTGAAAATATTCTTACAGATGCTATGTTTGAATTACCTGGAACAGATACAAAATCTTTAAAAATTACTGAAAAATATGTAATAGATAAACTAACTGTTTCTAAATTAAAGAAACTGAAAGTAGTTTCTTAGATTTCTCACAAAATAAATCGTTAAAATCATTTTGTAGTAAAACTTTATTTTATAGTAATTATAAAAAGTTCTTTTAAACTAAGTTTTCTCATTATTAGCGATAAAAAAATAAATGATAAACAAAACTACCATAGACCAAGTATTTGAAACCGCCCGTGTAGAGGAAGTTATTGGTGAGTTTGTACATTTAAAAAAGGCAGGTAGTAACTTTAAAGGTTTAAGCCCTTTTGTAGATGAAAAAACACCTTCATTTATGGTGTCTCCAGTAAAGCAAATTTGGAAAGATTTTAGTACAGGCAAAGGCGGAAACGTCATCTCTTTCTTAATGGAGCATGAACACTACTCATATCCAGAAGCCATTCGATATTTAGCCAAAAAATATAATATTGAAATTGAAGAAACTGAGCAAACTGACGCACAAAAACAACAAGCATCTGCCAAAGAAAGTATGTTTTTGATAACAGCATATGCTAGAAGTTACTTTCATAATATTTTATTAAATACAGCTAAAGGCAAAGCCATAGGCTTATCTTATTTTAAAGAAAGAGGTTTTACAGCTGAAATAATTAAAAAATTTGAATTAGGTTACGCTTTAGACCAGTGGTCTGCTTTTACTGATGAGGCTTTAAAAAATAAATATGATTTAGGGTTTCTAGAAAAAACAGGGCTAACTATAGTCAAAGAAACTAAACAATTTGATCGCTTTAAAGGCCGAGTTTTGTTTCCTATTCATTCTATGTCTGGACGTGTCTTAGGTTTTGGAGGACGAATTTTAAAAACAACTAAGAAAGCCGCCAAATACTTAAACTCACCAGAAAGTGAAATTTACCATAAAAGCAAAATTCTTTACGGAATTTACCACGCAAAACAAGCCATTGCCAAAGAAGACAACTGTTATTTGGTAGAAGGTTATACCGATGTTATCTCATTTTATCAAAACGGAGTGCATAATACCGTTGCCTCTTCTGGTACTGCTTTAACCTCTGATCAAATTAGATTAATAAGTCGTTTAACCAATAACATAACCGTACTTTTTGATGGTGATGCAGCAGGAATTAGAGCATCAATACGTGGTATTGATTTAATTCTAGAGCGCGGTATGAACGTAAAAGTAGTCGCTTTTCCTGATGGCGAAGACCCTGATAGTTATGCAAAATCTGTTTCAACTGAAGAACTAAAGATATTTTTAAAAGAAAATACGCAAGATTTCATTCAATTTAAAGTTTCTTTACTTTTAAAAGATGCTAACAACGACCCTGTAAAAAAAGCAGCATTAATTCGTGAAATAGTACAAAGTATTGCTAAAATTCCGTCTGCAATTCAACGTGAAGTCTATGTGCAAGAATGTGCCACTATTATGCAAATTTCAGAAAAAGTCTTATTTGGAGAATTAGCTCAAATAAGAACTAAAAATGAAAGAGAAAATGCAAAAAATCCTCAACCAAAATCTCTTGAAATTGTTAAAGAGACACAGCCTGTAAAAGTAAATCAATTAGTGATTTTAGAGCGACATTTAATCGAAATTTTACTTTTGTACGGCAATAAAGAAGCTGAATTTACAGACTTTATTGAAGAAAAAAATGAAGATGATCAATATGAAATTGTAAAGAAAGTATCCACCAATAAAGTAGCTAATGAAGTCTATTTACATCTTCAAGATGATGAAATTGAGTTTACAAATGAAACTTTTAAAACTATTTATTTTGAAATTATACATCAATTAAATCAAGATAAAAGAGTTTCAATTTCATATTTTATTAATCACCCTAACCCTAACATTAGCCAAACAGTTAGTGATATTTTTATGAATGATCAACAATATTCTTTAAGTAATTGGGAGAGCAAACATATCTACGTAAAAACTAAAGAAAAATCACTTGCTAAATTAGTGATGGATGCTGTTTATAATATTAGAAGAGTACTGATTGAACAAAAAATTAAGGAAATAACTGCCCATTTAAAAACAAAAAACACTTCAATCGATATGACATCTAGATTTTCTGAAATGGAAATGGTGAAAAATTATACAAGTTTAAAACAATTACTCTATGAAAAATTATATCGAGTGGTATAAAGAGTAACTTCTAAAAAAATTGTAATACTCCCAAAAAATGCACTTATCTCTGTTGCTATTTTGTAGTGGTATATAAAAAGAACGTTTTCGTTTACAGCAGCAGATCCTTTCTAAAAAAATGTTTACCGAAGGTGGTTTTAAAGCAAAAAATAAAGACTAACCTTAAGAAATTAGAGTTAGAAAATTTAAGTAACTAGAGACACTGTTCTATTAACTGTCTTGCTAGTAGTTCATCTTTATTTATTTGATTAAATAGAATTTCTACCGAAGAAAATTTCTGTTCATCTCTTAGTCTTTTAATTAAATTCACTTGTATATTTTGACCGTATAAATCTGCATTAAAATCTAATAAGTGTACTTCAATAGTTTGATGTTTGCCGTCTACTGTTGGTCTAAAACCAATATTCATAATTCCAAAATAAGGTTTTCTATGCACCATAGTTCTAATTAAATAAACGCCAGTTTTTGGAATCAATTTATAATCTTCATCAATTTGGATATTTATGGTTGGGTAGTTCCATTTTTTACCTAAACCTCTACCATAAACTACCTTACCTGTTAGCATATATTCATAGCCCAAAAATGTATTTGCAATTTCTATATTACCTTGATTAAGTGCATTTCTTATTTTTGTTGAACTTACTGCAATATTTTCTATATCTTGTACTGAAATTTCATTTACCTCAAAGTTATAAAGATCACCGTATTCTTGTAATTGTTCAAAATCGCCCTCTCTGTTTCTTCCGAAGCGATGATCATAACCTATTACTAATTTTTTTATTTTTAATATATTAACCAAGATATTGCGTGTAAAATCTAATGCTGTTAATCTTGAAAACTCTTTTGTAAAAGGTTCTATTACCAAATAATCTAAGTCTGTTTTTTCTAAAAGTTCTTGTTTCTCTTTAAGCGTATTTAATAATTTTAAGGCTACTCCTTTTTGTAAAACCATTCTTGGGTGTGGAAAAAAAGTTAAAATAACAGACTGGTTGTCTTGTTTATTTTTATTTAATTTTTTAATTACCTTTTGGTGTCCAATATGTACACCGTCAAAAGTACCAACAGTTAATACACTAGAATTTAAATTTTTATACTTAGATAGACTTTTAAAAATTTTCAATTAATTTAATTTTAATTTAGGAGTCAAAAATAGTAAAGAATTAAAATTATCAAACTGTTTTTAAGTAAAATTTTTTATTTTAATAAAAAATTACCAATAAATTTTAAATAAAAAATTTGGGGTAAATCTTAATGAAAACTTATCTACTATTCTAATAGGGTCATTAAGTGAATTGTTACCTATATATTCTCTACTAATCTGATTACTTTTATCATAAATATTTCTAACCGATAAGCCTATTTTTCCTTTTACTTTATTTTTTTTATCAAACATGAACTGATAAGTAGATGAAAAATCTAAGCGATGGTAAAATTCTAATTCTCCTGTATTAATTTCATTGAATATTCTTTCATTATCTTGAAGAAAAGATTTTGTAAATGGTTTACCTGTGCGTGCTTTAAAGCCTAATACCATTTCAACCTTTTTTAAATTATATCCAAAAGCAATTGATCCTGAATGTGCAATAGCATTATTTGCTGTAAAATACTTTTTATTGTTTAAGTTCTCAAACTTATTCTTTACATCATTAAATGAATAACTTAGCCATACTTTTAAGTTATTGATATCTTTTTTTACATAGAAATCTATGCCTTTAATTTTTCGATTTCCTAAATGAACTGCGTTATCTGTGGGGTTTAAAAATCCTAAAGAAAGTGCTGATAAGCCTTTGGTGTATTTTTTATAAAAATCTAAATCTAAACTCCAACCTTTATTCTTATAAATTAGACCAGCAGAAATTTGACTACTATTAATAATAGGGTAGTTTTCATTATCAGACAAACGCCAAACTTCATTTTCTAAAGATAAATCGCTTAAAATGGTTTCGTCTATTTGGCTTATTATTTGGTTCTTAATTTCAGCTGTAACTTGAATTTCAATATTTTTTAAAACTTGTTTATGAATTATTAATCGAGGTTCAAATTTAATTTCATTGAGTTCGGAAAAATAATTAACTCGAAAGCCTCCTTCAAAATCAAATAATTTATGTTCATAATATGCAAAATTTGCATACAAAGAATGTGTTGAAACAATAGTTTGACTATTATCTAAAACTAAAGGTAAATCACTTGTTTCTAAAAAAGCATAACTCACATCTTTAAAATTATATTGATAACCTATACTCAATTTATCTGTTTTACTTGTTGTTATCTGAATTTCTGTTTTTATTGATGTGTCATAAATTGTATTTATTTTGTCAAAATCTATTATTTTTTCTTCGTTTTGTCTTCTAATAAAGTTATAATTAAACTTATAATTAGAAAAGCTACCAAGTGTTATTTGCTTTACGTTCTTACTCCATTTTTTATTCCATCTCAAACTATATCCTTCATTTTTAATAGTTAAAATATCATTAAATTCCTCATTATTTTCTATATTATCTACTGTATAATCTAAATTATTTTCTATGTTAAATAAGCTAAAATAAAATTGATTATTATCATTTGGTTTAAAATTTATCTTTAAATTATAATCTGAAAAGAAGAAATCATTATTTGTATTTTCTATATTTTGAATTTTTGTGTTTTGAAAAACTTTTTTTGCTAATTTATCAAATGTTATAGATTTATATAACTCGGCATAACTTCTTCTAGTTGCTATTTGTACATTTAATTTTTTATCAATAATTGGTATGGCTAAAAAAAAGGAAGCACTAATGCCGTTAAGGTCAAAACTAGCTTGTAATTTTTCATTTATTTTATTATTGGTCTCAATATTAATAACACTTGATATTCGCTCACCAAATTTTGGGTTTGTGCCTTTGTTATAAAAAGTAACTTTACTAGACATATTTGGGTTAAAAGATGAAACCATACCAAATAGATGTCCTTTATGGTAGCTATTAATCCCGTCCCAAATTATACGATTTTGATCGTTTGACCCTCCACGAACAATTAAGCCTGTTGCGGTTTCATTAGGGCTTATAACTCCTGGTAATTGCTGAATACTCTCAATAATATCGGTTTCAATAAGGCCTGGTAGAATTGCTAAATTATTTGTTTTTAATTGAAATGAGGTGTTTTTTCTTTTATAAATACCTGTGGTTAAGTAATTATTTATAATAACATTATTTAAATGTTGAATATCTTTTAATGTTTTTGTTCTTTTTAGAATTACATAATTAGTTTCATCTATTTTTTGAAACTTAATTTGGTATTTTTTTTCAAAAAGAAATAAAACATTTTGTAGCGTTCTGTTTTTATTAATTAGTGTAATTCTTTTGTTTTTTATTAAATCATCTCGATAAGAGAAATGTATGCTATAAATTTTTTCGACTGATGTTAAAGCATCGGATAAAAGCACATCATTAAATTGAATAGAAAAGGTAGCTTTTTTTTGAGAAAAAGCTATAAACATAAATATTAACCAAAAAAAAATGCATAAATGCAGTTTCATTTACTCTAAATTTAATTGCTAATTTAGTATAAAACTATCTATAATATTTTATATATGCTCTATTTTTTTGTTAATATTATTTTTTTGCTGTCGTTAATTTCTTTATAATCTACATACATTGCTTTAAAGACTGTGGTAAATGCTAGTTTTTTGTTTTTATGATTAAAACTTCCTGTAAATAACATTTTAGTATTAATTTTAGTCGCATCAAATTTAATATCAAATTGTTTTTCTAAATCTAAAATTACATGTTTTAAGGGTACACTTTTATATGTGCTAACACCATTGAGCCAAGTTGGTATTGTTTGAGTAGTTATTAGTTTTTCCATTTTACTTCCAATTATTTTTCTAAAACCCTGACCTGGTAGTAAAATGTATTCTTTGGCATTATAGATAACGTTTACTTTACCAAAATAACAGGTAACTTCAAAAAAATCTTTGTTAGAGTTTACATTAAATTGGGTTCCTAATACTTCTATTTTACCATTTTTTGTTTTTACTGTAAATTTACTGCCTTTTTTTACTTTAAAAAAGGCCTCCCCATTTAAAAATAATTCTCTTTTATTTTTCCATTCTTTTTTATGATATTTAATTTCAGATTTTGCTGTTAGGGTTACTTTAGAACTGTCAAGTAAAGTAATTGTTTTTTGCTCTCCGAAATTGGTCGTATTTAAAACGGGTTGGTTCTTAAAGAAATTACTAATGCTAAAAAATAAGACTAATGAAGCGGCGATAGAAATTACCCATTTTAAATATAATTTTTTAACTTTAGGTGTACTGTTTTCTATTTTATTTTGAATTATTTTAAACGAATTATCTAAAGGTTCTTCTAACCTTTCGTACAATAAAATTCCTTTTTTTAATGCTAAGTAAGTTAAAAAATCTTCGTTATTAACTAGTTTTTTTAAGTCCCTGTCTGTCATCTCATTAGCCATCCATTTGGCTAAAAAAACAGCATCTTTGTTGTGTAAGTTATTGTTTTTCATATTTTTTCATCACTAAAACAATAGTTTTATTAAAAACCCTACTTTTAAAATTACAGTTAAACTTTTCCGATTTTTTTTCGCATAATAAGTAATACACCATGCATTCTTTTTTCTACTGCTTTTATAGATATTTCTAACATTTCGGCAATTTCTCTATATTTCTTTTTTTCAATTCTGCTCAACAAAAAAACTTCTCTTTGTTTACTTGTTAAATCATTTATTACTTTTTCTAATTTTAATTGAAATTCTTTTTCTTCCATTAAAAAATCTGGAGTTTCATTTGAGTTTGATTTTACTAAATGAATTTGATTTTTTCTAATTACTTTTTCGTGTTTTTTTATATTTAAAAACAAGTTATTTGCAACTGTAAATAAAAAACTTTTTGCTTTATTATATGGAACTTTTTTACAGTTATTCCATAATTTAATAAAGGCATCTTGCATAACATCTTCTGCGGTATTTAAGTCACCAAATTTATAATATAAAAATCGTTTTAAGTCTTTTGAATAGATTTTATAGAACGATTCAAAAACTTTAGATTCACAGATTTTTTTTAAATCCTTTGACATTAATATTAATTTAGAAGATGTCAAATTTATAAAAAATTTAATACTTTTAGTAGTATTTTATAATTTCAATTCATCAGTTTGTTTTACTAGAGAGTAATCTTTAACCTTTTTTAATTAAAAAAAGTATTCTTTTTTTTATTTTTAAAATTTTAAAACAAGTTTATATTATCTTTTTGATACATAAAATGCATATCTAAATCTTCTAAGTTTTCTGAAAAACTATGTAGGTTATCCTTGCTATTCATAATTTTATCAATGGCTTTAATGGCTTTTTTTAAACGTGTTTCTTTATTACCTTTTAATAAAATATAATTTTTGTCATGCGATTTTAAAGCATTTTCAAAAGCATTAAACATTTCTAAACGCAGTTCTGGTCTATCGCGTAAATCGTCAGCTTCCCAAGGGGTGTCAATATAAGTTAGTAGGTATAAGTCGTAATTATTTTCTTTAGCGGCTTTATTTAATTTTTTAGCTACAAAACCGCCATAATATTCTTGTGAATAGACTTTAGTTTCTAACAAATCGGTATCACAGATTAAAATTTTATCTGCTTTTTTTGCTAAATTATTTTCTAATTTCATTTGACCAATTGCTATCGGAATTAAATCTGAATTTTCACAGGTTTTACGGTGATTATTCCATTTGTTTTGTAAATATTCTCGCGCAAATTCTGGTGCCCAAACGGTATTATAATGTCTAGCTAATTGTTGAGAAAGTGTTGTTTTACCTGTTGATTCTGGACCAAATAAAACTATTTTTACAATGTTTACTTTTTGTTGGTCTAGTTCTGAGTCTTGTCTAAGTTTTGAATTATTTTTTTCCATTGTTTATAACCTTGAATTGCTAAAATAAGAAAAATAATATATTGTATGCCTGTAAAACCTAATCCTTTAACAAAGTATAATGGGATAGATAATATGTTTGTGGCAATCCAAAAGATCCAATTTTCTATTTTTTTTTGAGTCATTAACCACATTGCTACAAATGCTGTTGCTGTAGTAAATGTATCGATAAACGGTACTACTAATTTAATATTTTCTAAACGGTTTGTCTTTAAATTTGTTATTGCAAAGTTAATACTTTCAGAAAAGTTTAAATCATTAGGCATTACATTATTAATTCTATAAATATAAATAACAAATATAGTTGCTAAGGTGTAAATACTTATAGCAATAAGTTTATCTTTTTTAGTAGTTCTAGAAATCGGAATAGGGTTTTTACCTATCCATTTATTCCACATATACCAACCATAAATACTCATAATTGTATAATATATATTGATGGTTAAATCACCGAAAATTTCATAATAATACAAGATATAAATGTAAATAGAGGTACTAATAAAACCTGTTGGAAATACCAACTTATTTTCTTTTTTTGCATAAACAACACTTGTAATACCAAAAATCATAGCCATAATTTCTAAAACTATTAGGTAAGTAGGTGCCGTTTTATATGGTTCTAAAAAAAAATTTAGTATTTCTTGCATTTAAGTTTAAAAATTTACCTAATTATAAAACTAAAATAATATTATTGTACTTTATTTTTTTTAAATATAGGTTTTTTGCGTTTTTGTTTTATACTATTTTTTTTCTTTTTGGTTAATTTTTTAGTGTTAATTTTTTTTAGAGAATCAGCAGTTTTTACCATTTTTTTCTGTTTTTTTAAAAGGGTATCTAATCTACTTTCTATTTTTTTATATATTTCTTGATATTCTGATATATGATATATGTAATAGGCATGGCTTTTTTTAAATCTGGTGCTGTCTATATGGTGTTTTTCTGAAATAATAGATAGGTAATTTATATTTTTTTTGTCTTTTAGATTTTTAATGTTTTTTGTTTTATTTGCTAGATGCATATCAAATAACAGTGTTGCCATTTTATCTTTAGAGATTAAGTCTTTTGGTTTTTCTGGCCCTTTTTCAGCACAAGAAAATAGATAAATTATTAGCAGTAAGGGTAGTATTTTCTTCATTTTTTAAATTATAATTATTATAGCACAAAAATTACAGTTTTAATTTTTTTTAGGTTTTAAAATGATTTTTACCTATTAAAAACTAAACGTTTTCCTTTAATTTTGTCGTTAAATTTTCCTTGGTTATAAATTAGGTTTCCGTTAACAAATGTACTTAATATTGTCGATGAAAAAGTAGTTCCTTCAAATGGTGACCAACCACATTTATATAATATATTTTTTTTATTAATTGTTTGTGGTTTGTCTAAGTCAATTAAAACTAAATCTGCATAAAAACCTTCTTTTATATAACCGCGTTTTTCAATTTTATACATAATAGCAACATTATGGCAGGCTTTTTCTACTATTTTTTCTAAAGAAATTTTATGTTGTTTAGCCATTTCTAATAGAGCAAGTAAAGCGTGTTGTACTAATGGTCCACCGCTTGGTGCTTTAGTATAAACTTGATTTTTTTCTTCTAAAGTATGTGGCGCATGATCGGTAGCAATAATATCAATTCTATCATCTAGTAATGCTTTTAGTAGTTCTTCTTTGTCGTTTTTAGTTTTTACTGCGGGATTCCATTTAATTAAAGTTCCTTTTTTTTCATAGTCTCTATCATCAAACCAAAGGTGATGAATGCAAACTTCTGCGGTTATCATTTTATCTTTTAACGGAATTTTATTAGTAAATAGGTTTGTCTCTTTTGCCGTAGAGAGATGGTAAATATGTAGTCTTGCACCCGTTTTTTTTGCCAATTTAATTGCTTTTGATGAGGATAGATAACAGGCTTCTTCACTACGGATAACAGGGTGGTATTTTATAGGGATAGCATCACCATATTTTTCTTTATAATTTTTTAAGTTGTTTTGAATAGTGGTTTCATCTTCGCAATGTACTGCAATTAACATTTTTGTTGAAGCAAATATTTTTTCTAAAACTTCTTGATTATCTACTAACATGTTGCCTGTAGATGAGCCTAAAAAGAGTTTAATTGCGGCAACATTTTTAGGGTCTGTTTTTAATAATTCTTCTAGGTTATCATTTGTTCCACCAAACATAAATGAGTAATTAGCGTAAGCTGTTTTTTTGGCAATACTAAATTTATCTTCCAACAATTTTTGTGTGGTTGCTTGTGGTATTGTGTTTGGCATTTCAATAAAACTGGTAATTCCTCCTGCGACTGCTGCACGAGATTCCGTTTCAATAGTTGCTTTATGAGTTAAACCAGGTTCTCTAAAATGTACTTGATCATCAATCATTCCTGGTAAAAGATATTTACCCTTAGCGTTTATTATGGTGACTACATTTGTATCTACGTTTATTTTTTCTGCAATAGCAATAATAAACTCGCCTTTAATAAGCACATCTTTTTTTAGGGTTTGTCCTTCATTAACTATGTTTACATTTTTTATTAAAATCTGATTCATTTGTTTTGTTTTTAGTTGGTCATTTCTTAAAGTTAAAAGTCATTTTTAGCACTCCAAAAATAGCTTCTGAAATAACGCCACTTGACATTTTTGATTTTCCTTTAACTCTATCGGTAAATATGGTATCTATTTCTTTAATGTTAAAGTTATGTTTCCATGCTTTAAATTTCATTTCTATCTGAAAGGCGTAACCAATAAATTTAATTTCATCTAAGTTTATGGTTTCTAACACTTTGCGTTTATAACAAACAAAGCCAGCAGTAGTATCATAAATTGGGATTTTAGTGATAAACCGTACATATTTTGATGCAAAAACGGATAAAACAATGCGTTTAAAGTCCCAATTTATAACATTAATTTTTCCGTTACGGTAACGAGAACCAATAGAAACATCTGTATTATTAATAGTACAGGCGTTGTAAAGTCGCTCTAAATCTTTTGGGTTGTGCGAAAAGTCGGCGTCCATCTCAATAATATAATCGTATTTTTTTTTTAGTGCCCATTTAAAACCGTGAATATAGGCAATACCTAAGCCTTGTTTCTCTTTTCGGTTTTCTATAAATAAATTGGTTGTAAATTCTTTTTGCAATGCTGTTACAATTTTTGCTGTTCCGTCTGGTGAATTATCATCAACTACTAAAATATCAAAATCAATTTTTTGAGAAAATGTAGCGCGAATTATAGCTTCAATATTTTCTTTTTCATTATATGTTGGTATAATAACTAGTGGATTCACTTTTTTTCTCTCTGTATTGTTTATTTTTTTCTTTTTAAAAAGATAAAACAAAGATAAAACAAAATATGACTAAATTTGCAATTAAGAAAATTTGATTTAAAAAAGCCTTATGATTAGTTCGTTAGTTACTAATAATTGGATTACCATCACTTTTATTTTTATGATTGGCCTGTTGGTTATTGCTAATTATTTTTTTGAAAGACGATTTTTAAAGTTTAGAAAATTATTTTATTCTAAACAGTATTTTGTTGAATATATATCAATAACGACTGTTTTTCATCCTTTTAATATCTTATTTTTATTTTTTCAAGTAAGTTTTTATGCTTTATTAGCCTTAAAAATAGTTGAATATTTTAATCCATTAATGGTTAAAAACCAATTATTTCTATTTCTAAAATTAGTATTTGGAATATTAACTTTTTATATATTTAGATATTTTATAGGAAAAGTAATTGCATTATTTTTTAAATTAAAGAAAGATTATGAGGTCTTGTCTTTTATGAAATTTAGTTATTTGTCAAAAATTGCATTAATTCTATTTCCAATTTTAATTCTACTACATTATTTTGATTTTAAAAACGGGATTTTATTTTTAGTATTAGCAACATGTACAATCTTTTTATTATTACTAAAATATCTAGATTTATTACGAAAAAATCAAAAATTGATTTTTAGTAAATTATTTTATTTTATTTTGTACATTTGCGCACTCGAAATTTTGCCTATAGTAGTTGTATATAAAACATTAATAGTTAGAGATTAAAAGTACTTTTTTAATATAAAAAATAATAGATGAAAGTAAAAACAATTTTAGTTTCTCAACCAAAGCCTAAAACTGAGCAGTCTCCTTATTTTAGTTTGTCTAATAAACAAAATATAAAAATTGATTTTATACCCTTTATTCATGTAAAAGGTGTTGAATCTAAGGAGGTTAGAAGTCAAAAAATTGATTTCAATAATTTTACTGCTGTTATTTTTACGAGTAGAAATGCAATTGATAATTATTTTAGATTAGCTGAAGAAATGCGGTTTAAAGTACCTATTGATATGCGTTATTTTTGCCAATCAGAGGCAGTTTCTTACTATTTACAAAAATATGTAGTGTATAGAAAGCGTAAAATTTATGTTGGCATACGTACTTTTGATGATTTAATAAAATTGATTAAAAAACATAAAAAAGAAGTGTTTTTATTACCATCTTCTGATAAACTAAAGCCAGAAGTTCCCAATAAGTTAGATGAACTTGGTATAAAATGGAATCGTGCAATTTTATTTAAAACAGTTACAAGTGATTTATCTGATTTAGAGAATGTTTTTTATGATATTTTAGTATTTTTTAGCCCTAGTGGAATTAAATCATTATTTGAAAATTTTCCGAAATATCAACAAAAGGAAACTAGAATTGCTGTTTTTGGAAATACAACAGTTAAAGCAGCCGAAGAAGCGGGGCTAATTGTAAATATTGCTGCACCATCTAAAGAAACACCATCAATGACTATGGCTTTAGATCGTTATATAAAAGAAGTTAATAAGAAATAAATTGGTTTAAAATCAAGTTCAATTTCTAATTAATTAGTAAAGTACATTTTTTTGTGATTTCATTTAACCCGAATTATTCACGAATATTCTATTCCTAAGCCAAACAACCTGCTATAATTGAAAATTTTCAAAATTTGTTTAGTTCAAAATTGGGCTATTCTTTTTCTAAAAACTTATGCGTTTTCCAATTTTATTGCCATTTTGGGTTTTTATAATGAAAATCCGTGAATAATGCAGGTTAAGGTATCCGCTTTATCCCCTTTACATTCCTTGCCTACTAAAGGCGTTAATGATGCGATGTGGTTTTTATAAGCGAAATAGGTGTTAGAAAGTATAAAGAAATTTAAAATATATTAATCTTTAAAAATAGGTTTTCCATAAGAATTATAAATTTCATTATTAGAAAAACGATATACTCTTTTACCTGAATTTTCACTAATACTTAAGTTCTTTGAATTGGTATCTACAATTATTTTTCCTTTAGTATCAATTATTTTATAAGTTCCTTCAACTGGTTTAACAGCTGTGTAGCCTAATAGAAAATCATTAACAGACTCATATATAAATGGTATAGCAATTTCACCTCTTCCGTCAAGAAAACCAAATTTACCATTGTTCCTTTCTACAGAAATCATACCTTCTGATGAATTATAAACATGCCGAATATCTTTTAATACGCTTTCTTTACCAGATTTGTCAATCATACAAATATAATTATCTGTATATCCAAATAAGATTCCTCCATTATCAAATAGTTTGTAGTATTTGTTTGCTGAGATTTTTTTGTTATCTAAATTAAATAATGAATAATTGTCACTTTCTTTTTCTTTTTTAATACCAACTAATCCATTGGAGGCTGCATAAATTTCATAAACAAGCAATGTGTCCATGCGCTTTTTTTCTATATTAAGATGGTGAAAATATTTTTCACTCTCATAATAACGAGAGTTTAAACTGGAAAAACCATCACCTTTTACAGTAAATTGAATTTTTCCTTGTTTATTAATAAAGGCTACTTCTTCTCTGTCTGTTATTGGCATTTGTGTATAGTCGCCAAATACAGTATTGTTTTTTGCAATAAATTGCACTTTTTTTGTTTCTTTTTCATTTTCGAAATACATTCTAACAGCATGAATTTCACCTTTACTATAAATTTCTTTATGGTATAAGCCATCAGTATCTTTAAAGTAGTCTACATTATTTAATTTCTTTCTTAAATATTCTTGTAGTTCTTCGGTTGATTTAAAATCATTATTGGCTAATTTTTTTTGTATCAATTTTAAACTACTAATTAAACCTTCTATTATTTTTTTTTGATTTTCTGGCGATTGTTCACCACTTGAACTTCCAATTCCGCTTAATATTTTACCTTCTTTATTAATTCCTTTTATTTCTATAAAGGCTGCTATTGTATCACTTTTAGTGATATAGGCGTAATTACGATCCATTTTTTCTAGTGTGATAATACCGTTTTTATAGTTCATTTTTGGGTTGTCTAGACTAACCGTTATCGAATCATAAGATATAATGTGTTCTAATTTGTAATTAATTAGAATACTATCAATAGGTAGTGCCTCTCCCATTTCTCTAGAAAAGGAAAAGCCAACTTGAAAGTCATTAAGTCCGTCTGTTTTAATAGTACCATTGCTATAGAATATTTTATTTATATCATAAGATTCATAAAAGCCCTCACCAACTTGTTTAGGTTTATTATCAAATCCGTCTTTATTATTTAAACTAAATTCTATTTGGGAATTGTGATTTTCAAAAGTTTGTTGAAAGCTTATATCTTGAAATTGACTTATGAGTTCATCTATTGGTGTAGTATCAAACTTAAATACAGGTTCATATTCTTCTTCATCTTTGGCTATTTTCTTAATTTCGTTAGAGAAAAGCCCTTCTTTATCAAACATTTTAATAAAGTGTTCCAATTGTTTGGTGTTTTTGTTTAATTCGGTTTCAATATCTTCAAGAGATTTACCATCTAATTCAGAAATAAAAGTATCTAACCCTTCTTCTGAACTATTTGATGTTTTAGAAGAACAATTTGCTAAAAAAAACACAATAAAAATTAAAATCAATATTCTCATTGTCTTATAAATTTTAATTTATTACTACCTCTTGGTTGGTAAATCAAATGATTAAATGTTTCACTAAATTTTTTACCCGTTATAACCAACATATCAGATTTATCTTTTGGTTGTGTGTATATTAAACGTCCACCTGCATTATACTCTATCTCAAAAACCTGACTGACATTATATTTATACGTATTTTCAAATATTTCAAGCCAATACTCCCAATATTCAGTACTTATTGTAAAATCATTATTGTAATTAACCTGTAAGGTTTCTTTTCTCATATCATAGAACAAATCATTAATAGTTTGTTTATCTTTTTGCAGTATTGCTTCACCTACACTAGTGTAAAGTTCAATAATTTTTTCTTTTAACTGTTTGTCTTTGCGTAGGTCTTTACCATTTTTCCAACCTTCTAAATTGTATGCTATTTTAGAAGAAAAGTTAAATTCAAAATCTTTATTTTCCTCATCAGAAAGTGCTTTTTGGATTACTTTTTTATCGCCTTTACTCCATTCAATTATTTCTATTTCAAAATATGGTGATCTCTCTTTATTGCCTATGTATTTTGCCCTATATCTTATTATATGTTCGCCATTTTCTAAAATATAATTATTTAAATCTATAAATTGTCCTCCTCTATTAAAATTACCTATAAAAATATCATCAATCCAGATTTGATACTCATATTCAAAAGATTTTACTTTTAGTGCGTATAAATTTTCTAAATCATATTTTTTAATCTCTTTATGAATATTTGCTAAGGGAATCTCATATTGTTTATGAAATTCTATAGTTAATTTAGCAAAGTCTTTATCTCCCATTGCTGCAAGATGTTTTCCGTTTAGTAAATTTAATTCTAAAATATTTTTACTGATACTATTGTTCCATACAAATGTAGGCTTATCTTCAAAACCGTCTTCTTCTTCATAAGTTCCAAAGCCATTTCTTAACTCTAATAACTCTAAAATTTTCTTAGCTGAAAAATCTGTAGAATCTGTTAAAAAGGTAAAACTATTATTAAAATAAGTTAATTCATTTACCAAAATACCATTATAATGAATACCTTGTTTACCAACTATTTTTGGGGCATAAGATGATGAATCAATACGTACTTTGTTTTTTACCATTTGATCTATTAAAGTTGTTAAATCTTGTTTAGAGTTTACCGTAGATAAATCAAATCGTAATTTGGTTTGTGAGCAAGACGTTAGTAGCCCTACAATAAAAAATATTGCGAAGTTTTTCATTATTTTACAAGTTTAATGTTAAGTAATTCAAATTTGGAAAAGCGCTCATCTTCTATTTTAATATTTAATTCAATCTTTTTTTTTGTTGATGTCCAATTATAAGTAATTTTATCTTCACTTTTATTTATTTTTGCATCTCCATATAGTTCTGTTAATTTTTCTTTTAAAAATATATAATCTTTCTCTTCATTAAATAATTCAAGACTTAGATTTTTATTAGACCACTCTACATTGAATGTAACTTTATCGACAACGATACCATAATATTTTATAAAGCGTTCATCATCAAATACAATATCGCCATAATTCTTTTTATATTTTAAGCCTTTTAGGTATTCTTCTATATCTGTTTGGTAAGTTACTTCTTCTATATTTTTAACCAAACCTTTATAATCTATTTGACCATAAAATGTAGAAGTGATACTAATTAATAGTAGGCTAATTAAATATTTAAACGGATGCATAAAAAAATATTTGTTAGTTAAGTTTTATGAAGATAAAGTATTCTGATGGAGACTATTAACGTCTGTTGGTTGTTGAAAATCGTAGTAAAAGTATAAAATATTTATTTTTTTATCGTCTATATGCGATGTGGTTTTTAGTTTCTACAAATTATTGCAAATGTAGTTATTTTTTAGTTGAAGTGTGATTACCTCTTAATTTCTTTAGAGGCTTTTTCAACTTTAACCTTAAGGCTTTTTTTATAAAATACTATTTTATCTAAAACACATTTATCGTTTGTAGCAATAATTTGTGCGGCTAAAATTCCAGCGTTTGTAGCGCCATCTAAAGCAACAGTTGCTACAGGCACGCCACTTGGCATTTGTAAAATAGATAAAATAGAATCCCATCCGTCAATAGAATTTCTAGATTTTATAGGCACTCCTATTACTGGTAATGGGCTCATACTAGCAACCATGCCTGGTAAATGTGCTGCTCCACCAGCACCTGCAATTATTACTTTTAAACCGCGGTTGTGAGCGTTTTTAGCATAGTTAAATAGTTTTTCGGGTGTTCTGTGTGCTGAGATAATATCGATTTCAATTTCTATATCAAAACTTTGTAAGATATCTATTGCTTTTTGCATTATTGGCAAATCGGAATTGCTTCCCATAATTATAGCTACTTGTGGCATATCTTTTTACGTAAGTTAAATACTTTAGCAAAGTTACTATTTTTAAATTGCAACAAAAATAAAAAGTATTATTTCAATTTCTTTTTAACTTCAACTTCTTGGTAAGCCTCTAAGATATCTAATTCTTTAATATCGTTATAATTTTTTACTTGCATACCACAGTCATAGCCTTTTGCAACTTCTTTTGCATCGTCCTTAAAGCGCTTTAAAGAGGCTAACTCACCTGTAAATATAACTACGTTATCACGTATTAAACGTATTTTAGAGTTTCTAAATATTTTACCTGTTAGAACCATACAACCAGCAATAGTACCAACTTTAGAAATTTTATATGTTTCTCTAATTTCGGCAGTACCCGTAATTTCTTCGATAATATCTGGTGAGAGCATGCCTTCCATAGCATCTTTTATTTCATCTATAACTTTATAGATAATAGCGTAGGTTCTTATATCAATTTCTTCCTTAATTGCTAATTGTGCTGCTTTACCTTGAGGTCTTACGTTAAATCCAATTATTATTGCATCAGATGCTGATGCTAATAATACATCAGATTCTGTAATTGCTCCAACACCTTTATGTATAATATTTACATTAATTTCTTCGGTTGATAATTTTTGTAAGGAGTCTGTAAGTGCTTCTACAGAGCCATCAACATCACCTTTAAGAATAATATTAAGTTCTTTAAAGTCTCCTAGTGCAATTCTTCTACCTATTTCGTCTAAAGTTATGTGGCGTTGTGTTCTAACGCTTTGTTCTCTTTGTAATTGGTCTCTTTTTGCAGCAATTTGTTTTGCTTCTTTTTCATCATTAAATACGTTAAATTTATCACCTGCTTGTGGTGCGCCATCTAAACCTAATACAGAGACTGGTGTAGAAGGTCCTGCTTCTTTTAAGTTACCACCTCGTTCGTTAAACATGGCTTTAATTTTACCGCTATGTGTTCCTGCTAATAAGTAATTGCCAATTTTCAATGTACCTGCTTGTACTAACAATGTGGTTACATAACCTCTACCTTTGTCTAATTGTGCTTCTACAACTGTACCTATTCCATTTTTATTAGGGTTTGCTTTTAAATCCAGCATTTCGGTTTCTAATAGTACTTTTTCAAGTAATTCATCTACGCCTGTTCCTAATTTTGCAGATATATCATGTGATTGAATTTTACCACCCCAATCTTCTACTAAGAGATTCATTTGTGATAATTCTTCTTTTACTTTATCTGGGTTTGCGCTTGGTTTATCAATTTTATTAATTGCAAATATTATGGGTACACCTGCTGCTTGTGCGTGACTTATTGCCTCTTTAGTTTGAGGCATTATAGAATCGTCTGCAGCAATTACAATAACGACTACATCTGTTATTTGAGCACCTCTGGCACGCATTGCAGTAAATGCTTCGTGACCTGGTGTGTCTAAAAATGTGATTTTTTGTCCGCTAGGTAATTCCACCGAATATGCACCAATATGTTGTGTTATTCCTCCAGATTCACCTGCAATTACATTTTCTTTACGAATATAATCTAATAAAGATGTTTTTCCATGATCAACATGCCCCATTACGGTAACAATTGGTGCTCTAGTTACTAAATCTTCTTCTTTATCTATAACTTCTTCTATAGATTCTTCTACTTCTGTACTAACAAATTCTACTTCGTATTTAAATTCTTCGGCAACAATGGTTAATGTTTCTGCATCTAATCTTTGGTTCATAGTAACCATCATACCTAAAGACATACATGCTGAAATAATTTCTGTAACTGATACATTCATCATAGTTGCAACTTCACTAACTGTTACAAATTCAGTTACTTTTAATATTTTGCTCTCTGCTACTTGCTGTTTTAAATCTTTTTCGGTTTGTTCTTTGTGAATATCTCTTTTTGATCTACGGTATTTTGCTCCTTTTCCTTTTTTACCTTGTAAGCGCTCTAAAGTTTCACGTACTTGTTTTTGAATTTCTTCTTCGGTAGGATCTACTTTTACTATTGCTTTACGACCTTTTGGTGCGCTGGGTTTTTTAGTAAGTTTATTAAAAGGGTTAACTTTATTTATACGTTTTCGTTTAGTTTTTGGGTGATCTTTCTTTTTTTCTGTACTTTTTTTCTTTGGTTTTTTAGCAAATTGATCTAAATTAATTTTAGCGCCAACTGTTTTAAAGCCTTTTAATTTTTTATATTGCGTTGTTATTTTTTCGGGTTCAATTACAACTTCTTTCTCTGCTATTTTTTTAGTGACCTCTGTATTCTTTTTTATTGTTTCTTCTTTTTTTGAGACTAAACTTGTCGGAGAGGAGACTGAATTTGTCGAAGTTTTCTTTTTGGTAAGGTCAATTTGAGCTACTTTTTTTATACCAATAAGTTTTTGTTTAACTGTTTTTATAGTTTCTACTACGGGTTCTTTTTTTGGTTTTTTAACAATTTCTTCTTTTTTAATTGGTTTTTCTGTATTAGAAACTGAACCTGTTAAAGTTTTCTTTTCGGAGAGATCTATTTCTCCTACCTTTTTTATACCCGAAATATTTTCGGACTCGGTTTTAAATAGTTCTTTTTCTCTAGTTTCTTTGGCTAATCTCTTTTCTTCTTTTTCCTTTTCTTGTGCTATTCTAAGTTCTTCTTTTTCTTTTCTATTTTCTTCACCAATTTCTCTAGAGTTTACTTTTCTAGATTTATCGGTTTCGAATGCATCAGATAAAATATTATATATCTCTTCATCTATTTTAGTGTTTGGTCTTGCTTCGATATCTATATTTTTTGAGGCAAGAAATTCTACTACTCTATCTAGAGAGATATTAAATTCTTTTAAAACTTTATTTAGCCTTTGTTGCTTAGCCATAAATTTATTTTTATACTACTTAAATTTTATTTTGTTAAAATTTAGAAAATCCCAAATTTTAAATAAACGCCAAATCTTAAATTTTTAAAAAACAGACCAATTAAATAGTTTGGATTGTAATTTATTCTTTAGTTGTCTTTTGTTTATTGTAATTATTTTATTATTTTTCAAATTCTTCGTTTAAAATCCGTTGTAATTCTACAATGGTTTCTTCTTCTAAATCGGTTTGTTTTACTAAAAATGCTACATCTTGTTCTAAAACACTTTTTGCTGTATCAAAACCTGCGTTTTTCAATTCATCAATAACCCATTGTTCTATTTCATCTGTAAATTCTGTTAATTCTACATCTTCATCTTCAATACCTTCTCTTTGAACATCTAATTCATAACCTGTTAATTGACTTGCTAGTCTAATATTTACGCCATTTCTACCTATTGCCTTTGAAACTTCTTCTGGTTTTAAGAAAACGTTTACTCTTGGTTTCTCGCCTTCTTTAGCTTCTTGAAATTCTATAGAAACTACTTTTGCAGGACTTAATGCTCTTGCAATAAATATTTTTTCATTTTTGGTGTAATTTATAACGTCTATATTTTCATTACCTAATTCTCTAACAATTCCGTGAATACGAGAACCTTTCATACCTACACAAGCTCCGACTGGATCTATTCTGTCATCGTAAGAATCTACTGCAACTTTTGCTTTTTCACCTGGTATTCGTGCCACTTTTTCAATGGTAATTAAACCATCAAAAACTTCTGGAATTTCTTGTTCAAACAATTTTGTTAAAAATTCTGGTGATGTTCTTGAAAAAATAATTGCGGGTTTATTACCTCTTAATTCTACAGATTTAATAATTCCTTTTACATTATCTCCTTTTCTAAAAAAATCTCCTCTAATTTGTTCGCTTTTTGGGAGTATTAATTCATTGCCTTCGTCATCTAATAAAATAACTGCGTTATGTCTAATATGATGTACTTCGGCATTAAAAATTTCGCCTTCTAAATCTTTAAATTGTTTGTAGATATTTGTATTGTCATGTTCTTGAATTTTGGCAATTAAATTTTGACGTAATGCTAAAATTGCTCTTCTTCCTAAGTCTATTAACTTTACTTCTTGTGATACTTCTTCACCTATCTCAAAATCTTCTTCAATTTTTTGCGCATCATATAAAGAAATTTCTTCATTTGGCTCTTCAACTTCGCCATTTTCTACTATAATTCTATTTCTCCAAATTTCTAAATCTCCTTTATCGGGGTTTATAATAATGTCAAAATTTGAATCGGACCCATACTTTCTTTTTAATGCTGCTCTAAATACTTCTACTAAAATTGACATCAGCGTTGCTCTGTCTATTCTTTTGTCGTCTTTAAATTCAGAAAATGAATCTATTAAAGCTATGTTTTCCATTACATTTTAATTAAAATATTATTTTTACTTTAGTTTCTATTATTTGTTTAAAGGCAATTGTTGCTGTTTTTTTAACGGTTACTTTACCTTTACCTATTTTTTTGGGTTCTCTAACTTTCCAGTTTATGATAACACTTTCTAAATCTACTTGGACTAAAGTGCCTTCAAAGTTTTCTGTTATTGTTTTTATTTTTACTATTCTGCCTATATTTTTATTGTATTGTCTTTTGTTTTTTAAAGGTTCAGCAATGTTAGGTGAGGTAACTTCTAAAGAAAAGTCTTCTTGTTCTCTATCTAAATTGCTTTCAATAAAACGATTTATTCTAATACATTCTTTTAAAGGCACTCCATTATCACCATCTAATATTAATATTATTTTATTTGAATCACTAATTTTTAAATCTACTATAAAAATGGATTTATTTTCAATTAGTGCTTCATTTACTAGATTTAGTATGGTTTTATTATTCATTATCGTGATAAAAAAAAAGGACTTTTCAGCCCTCTTCATCTCTTTTCGTCGTTATTTTCGGGTGCAAATATATAAAAACCTTTTAAATTAACAAGTATCATTATTATATTTTTTGTATATTTACGCTATTATTAAATTTTAAAATTATGAAACGTATATTAGTTCCTGTCGATTTTTCTGAAGAAGCAAGATGTGCAGCAAAGGTTGCTGCTAAAATTGCAAAAAAAACAAAAAGTGACATTTATTTATTGCATATGTTAGATTTGCCAGAAGGCATAATTGATATGACTTCTGTTAAAGATAATAGTTCTCAGGCATCTATTTTTTTTATGAAAAAAGTACATGAGCGCTTTGATGAATTAATAGCCTCGCCTTTTTTTAAAGGTATTAAGGTTATTGAAACTGTTCATTTTCATAAAACCTTTGATGGTGTTATTGAAGAAAGTAAAAAACAAGATATTGATTTAATTGTAATGGGGTCTAGTGGCGCATCTGGTTTAAAAGAAATTATTGTTGGGTCTAATACTGAAAAAATAGTTAGACACTCTAATATACCTGTTTTAGTTATTAAGAAAGAAACCGATAATTTTGATATTAAAAATATTGTTTTTGCATCTGATTATAGTGTAGAAAGTAAAAAGAAATTTCAAGATGTAATTGACTTTGTTACTATTTTTAAAGCAAAAATACATTTTTTATATATTAATACTGCATATAGATTTGATACTACAGAAAATATTAGAAAAAAAATAGATAAGTTTATTAATGATTTTAAACTCGATGAGTTTGATATAACTATTTATAATGATACTTCTGTAGAAAGAGGAATTTTAAATTATTCAAGGAGTATTAATGCAGATTTAATTGCTTTAAATACGCATGGCAGAAGTGGCTTATCACAATTATTTAATGGTAGTATTGGTCAAGAACTGGCAAATCATGCTATTAAACCTGTGCTTACTTTTAAAATTTAGTTGTATTTTTTCAAACTAATTTAGTTCAAGAAAAAAGGTCTAAACTATTAAGTTTAGACCTTTAGTAGATTTTCAATATGTTGTATTAGATACCTAATTTAGCTTTTACTGCTACCATTAAGTCTTCACCGTCAAAAACAATAAGTCCTTTTCCTGGTGATGAATCTAACACATATTTAACCGCTTTTTCAGTAGCAATATCTTGTATTGCTTTTTGTGCTTTTTCGATAATTGGTTTTAATAACTCAAATTCTTTTTTTTGCAATTCTTCTTGTGCAGTACGTAGATATAATTGTAATTTTTGTTGTAATTCAGAAATTTCTTGCTGACGTTTACCATTTATTTCATTACTTTTTGTAGCTGCTTCTTCTTGATATTTTGCTGCTTTTGTTTGTAATTCTTGTACTTGAGTTTTGTAATCTGTATCGTATTCTTGACCGATTCTTTTTAATTCCTCGCCCATAGCTATTGTTTCTGGCATTGCTTGCACAAGTTGTTCGCTGTTAATATGCGCTATTTGTGCTTGACTAATAAAAAGTCCAGTTGTTAAGGTTAGCGCTAATAAAAAGGTTTTTAAATGTTTACTCATAATTTTATTTTTAGTTTATTTAATTATTTGTTTTACTCTTTACTTTCTTTAAGCTTTCTTTTTCTTTCTTCAATTTCTGCTATTTTTTTGGCTCTTTTATCAGCCGCAACTTGTTTTAAAGAATCGCGTTTTACTTTTTGATTTGCTACTCTTTCTAATAATTTTTTACGTTTTGCTTCTCTGAGTTGTTCTTTAGTTTTAACCGTTGGTGATTTTTCAGTTTTAGGGGTTTCTTCTCCTGTTTCTTCTTCTGTTTCAATTACTGTGCCATTTTTATTTTCTTCCTTTTTTGTTTCTTCTTCTTTACTGTCAGCAGTTATTTCTTCTTCTTTACTATCAGCGGTTATTTCTTCTTTAGGTATTTTGTTTGTAGTGTTCTTATTTTTTAATGCTTCTTTACGCTTTTTTAATTCTTCTATTTTTTTTGCTCTTGCTTCATTTCTTGCATTACGAATGGAATCTTTTTTTGCAATTCTAGCTGCTCTTGCTTTTTCTACTCTTTCTTTTAAAAGTTGTTGTTTGGTCTTTTTTTCTTCAATTTTTTTCTTTAATTCGTCTTTCTTTTTATCGTTTGCAATAATTTTATCGTCTTTTTTCTTTGCCACATCTTTTTTTCGTCGGCCTTTTACGATACTATTAAGAACTAATTCGCTCACATCGTACTTACTATTTGAGTATAGCATAATCAATTCATCAGACTTGTCAAGAATCATATCGTATTTTTTATTTTTTGCTATTTCTTGTACTGCATTATATATTTGATCTTGTACTGGTTTAACAATTTGTTTTCTTAACATGAATAATTCGCCAGATGTACCAAAATAGTTTTCTTGTTTTTGCCTTAAATTTTCTTGTTTTATTTGAATATCTTCTTCTCTCTCTTTAACTAAATCTGATGTAAGTAATGCTTTTTCATTACTTAAATCTAATTGCATAGTCTTGATTTCGTTTTTTAATTTATCTAAATTACCAGTCCATTTATTTATTTTTTCGTCTAACTTACTTTGAGATGTATTATATTCTGGTACATTTTCTAAAATATACTCCATATCAATATAACCTATTTTTTGATTTTTTTGTGCAAAAGAATTAATTGCAAATAAAATAGTTAAAACTAAAAATATTTTCTTTATCATAATTTTAAAATTTATTGTAAATATTATATAAAATTCATAAAGTAAACTACAAATGTATTAAATTATTGCTTCTAACTTATATCAAATAGTTTTAAATTTTAGAATTGTGGTTTATAATAATTAGAATTGTTGGTTTATAATAAAGTGTGTTTGCCAACCAGATTTAACAGATGCTCCTGGCATATTATCAAATCCATGGGCAAAATCAATACCAAGTATTCCAAAGGCTGGCATAAAGATACGAATACCCATACCAGCTGCTCTTTTAATGTTAAAAGGATCAAAGGTATTAATATCGTCAAATGAATTACCGCCTTCTAAGAAACCTAAAACATATATAGAGGCACTTGGCTTTAATGTAATTGGGTATCTTAACTCCATAGAAAATTTATTATAGACTGTCCCTCCATTGATTGAAGGTGTTAGACCAGAGTTAGGGTAACCTCTTAGACCTATGATTTCTCTACCATCAAAATTTATACCGCCTAAACCATCTCCACCAACAAAGAACCGTTCAAAAGGAGAAACTCCTAATTCATTATTATAAGCTCCTAAAAATCCAAAATTAAAGGCTGACCTTAATACTAATTTATTATAAATCGCATTATACCATCTACCAGAATAACTTAATTTATAAAATTCTAACCATTTAAATTTATCCTCATTAGTTTCGTTATCAAAATCTCTATTTTGAAGTAAAGAAAAAGGAGGTGTTAGTTTAGCGCTAATACTAAATTCAGAACCTGACATTGGGTAAATTCTACTTGGTCCAGTAGAGTTTCTTCTTAGACTAACTGAAAATGCCAAATTGTTAGAGACTCCTGTACCATTTTCAAAATTAAAACCAGGTAAATTATAATTTTTTAAAGTATATCTTTGAAAATTTAAAGAAGTTGAGAGTGAGAAATAATCATCTGGCCATCTTAATTGTTGTCCAACACCTACTGTTGCTCCTAAAATATCTAGTTTTTGATTTCTATCTACATCTCTAGTAGCAGGGTTAAATCTAAATTGTTTGGAGTTATAAATAGAAAAAGATAGTGATCTTGGTTTTTTACCTCCAAACCAAGGTTCTGTAAATGATAAACTATAGGTACTTGAGAACCTACTTGCTTGTAATCTTAAGGCTACATTTTGACCATCACCCATTGGTACTGGTCGATATGCTTTTTTATTGAATAAATTACGTACTGAAAAATTACTGAAAGATAATCCTAGTGTACCTATAAACATTCCGCCACCAAAGCCTCCTTGTAATTCTATTTGACTAGATCCTCTTTCGGCAACATTATAATCTATATCTACTGTTTTATCTTGGTAATTTGGTTTAACATCTGGCACAACTGCTTCTGGATCAAAAAATCCTAATTGACTAATCTCTCTAACGGAGCGTATAATTGCTTCCTTACTAAATAAATCTCCAGGTCTTGTTCTTAGTTCTCTATATACAACGTGGTCGTTTGTTTTATCATTACCAATGACTTTTATTTTTCTTATATAAGCAGGTTCGTCTTCGTGGATTCTAATTTCAATATTTATGGTGTCATTTATTACTGATGTTTCTACAGAGTTAACATTAGAAAACATATAGCCATTATTAAGGTATGTTGTAGCAATATCTTGTGAGTCTGGACCTCCATCACCATTAACTCTTTCGTTAAGCAACTTACCATTATAAGTATCGCCTTTAAAAAGTCCTAAAAATTCTGTTAATTTTTCATCGGAATAAACAGTATTACCTATAAAATCTACATCACCAAAAACGTATTTTTTACCTTCATTAACTGTAATATCAAGGTTAATTGTATTATCGTCATTCCAAGAAATAGAATCGCTTATTACTTGTGCATCTCTATATCCTTTTTCTCTATATTTATTTATTAAACGTTCTAAATCTGCACTATATTCTTCTTCTCTATATTTTGATGCTGTAAAAATATTAAAAATACTTTTTTGTTTCGTTTTCTTTAATTGCTTTGCTAATTTTTTATCTTTTAAAGCAGTATTACCATGAAAACGAAGGTTTTTAATTTTAATTTTTTCTCCTCTATCAACAACTATTATTGCATTATAAGCCTGTGTAGAGTCTTTTTTGTAATCTATATTTACTTTGGTGTTTAAATACCCTTTATCTGTATATTTTTTCTTAATAAAATTTTTAGTCGTTGTAACTAAATTTTCGGTTAGCATAGCGTCTTTTTTTAATTCAATTTCTGACACTAAACTTTTTATTTTTCCCTTACTTAATCCTATAATTTCTACTTTATTTATTTTGGAAAGTTCTTCTACTTCAAATTCTAAATAAATAGCATTACTATCAATTTTTACTGCATAAACATCAACGTTATTAAATAATTTAGATTCCCATAATTTTTTTATTGCACTAGATAATTTATCTCCTGGAATTTTTATTTCTTTACCTTCACTTAAGCCAGAAAATGCTTTGATGGATTGTTCACTAAATTTAGTATTACCTTTAATTGAAATGCCTCCTAAAATGTATTTTTTTGCTTTTTTAAGATTTATTAATTCGTCTTGTTCAACTATTGTTGAATCTAATTTTAACGTTGTTTCTTGTGCTTGTGAAGTAAGACTAAAAAAGGTTACTACTAAAAAAAAAATATATTTATTGAGTTTATTCTTCATTTTATAATTGATCACTAGTTTTGCCAAATCTTCTTTCGCGTTGTTGATAATCTATAATGGATTTTTCTAAATTTTTTTTTCTGAAATCTGGCCAAAATAGGTCTGTAAAATATAATTCTGCATATGCAATTTGCCATAATAAAAAATTGCTAATTCTTTTTTCACCACCTGTTCTAATCACTAAATCAACGGGGGGCAAATTACGTGTATATAAATGGTTATTTATAATATTTTCATTTATTTCTTCAATCAAAAGTTCATTATTAACAATTTTTTTAGAAATTTTTTTAAAAGCATTAACAATTTCTTCTTTTGCAGAATAACTAATGGCTAAATTTAAGGTTAAATGATTATTATTTTTTGTTTTTTGAATAACTTCCTGTAATTCTTTTTGTGCCTTAATAGGTAGATTGGATAAATCACCTATTGCTTGTAATTGGATATTGTTTTTTTGTAGAAGTGATAATTCTTTTTTTAATGAAGTTACTAAAAGATTCATTAAAAGAGTTACCTCTTTTTTTGGTCTTTTCCAATTTTCTGTAGAAAATGTATAAAGTGTTAGCGTTTTAATACCTATTTGTGCAGCACCTTCAATAGTATCTCTAACCGCTTTAACACCATTTTTATGACCAAAAACACGGAGTTTTCCTTTTTGTTTTGCCCATCGACCATTACCATCCATAATGATTGCAATGTGTTTAGGTAATTTCGTTTTATCTATTTGTAATTTTTCTTGCATCTTAAAATACGTCACTATAACAAGCTTTTCTTCCAAAACCTAATACTATGGTTATGCCTGTTGTAACGTACCAATCATCACTATTTGGGTTTCCGAAAGTTAAATCTGGTGTAATATTAGGGTTATTATAATCTAAATCATCAGCAAAAGTATATCTAACTTTAGTTTCTATAGCAATACCTATATTAGTGCCAATTTTAGTTTTGTAACCTATTCCAAACGGAATTGTAAAACTTGTTTTTCCTTCTGTTTCATAATTGTTAGGGGTTGTTTCTCTAACGGCAACGTTATAATTATTTATTGCAAGTTGTACAATTAAATACGGTGTTGAAGCCCAACCTTCTTGTATCATCGAATAATCATAATAATTATATTCAATACCAATAGCAAATTCTTTTACTGAATTTTTGAAACTATAACCTCTAGTCTTTCTTGCTGCATTTCCAGCCTCTGCATCATCTGCTGCAATTTTTATATATGTTGCATCTGCTCTATAGACTACTCTAGAACTATAGTTCCATTTATAAACTAAACCAACTGCGATATCATTTGGGTTAATATATTGTGTGTCACCAATATCTCCAATATAATTACTACCACCTAATGAAATACCGAGTTCATTTATTTGGGAGAACAGCACATTGGTTATAAAGAAGATTAAAATTATGAGGTATTTTTTCATTTATAAAAAATTGTTTGCAAAGATAATAATTATATACAGTTTATTAAATATTTAAACTGTAAAATTTAATACTTACATTTATAAACGATTAATACCTACAATATTGCTAAAAAAGATTAAACATTTCTTATATCTTCTCCCCAAAGTAATTTATCTCTAAGTGTTTTTAAGAAAGATTGCTTATTTAAAAGAATTGTTTTTATAGAATAGCTTGCTTTTTTTATAAAAACTTCAGTACCTTTAGGAATGGTTATAATTCTAGAGTCTAGTGAAATAAGTGCTTGTTTTTCTCTACCTAATAAGGTTACTTTAATTTTAGTATCGTCATTAATAATTAAAGGTCTTACATTTAAATTGTGTGGTGCAATAGGTGTTATTAGTAAACTTTTTGAAGATGGTGTTATTACTGGTCCACCACAACTTAATGAATAACCTGTAGATCCTGTTGGTGTAGAAAAAATTAAACCATCTGCCCAATAAGTGGCTAGATATTCATTATCTAAAAAAGTTTTTAACGTAAGCATTGCTGTAGTGTTTTTTCTAACTATGGTGACCTCGTTTAAAGCAATGTTTATTTCATGTAATTCTTTAATTTCTGGTTTGGTCGTTACTTTTAATATAGTTCTTTCTCTAAGGCTATATTCCTTTTTTATAATGGCAATAATTGCTTCCTTTATATTTTCTTTTTTAATATTTGCCAAAAAGCCTAAACGACCAGTATTTATTCCTAGAATTGGAATATTTGAGTTACGTATATAGGTAATTGCTCTTAAAAAAGTACCATCACCACCAACAGATAGTAAAAGATTATATGTATTATTTAGGTCTTTATAATTAGAAAAGGTTTTGTATTTTCTTGTTGTATTATTTTCTTGTTGTATTAAGTTATAAAAAAAAACTTCAATAAAAACTTCAATATTATTTTCTTGAAGTATATTTAATAATTCATCAATATAAATTGCTGTTTCTTTTTTATAAGATTGTCCGTAAATACCTATTTTCATTTTTATATATTTAAGTATTTTTGTAAATATTTGGAGCGTTCTTTTAGGTTGTTTAAATAATCATCTTCTTTAATATCAATAACTATGGTGTAATCGTATCTTCTAAATGTTTGAATTATTTCATTAATATTTTGCGTACTTAACTTAAGTGTTATTTCAATAATGTTATCTTCTGATTTTGAAATAAATGCACCAAATAATTTAGCATCATTTCTTTCAATAATCTGAGAAACTTCGCTTAAGGAATAATTTTCTTTATTTTTTGAAACTACTAAGATAGTTCCGTTCTCTTTTAAAAATGGCGTGTTGTTAAAAAAATGAAGAATGTCGGTTAATTCAAAATAACCTACATATTTTTTATTTTTATCTAAAACAGGTATGATATTCGCTTTATTTGAGGCGAAATTTTTTAACAAATCAAACCAATTTACATTTTCTATGGTATAAAATGATTCAAAAAGGTATTGAATTTCTTCTATTTTTGTAGCGTCATTTTCTAAAGTATGTATGTCACTTTCAGCAATAAGGCCTAATAAATTATTGTTATTTATAACAGGGATATGTGTAAATATCAATTCTTTAAATAAAAGTTTTGCTTTATTTATAGTGTCATTTAGATGTAATGCTTTTACATCGTTTACTATGTAATCAATAGTCTGCATAATTATATGCAAAATAAGTAAAAAATCAGAACTTAATAGTAATTTTGCTAATAAATAAAACTAATGATAAGGTTAAGTGTTAACATTAATAAAATTGCAACTTTAAGAAATGCTAGAGGAGGAGATTCTCCAAATTTGGTACAAGCAGCCATTGACATACAAGAATTTGGCGCTAAAGGAATTACAATTCACCCAAGACCAGATGAGCGACATATTAAATATAAAGATGTCTCTAATTTAAAGTCTATTATTACAACCGAGTTTAATATTGAGGGTAATCCAAATAAAAAATTTATAGATTTAGTTTTAGCAAATAAGCCAGATCAAGTAACTTTAGTGCCAGATGCTGTAAACGCAATAACATCTAATGCTGGTTGGAATACTATTAAGCACAAATCCTTTTTAACTGAAATTGTAACGGAGTTTAAACGTAATAATATACGTACTTCTATTTTTATGGACACTGATTTAGATTTAATTAATGCAACTGCAAAAATAGGAGCAGATAGAATTGAGTTATATACTGAAAAATTTGCAAAGCAATATGCAAAAGGAAATTCAAGTGCCATAAAACCATATATTAAAAGTGCTGTTTTAGCAACTAAATTAGGGTTAGGTATAAATGCGGGTCACGATTTAAGTTTAGATAATATTGAATTTTTTGCGAAAAATATTCCTAATTTATTAGAAGTGTCTATTGGTCATGCTTTAATTTCAGAAGCTTTATATTTAGGCTTACAAAATGTGGTTAATATGTATCTTTATAGGTTAAATCGTTAGTTTTTAAATTAAAAAATAATGGGGTTTCAAGAAATAATAGTGTATGTCATTTTAGGTTTAGCTGTTTTATATTTAGTGAGAAAAATATTTTTTAAGCCAAACCAAAATAAAGATTGTAATCCAGATTGTGGTTGTTAATTTTCTAAAATAGCAGAATCGTTCGTGGTTATCCTTAAATTCAAAATAAAATTAATTTTATTATTTATAAATCAAACTTAATTCCTTGTGCTAAAGGTAAATTTGCAGTATAATTAATGGTATTTGTTTGTCTTCGCATATAAACTTTCCAAGCATCTGATCCAGATTCACGACCGCCACCAGTTTCTTTTTCACCACCAAAAGCACCTCCTATTTCTGCGCCTGATGTACCAATATTTACATTAGCAATACCACAATCAGAACCTGCATATGACAAGAATTTTTCAGACTCACGCATGTTATTTGTCATAATTGCAGAGGATAAGCCTTGAGCCACATTATTTTGTAATTCAATGGCATTCTCTAAAGTTCCTTTGTACTTAATTAAAAATAGTAAAGGTGCAAAAGTTTCGTGTTGTACAATAGCATAATCATTTTCTACCTCTGCAATACTTGGTGAAACATAACAACCGCTTTGGTAACCTTCACCTATAAGTTGCTTGCCTTCTACTAGCATTTTTCCGCCTTGTTCTTTTACTTGTTTTATAGCATTTAAATAAGTTGCTACCGATTCTTTATCAATTAAAGGACCAACGTGTTTACTTTCATCTAACGGGCTACCAATTTTTAATTGCCCATAAGCGGCAACTAATTTATCTCTTACGATAGCATAAACATCTTCGTGAATTATTAATCTTCTGGTAGATGTACAACGTTGACCACAAGTGCCAACTGCGCCAAAGGCTGCACCAATGATTGTCATATCTAAGTCTGCGCTTGGTGTGATGATTATTGCATTGTTACCTCCTAATTCTAATAAGCTTCTACCTAATCTTCCTGCAACTTCTTGAGCAACAATTTTACCCATTCTTGTAGAGCCAGTAGCCGAAATTAATGGCACATTTTTATTAGAAGTTAACAATTGACCTACTTCATAATTTCCATTTACAATACATGAAATTCCTTCAGGTAAATTGTTATCTTTTAAAACACTTGCAATAATATTTTGGCAGGCAATGCTACATAAGGGTGCTTTTTCTGATGGTTTCCAGATACAAACATCACCAGCAACCCATGCTAAAGCTGTATTCCAAGCCCAAACTGCAACAGGAAAATTAAATGCAGAAATAATACCTACAATTCCTAAGGGGTGGTATTGATCGTACATTCTATGTCCAGGTCTTTCGGAGTGCATAGTAAAACCATATAATTGTCTTGATAAACCAACTGCAAAGTCACATATATCTATCATTTCTTGTACTTCGCCTAAGCCTTCTTGTAAAGATTTTCCCATTTCATAAGAAACTAATTCGCCTAAAGGTTGTTTTAACGTTCTTAATTTATCGCCAAACTGACGTACTATTTCTCCTCTTTTTGGTGATGGAATTTGTCTAAACTCCTTAAAGGCGTTTTGTGCAGTTACAATAACTTTATCAAAATCTGTTTGTGTAGTTGTAGTAACTTTTGCAATATACTTACCATCGACAGGTGAAAAAGAAGCGATAGCTTCTCCATTTCCAAAATTATTTGAACCTGTTGAAACTCCATTATTTATATCTTTTATTCCTAGTTGATCTAAGACATTTTTTATATTAAATGACATTTTATGTGTTTTAAAATTTGAAGTACAAAATTACAAATAAATATAAACATTTCATAGGCTAATTTGTAGTTTTGTCTTAGAAAATATAACATCCAAATTCTAATGTTTTTAATATTTTGGGTAGGGTTAACACTTTAATCATTGTTTTTTAATTAAAAGAAAACAATATCAACTCTTACAGGGGTTCTTTTATTTATGAATTATAAAAATAAATTTCTCTTTTTAGCAATTATACTAATTATTTTTTTTTCTTGTAAAAATGATATTTCTATTCTAGAAACCACAGAAACACCTACAGAAAGCGATGCTATAAAAATAGCATTGACAGTGTTAAAAACTCATTTTAACACAGATGGTTCTCTAAACAATGAAGAAAATCTAGTCGGAAATATTATTTTTGATTTTGGTTTTGAATTTATTTATCCAAATACATTGTCTTATAATAATGGTACTGAGGTGGTTATTGAGAATTTTCAAAGTTTAGTAACTGTTATGGTTGCTATGACAGATAGTTTGTTTGTTAATGGTATTACGTTTCCTTTTAATATAAAAACTTTTGTTAATGGTGGTATTCAAATTAAAACAATTAATGATGAATCTGAATTTATTCAACTTTTAGAGAATCGGAGAATTACTGAAAATAATGATTGTGTTTGTACAGAAATATTTAATCCTGTTTGTGTTGAAATTCAAGATTTAAATGGTGGTAATTTTACGTTGGAGTTTCCAAATATTTGTTATGCAATATGTGAGGGTTTTACTGAAAAAGCTGTTGTTTCTTGTAATAGCGCTATAAATACTAATTTTGCTTTATGTTTTGAATTTATTTATCCATTTTCAATAATTGATACTGATAGCAATACTATAGTAATTAATACTACATCTGATTTTGAAAATGCCGTATTTTTAAATTATACATTTGATTTTATTTATCCTTTTAATATAGATACAAACAATAACCAAGAGGAAACTATTACAAGTATAGAGGCTTTAGAAAATTTATTGAGAAATTGTTTTAGTGCTAATTGTTTGGATAATTGTCCAACATCTGGACCAGCTGTTTGTACAGAATTTGAAAACAATGGACAAATACTAACTTTTGTATATCAAAATACTTGTTTTGCTACATGTGATGGTTTTACTGAAGTAGATTATATAGATTGTGCCAATACTATTGATTGTTTTGATAATTGTTCAAATGATTATTATCCAGTTTGTGTAGAAGTTACATTACCAAACGGTTTAACTGTAATTTATCAGTATTATAATGCTTGTTATGCGGCTTGTGAAGGTTTTATATCTCAAAATTTTATAAATTGTATTTAAAAGTAGAATTCCCTTAATTTTACTTTACGAAAAGGCTGTTTCTTGTTTAGAACAGCCTTTTTTCCTTTTAAATACGTTTTAAAGTTTCTAGTGCTTTTTCAACAGAGTCAATATGAATAAAAGTAATTAATAAACGTAATCCGTTTTTAGTTTCTTTTTCTTTCATTACACAGGTCGTTTTATTTTGCTGTACATAATTAAGTATTTGTGTAAATTTATCAGATTGATAGAAATCACTTTGTTGGTTACCTATAAAATAGCCAAGCATTCTTTTTTGTTTGAGTATGATTCTTTCGATTCCAAATTCTCGAGCCAACCATTTTATTCTAACGGAATTTAATAGGTCTTCTATTTGGGTTGGTATTTCACCAAAACGGTCTATTATATTTTTTTCGAATAGTTGTAATTCTTCTTCAGTATTAAGGTTTCCTAATTCACTGTATAGTGTTAATCTTTCAGAAATAATATTTATATAATCATTTGGTATTAAAATTTCGAAATCTGTATCAATTTGTACTTCTTTTACATAGGTTTTTATTTTGTTGGTTTGTTGGTCTTGGTAGAGTTCTTTAAATTCTTTTTCTTTGAGTTCTTCAATGGCTTCATTTAGTATTTTTTGATAAGTTTCAAAACCAATATCATTTATAAATCCGCTTTGTTCGCCTCCTAATAAATCTCCTGCTCCTCTAATTTCTAAATCTTTCATGGCAATATTTATGCCGCTACCTAATTCATTAAATAGAATCAAAGCTTCTATTCGTTTTCTTGCATCTGTACTCATCATGTGATATGGTGGTGTAATAAAATAACAGAATGCTTTTTTATTTGATCTACCTACTCTACCTCGCATTTGATGTAGGTCTGATAATCCAAAATTATTTGCGTTATTTATAAAAATAGTATTTGCATTTGGTACATCTAAACCACTTTCGACAATTGTTGTAGAGACTAATACATCAAATTCATTATTCATAAAGGCAAGCATTAATTCTTCTAATTTTTTGCCTTCCATTTGACCGTGACCAATTCTGGTTTTTGCATTTGGAACTAATCGTTGAATTAAACCAGCTACTTCCTTTATATTTTCTATTCTATTGTGTATAAAAAATACTTGCCCGCCACGTGAAACTTCATACTGTACTGCGTCTCGAATTATTTCTTCTTTAAAACGGATAACATTACTATCTATAGGGTGTCTGTTTGGGGGAGCAGTTGCAATAATAGACAGGTCTCTTGCTGCCATTAACGAGAATTGTAATGTTCTTGGAATTGGTGTTGCTGTTAATGTTAGGGTGTCTACATTTTCTTTAATCGTTTTTAATTTATCTTTTACGTTTACACCAAATTTTTGCTCTTCGTCTATAATTAATAAGCCTAGGTCTTTAAATTTTATTTTTGGATTTACTAATTGATGTGTGCCAATAATTATATCTACACTTCCGTTACTTAAGCCTTTAATTGCTTCATTGCGTTGTTTGGTTGTTCTAAATCTGTTTAAATAATTTATGACTATTGGAAAGTCTTTTAATCTTTCGGTAAAAGTTTTATAATGCTGAAAAGCTAAAATAGTTGTTGGTACTAAGATGGCTACTTGTTTTCCGTTATCTACTGCTTTAAAGGCGGCACGAATGGCAATTTCTGTCTTGCCAAAACCTACATCTCCACAAACTAACCTATCCATTGGTCGTTCGTGTTCCATATCGGTTTTCACTTCTTGGGTTGCTTTAAATTGATCTGGTGTATCTTCGTATATAAAACTTGCTTCTAATTCGTGTTGCATAGATGTATCTGGAGAAAAAGCATAGCCTTTTTGTGTTTTACGTTTTGCGTATAATTGAATTAAATTATAGGCAATATGCTTTATTTTACTTTTAGTTTTTTGCTTTAATTTTTTCCAAACTCCTGACCCTAATTTAAATATTTTAGGAGTCTTACTGTCTTTTCCGCTATATTTAGAGATTTTATGTAAGGAATGAATACTTATGTATAGAATATCTCGTTCGTCATAAATTAATTTAATTGCTTCTTGTTTTACACTTTTACCTTGCTCTATACTGTGTACATCTATTTTTTGTAATCCTCCAAAACGACCTATTCCGTGGTCTATATGTGTAACGTAATCTCCTATTTGTAAACTGGTTAATTCTTTTAAGGTTATTGCTTTCTTTTTTGAAAAATTATTCTTTAGCCTAAACTGATGATAGCGCTCAAATATTTGATGGTCTGTGTAACAAACTATTTTTTTATCTAAGTCTATAAAACCTTGATACATCGAAAAAATAATTGTTTTATATATTATCTCTTGGTCACTGGCTTCAAATATATCATAAAATCTTTTGGCTTGTTTTTCATTATCGCAACACAGGTAATTTGTAAGTCCTGCTTTACTGTTTGCTACTAAATTATCGATTAATAAAGGAAATTTTTTATTAAAACTAGGTTGTGACTTCGTGTTAAAAGTCCATTTTCCGTCTTTCTGAAAGGGAGGCACTTGAGGTTTATTGTTTAAGTTAACTAAAGAAAATTCTTGTAATTGTTTTTCAATGAGTTCTCCGTTACAAAATAATTTGTTTGGGTTTGCTTGTTTAATGGCGCCTGTTAATTTAATAAATTCGGTCGTTGCTTTAATGTATAATTTATCTAAATCATCTTTTAAATTTGAAATATTTTTCGTAAAAATAATTGTTTTTAATGAAATATATTTAAGAAAACTTTCTCGTTTTTCATTTAAATTTTTAGTTGCTACATTTGGTAAAATATTTATTTTTTTTACTTTTTTAAGCGAGAGTTGTGTTGTAATATCAAAAGTTCTAATACTTTCTATTTTATCTCCAAAAAATTCAATTCTATAGGGTTTGTCATTACTGAATGAGAAAACATCTATGATTCCTCCTCTTACTGCGAACTCACCAGGCTCGCTTACAAAGTCTACTCTGTTAAAGTGATATTCAAAAAGCATTTCATTTACAAAATCTAATGAAACTTCTTCTTCTAGATGTAATTTTAAAGTGTTGCGTTCTAATTCTCTTTTAGTAATTACTTGTTCAAATAATGCTTGCGGATAAGTTACAATTATTACGGGTTTTTTTCTAGAACTTATTCTATTTAAGACTTCTGAACGCAATAGTACATTTGCATTATCAGTTTGGTCAATTTCATAAGATCTTCGATAAGATGCTGGATAAAACAGTATGTTTTTTTTGTCTAAAAGTTGCTCTAAATCGTTGAGGTAAAATGCTGCTTGTTCTTTGTCTTCAAAAATTAAAAGGTATGGTTTTTTTACTTCTTTAAAGGTGGTAGCAATCAAAAAAGACAGTGAAGAGCCAATCAAATTCGTAATTTGAATTTGTTGTTTTTCTTGATGTAACTTTTGAATAATCTGTTTGGTTTTATCAGATTTTTCAAATAATGAAGTAATCAACCTAAAGGTTGACAAATCTAACTGTTTGCGCAACTTTAATTATTTTGGCAAATATAAAATTTTAGTTTCTAGAAAACCCTTTTAGAACTTTTTATTATTCTAATTTTAATTTTTTTTTATATTCTTTCATAGCAATATCTAGATGTTTTTTTAAATATTTTGCAAAGTCTCCTTTTGATGTTATATTTTTCAGCGCAATAGGTTCTGTATTAGAAACTTTTTTACCATCTGTTGAATAATCAAATTGAGAATGCATTAAATCTAATTCTTTCTTTAAGTCACTAATGTTTTTTGGTAACGATTTTGGTCTATTATTTTTCATATATGCGTTTTTTTTTCAAAAAAAAATCCCTCAAACTTAAAGCAATTGCTTTAAATTGAGGGGAATCCTTTTTACAAAGATAAAATTTATTTTTAAATTATCTATTTATTTTTATCTTTTTTTTGAAAGTATTGATTTTCTTTTAATAAGAATGTTAAGTTAGACGCTATTTTAAATTTGTAATTAATTTAATAAATTTGTAATTCTTTTAATTGCTTCTTGTAATAATTCTTGTGAAGTTGCATAGGATAATCGAATACAGTTTGGTTGTCCAAAAGCATCACCTGTTACAGTTGCTACATTTGCTTTTTCTAATAGTAGCATTGAAAAGTCGGAAGCATTATTTATCGTATTACCAGCAATAGTTTTTCCGAAATAATAAGAAATATCAGGAAAAACATAAAAAGCACCTTCTGGCACATTTAAGTTAAAACCGTTTATTTTAGAGAGTAAATCTAATACTAAATTACGACGAATTTTAAATTCATCTATTCTAAGTTTAATTTTAGAAACAGGGGCGTCTAAAGCGGCAATAGTTGCCATTTGTGCAATACAATTTGCGCCAGAAGTTATTTGTCCTTGCATTTTATTACAGGCTTTGGCTATAAATTCTGGGGCGGCAATATAACCAATTCGCCATCCAGTCATAGCAAAAGATTTTGATACTCCGTTTACTGTAATTGTTTGTTTATACATATCTTTAAATCGTGCAAAACTAAAATTGGTTCCTTTAAATAAAATATGTTCATATATTTCATCAGAAATGACATAAATATTTGGATATTTTACGAGAACATTTGCTAATGCACGATATTCTTCTTTACTATAGACAGACCCGCTTGGGTTGTTAGGTGAGTTAAAAAAAATCAATTTTGTTTTAGGTGTAATTGCTTCTTCTAATTGTTGTGGTGTAATTTTAAAATCATTTTCAATACTTGTTGGTATTGGTACAGAAATGCCTTCGGCTAGATTGACCATGGCTTCATAACTTACCCAAAAAGGAGTTGGCAATAAAGCTTCATCACCTGGGTTTAAAAGTACCATTACTACATTTGCTAAAGCTTGTTTAGCGCCTGTTGAAACTACAATTTGATTTGTATTATAGGTTAATTCATTATCTCTTTTTAATTTTCTACAAACTGCTTTTCGTAATTCTAAGTAACCGTTTACAGGTGTATATGAATTATAATTATCGTTAATTGCTTTTATTGCAGCTTCTTTTATAAAATCGGGTGTGTTAAAATCTGGTTCACCTAAACTTAAACTAATAATATCTCTGCCTAGTGATTTTAATTCTCTTGCTTTTGTTGCCATTGCTAAAGTTTGTGAAATAGGAAGACGGTTTATTCGATCAGAAAGATGATTTTTCATGGATTTTATTTAAGTGCTAAAATAATAATTTCAAAAAATTTTTGAATACGTTTTTTGAACTGCCAATAATGACAGTCAACCTTTGCAAAATTCTTACGGGTTTTTAAGAATTTAAATGAATTTAAATTTTATACTAAAGCAGGCTTTTTGCCTAAAAGGCTTAATTGTTTATAGTGTTCTTTAACTGCTTTCCACATAGTTTTATATTCATTGTAGGGTAATTTAAACTCTAGTGCTGTTTCTTTTACTATTTTAGAGAGTTTTTTATAATGTACATGGCTAATTTGTGAAAACAAATGATGTTCTACTTGATAATTTAATCCGCCCGTAAAAAAACGAACAAACCAATTTTTAGGTGCAAAATTAGATGTCGTAAATAATTGATGAATTGCCCAAGTATTTTTTATGTTACCACTTTCGTCTGGCAATGGCATTTCTGTGTTTGGCATAACATGTGCTAATTGAAAAACTACGCTTAAAATAATGCCTGCGGTATAATGCATGATAATAAAACCTATTAGTATTTGTAGCCAAGAAAATCCTAAAAATAAGGGTAATACAATCCAAAGAACATAATATAAAACTTTACCTATGACCAATTTCGTCCATTGAGTCGCAGGGTTAGGAAATTTACCATATGCTAATTTTCTTTTTAAATAGTTATATGATTGCTTAAAATCAGTTGTAATTGCCCAATTTACAGTTAGTAAACCGTATAATAAGAAAGCATAGTGTTTTTGGTATTTATGAATTTTTAACCATTTGGTGTGTTTTGAAAAACGGATTATTCTACCAGCGTCTATATCTTCATCATACCCTTGAATATTTGTATATGTATGGTGTAAAACATTATGTTGTACTTTCCAATTATAATCGTTTCCTGCTAAAATATAAATACTACTACCAAACAGTTTATTAACCCAAGATTTACTTGAAAAAGAACCGTGATTAGCATCGTGCATAACATTCATACCTACTCCAGCCATACCAACGCCTACCAATATCATAAATAATATCTGAACCCATGTAGGTAAGTTTAAAGTATAAATTAAAATTATAGGTGTAATAAATAAAGTAAACATTACTACTGTTTTTAAATACAGTTTCCAATTACCCGTTTTTTTAATTTTATTTTCTTTAAAATAAAGATTCACTTTTTTGTTTAAAATTCTAAAAAACTTTGTTTTGTCTATGGTAGAAAAACGGATGGACTTAAGTGTCATAATAATTTATGTTAGTTAAAGGACGAAAGTACACTATTTTTATTTTATGAAACGAAACAATTATCATTTTTTAAAATTTTAATTGTTTTTTTAAGTTTTAAGTTCTAAATTTGTACTTATAGTTTATGGAAAAAATCATCAAGTATTTCACTGGTTTATCTGAAAATCAAAAGCAACAATTTAGAAAACTAGAATTGTTATATAAAGAATGGAATGCACAAATAAATGTAATTTCTAGAAAAGATATTGATGCGTTATACTTGCGTCATGTGTTACATTCATTAGCAATTGCTAAAGTTTTAAAATTTAAAAATAAGACTAAGATATTAGATGTTGGTACAGGTGGTGGTTTTCCAGGAATTCCGTTAGCAATTTTGTTTCCTAAATGTGATTTTGTATTGGCTGACTCTATTCAAAAAAAAATAAAAGTAGTGCAAGAAATTACTACTGCTATAGGTTTAGAAAATGTTAAAGCCGTTCATATGAGAGCCGAAACAGTAAAAGGGGAGTTTGATTTTATAGTTAGTCGTGCTGTTACAAAAATGGATGTCTTTGTTAAATGGGTGAGAAAAAAAATAAAGAAAAAAAATAATCACCATATTAAAAATGGTATTTTATATTTAAAAGGAGGTGATTTAACGCAAGAATTATCCAATTTTCCTAATGTAGAATTGTACAATATCTCTGATTTTTTTACAGAAGCATTTTTTGAAACAAAGAAAGTAGTACACGTTCCTTTGAGGGACTAAATCTTATAATAGCCGTTTCTAGGCATTGCTTTTTATAAAGAAACTTATTCTTGTTTTTTCTTAAATCTTTATACTCACATTTTTTTGTCCTGTAGCAAAAAATAATATCGCTAATAATTCTTCTCTTAATTCTAAAGGATTTAGTTTTTTTGGTATATCAATAAAGTTGGCTTCTTTAGCATTTTTCATAGCAAAAATTAAAATGAAGCCAAATTATATTCAAAAGAATTGAGCTTTTTGTATTTTACTTCTGTTCTTTCAAAATAGCCAAATATCATGTTATTAGGGTATTTAAAACAGGCAATTGAAGTTCTTGTTACCTAATTATACCTGATATTTTTTTATTATGTTCCTTTAAAAAAAGCATAACTAAAAAAAAAATATTATATTTGCCTCTACATGACATTAGAAACTTATATAACCGACCTATTATATCGATACGATTGTGTAATTGTACCTAATTTTGGTGCTTTTATTGCAAATAGAAAATCTGCTACAATTAATGTAAATACCTTTTCACCACCATATAAACAAGTAACATTTAATTCATTAATTCAAAATAATGATGGTTTACTAATAAACTATATTGCTCAAGTTGACAAGACGCCTTATGAAATGGCTCTCAATTATGTTAATTTTAAAGTGCAAGAATGGCTAGATCAGTTATTAAATGACGAAATAAACTTAAAAGGCTTAGGTTCATTGTTTTTAATAAATGATAAAGTTCAATTTGAACCAGAAAAAAATATAAACTATTTAACAACTGCTTTTGGTTTAAGTCAATTTATATCAGATGATATTCAGCGAACAAAATCAATTTTAGTTAAAAGTAAAAAAGAGGTTATACCACTAAAATCAATTCCGGTTTTAGAAAACAAAAGAGTAGTTTATAAAGAACAGGTTGAGAGTTTAGAAGAGAAAACGCCTATTTACCTAACTCTAGAGAAACGTAAAAAAACAGTTAGTTTTATTAAATATGCAGCCATATTTGTATTGAGTGCCTCTGTTTTAGGAATGGCAAATAAAATACATCAAAACACGCTAGAAAAACAACAAATAGCAATATTAAAAGAAAGTCAAAAAGTACGGGAAGCAAAAATTCAAAAAGCAACTTTTATTATTGATACACCGTTACCAACAATTATTCTAAACACAAATAAAATCAAAAAATACCATATTATTGCTGGCGCTTTTCGAAGTAAGATAAATGCTGATAAAAAAGTAGATCAATTATTAAATCAAGATTTTAATGCCAAGGTTATTGGTAAAAATAAATGGAATCTTACACAAGTTGCTTTCTCTAGTTTTGCTAGTTTAGAAAATGCAAATGTTGAATTGGCAAAAATAAAAAAGACTATTGCTAGTGATGCTTGGTTATTAGTTAAAGAATGATATTGTTTTTTTAATACTTATCTTTAATTTTGTTTATTTAAGAATTATAAAATTTTTGAATTTCAAATTTTGAAAACGAAGTTTTATTTTACTAAATTTGCAAATATGCTTTTAGTTTATACACCAAAAATAACACCTAGATTAACCTATACATTTAAGCATTTTTTTACAAGAATTTTGCTTTTAGACATCCAATTTACTACCAAAGTAGATGAATTTGTTGCGCATAATGATTTAAAAATAACTTACGCTAAACAACCTTTAGGTACAGAATTTTTTATACAAAGTCACCAATTACTATTTGAACAAGGCATTAATGATGTTGAAATTAATGTAAGCAAATGGCAAGAAACCAAATGTTTTTTTAAAGTTGGTAGTAAATCTGCCGTACCATTTGATGTCTTTGCAGCAAGTTTCTATTTATTGAGTAGGTATGAGGAGTACCTACCCTATGTAAAAGATCAATTTGAACGATTTACAGCACAAGAAAGTTTAGCTTATAAAAATGAATTTTTAGAAAAACCAGTTATAGATATTTGGGCTTTTAAAGTTAGAGAATTATTAAAAATAAAATTTAAAACATACCCATTTAAAGAACGTAAATTTGAATATATTTCGACTATTGATATTGATTGCGCTTATGCTTTTAGACACAAAGGTGTTATTAGAACTTTAGGAGGTCTTGCAAAAGATTTATTTACTTTAAAACTCAAAAATTTCTGGTATCGTATATTGGTTTTACTTAATTTTAGAAAAGACCCTTTCGATAATTTTAACTGGTTATTATTAATGCAAAAAAAATATAAGACAAAAACAATTTTTTTCTTTTTAATGAGTGAATATACTACTTATGATAAAAATATTTCGGTTAACAATTCTAAATTTCAATCTTTAATAAAATCGGTTGCTGATTATGCTACTGTTGGTTTGCACCCCTCTTATTTTACCATGCGTAATTCAGAAAAATTAAAACGAGAGAAAAAACGTTTAGAAAGTATTATAAATACACCTATCACAAAATCTAGACAACATTATTTACGGCTAGATTTTCCTGAAACGTATCAAAATTTAGTTGACTTAGAAATTCATGAAGATTATACCATGGGCTATGCGCGACATTTTGGTTTTAGAGCAAGCACATGCACTGCCTTTTATTTTTATGATATAGAACACGAAATACAAACACCTTTAAAACTAATACCTTTTGCTGTGATGGATGTTACTTTAAAAGACTACCTACAATATGCAAATAAAAAATCTTTTGCAATTATAATACAACTTGCTAAAGAAGTAAAAAAAGTAAACGGTACTTTTATCACCTTAAATCATAACGAAACATTTAATAAATTTAGTAGATTTAGAGGCTGGAAGTCAATGTATGAAAAAGTAATTAAAGCAATAAATCAAATAAAAAATAGTGAAAATTAAACACTTAAAATATAAAGAAATAGATTTTAAAAAATACGATAACTGTATTAAAAATGCAATTAATCATCGTGTTTATGCTTTTAGTTGGTACTTAGATATTGTTTGTAGAAATTGGGAAGTTTTAATTTTAAACGATTATCAAATTGTAATGCCTTTACCTTTTCGTAGAATAAAAAAGAAATTTCTTAAAAAAATGATTGAGCAACCTCCTTTTTGTCAGCAATTGGGTGTTTTCTCTTTAACGGAATTATCTTTAGATAAGTTCAATCTTTTTTTAGACAAACTAGAAACATTTACTATTAATACCTATAATTTTAATAGCGGAAATACTTCTTTTTTAAAAGCAAAAAAAAACTATAACAAAAGAGATAATTTTGAATTAAATTTAAATAATTCATATATAGATATTACTACTAAATATTCAAAAAATTTAAAACGAAATATAAAAAAAGCCATAAAAAATGAATTATTGATAACAAATAATGTTAGTATTAAAGATTTTTTATTAATGAAAGAACAAAACAAAAAACATAAAATAAAAAATAAACAATTCAAAAAAATTAATAAATTAATTACAAAAATACAACTTAGAAAATATGGAACCTTTTATGGTATAAAAAAAGAAAATGATTTAATTACTATCGGGTTTTTTATCGTTTCTGATAATAGACTAATCCATCTGTTTTCGTCAAATACTAATTTTGGGAAAAAAGTTGGATCAGTTCCTTTTTTATTTGATACTATTATTCAAAAAAATGAAAGTTCAAATGTAATATTTGATTTTGAAGGCTCTATGATTGTGGGAGTTGCAAAATTTTTTAAGAGTTTTGGCTCTGTAAGTAATCAATATGTAGTTATCACTAAAAATTAAAAATTGTCAATAATTTTAAACACATTAATTAAAGCCACTAAACAGCAAATTATTTTGCCTTTTTATCATTTAGTAACTGATAAAACACCAAACTTTATAAAACATTTATACCAACCAAAAACTATAGTGCAATTTAAAAATGATTTAGAGGCTCTTTTAAAGCATTATAGTCCAATTTCATTACAAGAATTAATACTTATTAATCAAGGTAAAAAAAATGTTTTAAAACCCTCTTTTCATTTAACTTTTGACGATGGGCTTTCTAATTTTTATAAAATTATTGCGCCTATTTTAATTGAAAAAAATATTTCAGCAACTATTTTTTTGAATACCGATTTTGTTGATAATACCGATTTATTTTATAGATATAAAACAAGCCTGTTATTAAACTATTATATTAATTCTGATAAAAAAAATAAAAAAATATATCATGATTTTTTTAAAAATAATGATATAAAACAAATTTTATTAGCCATTACTTTTCAAAATAAAAAATTATTAGATAAACTAGCAGAGAAATTAAATTATAGTTTTTCTAATTTTCTAGAAAAAGAAAAACCCTATTTAACATTAATACAAATAAAAGAATTACAAAAAAAAGGATTTACTTTTGGCACACACTCTTCCAATCATCCTTTTTATGCTAACTTAACTTTAGAAAAACAGTTTAAACAAACAATTACTAGCATAAAATGGATACAGGATAATTTAAATATAAATTACAAGGTATTTTCTTTTCCATTTAGTGATATTGGCGTTTCTAAAACCTTTTTTGACAAAATAAAACCTACTTTAGATTTAAGTTTTGGCACTTCAGGAATTAAAAAAGATGAAATAGGTTTTAATTTACATCGTTTAGATATGGAAAAATCAAAAACCAATGTAGTATGTTTTTTAAAAACGGAACTTTTAAAATACCTTATAAAAATACCGTTTGGTAAAAATAAAATAAAACGTATTAAATGATTAATATAAAAAAAATACAACTTAAAAATTTACAAGAGTTTGTAGAATCTGATTTGTTTTTGTCTTTTAAAAACAAACCTATTTCAATACTTAGAGTAGTTTCTTATCTAAATAACCCAAATGCTCAAAAAGATGACTTCTGTTTATATTTAGCCTTGGTAAACAATAAATTAGTTGCTTATAGAACACTTTTTACAGATAGTTTTATTTATAAAAAACAGAAACAAAAATTCTGTTGGTTAAGTGGAAGTTGGACACATAGAGATTATAGAAGAAAAGGAATTTCCTCAAAATTATTTAAAGAAATTTATAACGATTGGAATGGTAAAATAATATTTTCAAATTACGCAAAAAACTCAAAGGCTCTTTATGACAAAACTAATATGTTTACAGTTTTAAAAACCCTAAAAGGAAAACGTTATTACAGACGTATTTGCTTGGCAGAAATATTACCCAATAAAAACAACTTCTTTAACAAAATAAAACCCTTATTAATTTTTATAGATTGGACTTTAAATTTATTTTTAGATTTTAGATTTGTAATGAACCCAAAAATAAAATCTAAATATAAAATGGAAAAAATAGGAAAATGGGAAAAAGATATTGAACATTATTTAATAAAATTTAAAGAAAAAGAACTTTTTCAAAGAACTATTGAAACTTATCAATGGATACAAAAATACCCTTGGATTAAAAGTGATTTAGACACTAAAAAAGCAGCTAAACAATATAATTTTTCGTTATATGCAAAAAAATTTAATAACGATTTTTATAAAATAAGTAATCCTAAAACAACTAAAATTATTGCTGTAATTAATATTTCAATTAGAGATAAACAATTGAAGATACCTTACTTATATTCATCACCTGATGCACTGAATATTATCAAAATTTTAATTTATAAACTGTGTGATAAACATAAAATAAATCATATTACAATTTACCATAACCTATTAAACAATTTAATAAAAAAAGACAAAAAATTATTCTTAAAACAAAAAGTGTTTAACCAAAATTATTTTATTTCTAAAACTCTACTAGAAGAGTTTGAGGGGATGGCAAGTGCAGAGACCCAAACTGGTGATGGTGATGGAGTTTTTACTTAAATTGTTGTTTTTAATGCCTTTACGTATAAATTAGTAAACTCACAACAAATATATTTTTTACTAAAATTTTCTACCACATACTTATGCATTTTTTTTGATTTCTCTTTTTTAAAATCAGTTTGTATTTTTAAAATAGCACGCAATAATTCATCTTCATTATTTGATTTTATTAAAATTCCGAAATTTTTTGGAAAATATTCCGAAATTCCACCTACATTAGTAGAAACTACAGGAGTTCCACAAGAAAAAGATTCTAAAATAACACAAGGCAGATTTTCTGAATCACTAAATAACACAAAAGCGTCTGCATTTTGAAAATAATTTATCAAATCTGTATGGGGAACTTGATTGATAAATGAAATAGCATTCAAATTTATACCTATTTTTATTGCGTAATTTTTAAATTTTTGAGCATTACCACCAATAAGATTAAAATGAAATAACGGCACTTTAGTTTGTATTTTTTTTACAACTCTCAAAATTCCTTCAATATTTTTAAGTTTTACCATTGAAGAAACATGCAGTAACGTAAATCCTTTTGTAACTACTTCTGTTTTTGGTAAAAATATTGTGGTATCAACTACATTAGGTACATTATAATAATTGCCTTTTAAACCAAAGGTTCTCATTGCCTGACCTAAATCATTAGTTACAGGGCAAACATAACTAGCATTTTTTACTATTAATTTTGATATTAATTTTTCTATAAAACTTATATTATGATTGTATATTTTTTGATAAATAGAATGATGTTCAGAAATAATGTATGGTATCTTTTTTCTTTTTTTTAAACGATAGGCTATTAACCCTGCTGGAAATAATTTATTGACATGAACAATATCAATATTAACCACTTTATTTAATAACGCTTTAAATGCTTTTTTAAATCTAATTTTTTTTATTATAAGATTACGGCTAGGCTTAACATATGCAATTAATGTCCTTATTCCGTTAATTATTTTGTCTGTAATCTCAATCTTATCTGTTAATTTGTTGTCTGTTTTTACGTGGATTATAGTTACTTTGTGTTTTATAGCAACTGCTTCTGCATGACGTTGAATAAAATCACCATTTGTTCGCAAAACCCTTGAAGGATACCAACTGCATAAAAAAAGGATATGTAAATTTTGTTTCAATTTCATTTATTTAACTCAAATATAAGATTTAGTAATTAAATGTTACTTTGTTTTAACCCTTTGCTTATTTTTGTGGAGATGCAACACGCCAAACCCCTCTGCCAAAAGTAGAAACAAGAATTTCATTAAAATTATAATCTAAAACCATACTAGTAATAATTACTTTCGGTAAACCTATACCATATTCTTTCCATATTTTATTCTCTAAATAATAAACACCGTAATCATTAGCAAGTATCACTAATTTAGATTTTTGATGGTATTCAAGTCTATTTACTGGTACATTTGGTAAATTATAACTAATATTTTGCCACGTTTTACCACCATTTTTTGAATAAAACACTTTTTGACCATTGGTTAAATTTCTTAAAGTAAACCAAACTCTATTTGGGTTTTCATCATCTACCTCAACATCAGAGATTACAGCATTAGTTAGTAATTTATTAAACTGACTAGATATTTTTGTCCAAGTTTTACCTTTGTTAGTTGACTTCATTAAATGACCTTGACTTTTATAAGTGTCATAACTCCCGTTTTTAACAGGAAAAGTAACCAATCTATTTGCAAGGTATAAGATCTTATTATTTGATTTTGGAATTGCTAAATCTGTGCTTCGACCATAATCACCATTTTTAGGCGATATTTTTACCCAAGACCCTTTTTCACCTAAATTATTAGATACATATACATCATTAATATGACCTACATATAAGACCTTACTATCCACAGGGTCTTCAATTAACATACCGTCTATATGTATTGTTTTTACAGGTTTACCATTATTTAATTTTAAAACTTTAAACCTCTTACCTCCATTAATTGAAATACGAACACTATTACCTTTTATATATAACCTATCTTTATCATGTGGGCTTGTATAAATTCCACCTTCATGTGTGCCAATAGGGTATCTTGGCAAACCATCTAAATTATTTCGGTAATAACCATCATCTTGTGTACCAATGTCTAAACGTCTCTCTGTTTTATCCGAATAATAACCCATTTCATTAATTAAATTCGCATTTAAATTATAATAAGCATTTGTCCATGTTTTACCTTGGTCAACACTTTTTACAATACCTGCATCATTGCCATAATAAATAATTCCTTTAGAGTCAATACCAACTGCCCTACAATCTTGATGCACTTTACCATTACCAACATTTACAAACTTAGTATCATCTAGTTTTTTTATTTGTAAGTACCATGCTAATAAATATAAAACACCTTCTTTTTCATAAAACTTAGGGCTGTAATGATTACCACCACGAATTAATTGACTCATTTCAAAATTAAAATTCTTAAAATCTAATGATTTAATAATATAAGAATGTATTTTTTTGTTTTTACGACTATTTTTACTATTTTGAAATTCAAATGCAACGGAATAATGTATCCAAAGGTTATTACTTTTTTCATTAAAAAATAAAGCAACATCTTTAATATAAAAACCAATTGAATTTTTTGGAATCTCTTTTACAAAATTTTCTAGGGTAGTCATTTCATTTGTCCAGGTTTTACCTCCATTAACAGTTTTATATAATAATTTACCATTTTTTGACGTAGCGCTTCTTCCCGAAATATAAGCAATATCAGGGTTTGTTGGATGAACAACTACATTTTGTAACATAATTTTATCATTAATATTAGTTAAATTTGTTTTAGAAAAATTACTAATCTCAATAAAAGAATCTCCGTTATTAATAGATTTATATACTTTATTCCAACTAACTGCATAAATAGTATTATGTTTATCACTAAGTGAAAAATCATCACAATTAAAATTAACTTTTGGTAAATGCCAGGTTTTACCTCCATCTAGTGATTTAATTACACCTAAGCCATAAAATTCTTTTCTTACTGTAGAGAAACGGGACGGGTTTTTAAACCGATAACCAGTAGATATATAAATAACATCATTTTTAACTTTGATTTTTTGAATTTGGTGTACTGGCACTTTATCAGTCAAAGACTTCCAATTTTTGCCAGCATCAAAAGTTTCAAATAAACCTCCAAATGCGACACCAATTAATAAGTGATTATCGTCTTTAGGATTAATCCAAATTGCAGATACCTGACCTTCGCCATGCCAATATTTTTGTGTTGCATCAGAATATTTATCTAATAAATCTTTATTTGGTACAGATGGCCCTACTTGTTTCCAAATAAGATTTGTAATTATTTTATTTTGAGAAACTAAATCCGTTTTATTTTTAGTGTTTTCTGGTATACTTTTACAATTAAATAACCCTAAAAGTAAAATGAAATAAATATATTTTATATTTTTCATATTATATCTTGTTAACTTACTCATTTAAAATTTTCTGCAAAATAATCATTTTGTACTACTTTTCACCTTTTTTATACATTAAACCAATATTAATAATCATTTAGTCTTTTTGTAATGAAACTTACAAATTTAAAACAATAACGAGATTTTACTTTTTTTCCCCCCTTGTTAAAAATTAAGTCGTAGAAAATCACAAACTGTTAACTAATTTTTTTATGTTTGTTAGTAATACCGCAAAAAAAGGATACTAAGAAAATCAAAAATTTTATTTAACTACAATAATTTATTTATTTTGAATCCAATTTTAAACATTAAAAACATAGTTATTGCTTTTCCTACAAAAACGGAAGAAAATAAAGTTGTCCACAACATCTCATTCCATTTAAATAAAAATGAAATATTAGGTATTGTTGGTGAGTCTGGTAGCGGTAAGTCTGTTACTGCCTTATCTATTTTAGGTCTATTACCAAAGAAAAAAGCACAATATTCTGGTAAAGTAATGTTTCAAGAACAAAATTTAATTACGTTTTCTGAAAAACGATTTCGTAATATTAGAGGTAATAAAATTTCTATGATTTTTCAAGAACCTATGAGTTCTTTAAACCCTAGTTTGACTTGTGGTTATCAAGTTTTAGAAATTTTATTAGAGCATACAAATGTTTCGACAAGTGTAGCAAAGAAAGAAGTAATTAAACTGTTTAATCAAGTAAAATTACCTAGAGCAGAGCAGATTTTTAAGCAATATCCACATCAAATTTCTGGAGGTCAAAAACAACGTGTAATGATTGCTATGGCAATTGCCTGTAAGCCAAAAATTTTAATTGCTGATGAGCCAACCACTGCATTAGATGTAACCGTGCAAAAAGAAATAATTTTATTATTAAGAGAATTACAGCAAGAAACAGAAATGAGTATTATTTTCATTACACATGATTTAGCTTTAATTTCAGAAATTGCAAATCGAGTCTTAGTAATGTATAAAGGTGTTATTGTAGAACAGGGTAATGTAGAACAGGTTTTTAAAAACCCGATACATGATTATACCAAAGCTTTAATTCATTCTAAGCCTAGTCTGAATGTACGATTACGTATTTTACCTACTATTGATTCTTATTTGGTTAAAAATAAACAGCATTTAACTTCCGAAATACAAAATGTAAAATTTATTTCAAAAAAAGAAAGAGAGAATCATCATAAGATTTTATACGCAAAACCTCCTTTATTAGAAATTAAAAATTTAGCAACCTATTTTACTTCCAAAAAACACACGGTAAAGGCAGTAGATGCTGTTTCATTAAAATTATACGAAGGTGAAACCTTAGGTTTAGTAGGCGAATCTGGCTGTGGTAAAACCACTTTAGGTCGTACTATATTAGGCTTAGAAAAGGCAACAAAAGGCACTATTTTATATCAAAATAAAAATATTACTAGTCTTAATAAAAAAGAACGAAGAAAATTAAGTAAAGAAATACAAATTATTTTTCAAGATCCGTTTTCCTCTTTAAACCCGCGTATTTTAGTTGGCGAAGCTATTTTAGAACCAATGCTAGTGCATGGTTTATATAAATCTAACAAAGAGCGAAAGAAAAAAGTCTTTGATATTTTAGAAAAAGTAGGTCTAGATGAAGCACATTATTATCGTTATCCGCATGAATTCTCTGGCGGTCAACGACAACGAATAGGTATTGCAAGGACTATTGCCCTGCAACCTAAATTAATTATATGTGATGAATCCGTTTCTGCTTTAGATGTTTCGGTACAAGCACAAGTTTTAAACCTGCTAAATGACTTAAAGTATGACTTTAAATTTACCTATATTTTCATTTCGCATGATTTAGCAGTTGTAAAATATATGGCAGATCAATTGGCAGTAATGAACCAAGGAAAAATTGAAGAAATTGGTGATGCTGATGCTGTTTATGCAAATCCTAAAACAGAATACACTAAAACTTTAATTGATGCAATTCCTAAGGGAATTTAATTTGAATATTATAATTTATTCTTTACATTTGTATTCATTTTTTAATTAAAACATAATGAATTAATAAATATTTTTAATCATCTTAATTACAAGAAAGATAAAGTGTCTATAACTGTATTATTCGAAACTCAAACTACCAAAGAAATTCGTATTTTATTTAAAAAAGGGCAATTAATGAAAAAACACCAAACCAAATTTCCTATTACTATAGAAATTGTAAAAGGAGCAATTGATTTTGGGGTAGAAAATAAAACGTATAATTTAACAAAAGGAGATTTAGTTTCTTTAAAAGGTGGAGTTCCACATGATTTATTTGCAGTTAAAAAAAGCATAGTTAGATTAACATTAAGCAAATTAGATACTGTTGATAGGGTTAAGAATATTGTAAATTGATTCTATTTTAAATTAACTGTATTTGTAACAAAATAAATTTATGATAAAAGAAATGCAATTTCGTTTAAATCTAAAAGAAGCTAATAACAAGTTTGTCTTAAAACAAAAAGTTGCACATTATTTAAGTATTTCTATAGCTGATATTACAGCAATAAAAATATTACGAAAAAGTATAGATTCACGTAAACATAAAATAGTTATTAACTATAAATTAAAGGTTTACATTAATGAAAAAGTAACAGAAAGTGCAAAATATTTATTTAATTATAAAGACGTTTCTAAAGCTAAAGAAATTCATATTATTGGTTTTGGTCCAGCAGGAATGTACGCTGCTTTGCGTTGTATAGAATTAGGTTACAAACCGATTGTTTTAGAGCGGGGAAAAAATGTTCAAGACCGTAGGCGTGATTTAAAAGCCATAAATCAAAATCATTTTGTAGATGCCGATTCTAATTATTGTTTTGGCGAGGGCGGTGCAGGAACTTATTCTGACGGAAAATTATACACGCGTTCTTTAAAACGCGGAGACGTTCGTAAAATTTTTGAAAATTTAGTCTATCATGGTGCAACTGAACAAATTTTAATTGACGCTCATCCACATATTGGTACTAACAAACTCCCGAAAGTTGTTCAAAATATTCGAGAAACCATTTTAAAATTTGGCGGTAAAATCCATTTTGAATCTCGAGTAATTGATTTTATAATTAAAAATAAATCTTTAAAAAGTATTATCCTTAAAAACGGAGTAGAAATGAGTGTTAATGCTGTTATTTTAGCAACAGGACACTCAGCAAGAGATATTTATAAATTACTACACGCAAAAGAAATTACTTTAAAAGCAAAATCTTTTGCTATGGGGATTCGTATTGAGCATCCACAAGAAATAATTGATAACATTCAATATCATTGCAAAGGTGAGCGTGATGAATTATTACCAGCAGCTAGTTACCGTTTAGTACAACAAATAAATGGTAGAGGTGTCTATTCTTTTTGTATGTGCCCTGGCGGATTTATTGTTCCTGCGGCAACAGCAAATGGTGAAGTTGTTGTTAATGGAATGTCTCCTTCTAAACGAAATAATTTATTCGCAAATTCAGGAATTGTGGTAGAAATTAATGCAACAGAAGATTTAAAAAAATACGAAAAATACGGGCCCTTAAAAGGGCTAGTTTTTCAAAAAGAACTGGAACGATTAGCATTTACTTCAGGCGGAAGAACACAAACTGCTCCTGCTCAACGATTAACCGATTTTGTCAAAGGAAACTTATCTAATTCATTAAATGCTACTTCATACCAACCTGGCATTAAATCTGCACCATTACATTCGCTCTTACCAAAAACAATTGGTTCTCGTTTACGTAAAGGTTTTAAAATTTTTGGTGAAAAAATGAATGGGTTTTATACCGAACAAGCTAATATAATTGGTGTAGAATCACGAACATCATCACCCGTAAATATTCCAAGAAAAGAAAATTTAGAACATATTGAAATTCAAGGTCTTTTTCCTTGTGGCGAAGGTGGAGGTTATGCAGGTGGAATTATTTCGGCTGCTATGGATGGTGAGCGTTGTGCCGAAGCAGTTGCTAAAGTTCTAAAATTATAACTTCACTTCATCTACTTTAAACAGGTCAGAAGTAATACCATCTATTAAAAATTTTCCTTTTTTAGTTGCTACTAATTTATTTGTACTTATTTTTAATGTTTTGTTATCTATATGTTTTTGTGCTTTTTTAAGTAAAAAATCTAATCTATTTTTTCCAAAGTTTGATTCTATTTTTGATAATGAAACTCCCCAAATAGTTCGTAAACCAATCATTATAGTTTCATTAAATAAATTATTTTGAGATAGGTTTTCTGTTTGACTTGGTAATTTATTAGTAGTTAATATTTTTATATATTTTGCATTATTAGCAACATTCCAACTTCGTTGTTTACCCGTAAACGAATGTGCTGATGGTCCAAAACCTAAATATTTTTTACCTAACCAATACGATGTGTTATGTTTAGAAAAATAACCCTCTTTTGCAAAATTTGAAATTTCATAATGAATAAATTTATTTTTTTCTAAAATTTCTTTTAAAATATAAAACTGTTCTGCTGCTTTTTTCTCATTTAATGGTTTGATTTTATTTGAATTAATTTGTTGTTCTAAAAGTGTTTTTGATTCTACTGTTAAAGCATAACTTGAAATATGATTTATACCTAAGTCTAGAGCAATTTCTATATTTTTTTTCCAGTTTTTATTACTTAATGTTGGCGTTCCGTAAATCAAATCAATTGTAATATTATCAAAAATTCCGACAGCAATTGTAATCGTTTTAATAGCTTCTGCTGCGTTGTGTGCACGTTTCATAAACTGTAAATCTTCATTAAAAAAAGATTGAATACCGATACTCAGTCTATTTATTTTAGTTTTTGCCAATGTAACGATTTTTTCTTTAGTTAAATCATCTGGATTAGCTTCTAAAGTAATTTCAGGATTTGTAATTACACTATAATTACTATAAACCGTTGATATTAAGTGTTTAATTTCTTCATTTGTCAATAATGAAGGTGTTCCACCACCAAAATAAATGGTTTCTACCTGTTCATTAATTTCTCTTTTTCGTAAAATTAATTCTTTAGTAATTGCATTTATAAACTCTTCTTTTTTTTTTAATAAGGTAGAAAAATGAAAATCACAATAAGAGCACGCTTGTTTACAAAATGGTATGTGAAGGTAAATTCCTGACATTTTTGATATTCGTTTTTGAACTATAAAGACTTCTAATTTATTATTTTTTAACCCGCTTTTCATTCTGTTTTACAAAAGCAGACCAACCAGTATAATTTTTACCAATAGTAATACGTCCTTTATTATAAAAATGACAAACTGCAGCAGCAAGACCATCAGTAGAATCTAAATTTTTTGGTAATGTTTTTAAGTTTAATAAACTTTTAAGCATTTTTGCTACTTGTTCCTTAGAAGCATTACCATTACCTGTAATTGCCATTTTTATTTTTTTTGGTGCATATTCAGTTATACTAACTTCTCTTGCTAAACCAGCAGCCATAGCAACGCCTTGTGCTCTCCCTAATTTTAACATAGACTGTACATTTTTGCCAAAAAATGGTGCTTCAATAGCTATTTCGTCTGGATGGTAAGTGTCTATTAATTGTGTTGTTCGCTCAAATATTTTTTTTAATCGCAAATAATGATCATCGTATTTTTTAAGAAGAAGTTCATCTAATAAGACGAATTCCATTTGCTTATTAACTACTTTAATAATACCAAAACCCATAATGGTTGTCCCTGGGTCTATACCTAATATAATGGTTTCTTTACTCAATTTCTAATGATAAATTTTGAATACTATACTTTTAACATTATTTTAAATTAATTAGCAACTAGATTATCTAAAACAAAAAAAATTATCTCTAATAGTTAACTCCATTTCTAAAAATAAAAAAAAATAAAAACTTTCGCCTTTTTCTAAAAACAAAAATACAATAATAAATGAAAATAAAAATAGTTTTAAATGCTACTTCATTCAAACTTACCTTTGCTCAATAAAATTTTCATAAAATCTTTTTTAACTATTTCTCTAGCTCCTAAACTCGCTAAATATTCATTATAAACTTGACAATCTATGAGTTTATAATGTTCTTTTTCTAGTTTTTGAACTAAAAAAATAAAAGCCATTTTTGAAGCATTACTTACCAAACTAAACATACTTTCTCCACAAAAAACAAACTTTAAATCAACACCATATAGTCCGCCAACTAATTTTTTAGCTGACCAAACCTCAACAGATTTTGCAATGCCTAATTTATGTAATTTTAGGTACGCTTGTTCCATTTCATCTGTAATCCAAGTACCTGATTGATTATTACGACTTATCGTTTTACAATGATGAATCACTTCCTTAAAGTTTTGATTGAATGTGACTTTAAAATTTTCTTTTTTGATAATTTGCTTCATGCTTTTAGAAACTTTTAATTCTTTAGGAAACAAAACCATTCGCTTTTTTGGTGCATGCCAAATAATTGGTTCTCCTTTATTATACCATGGAAAAATTCCATTTCTATAAGCAATTAATAACCTTTCTGTAGATAAATCTCCACCAATAGCCAAAATACCATCTTTATTAACAAAATTTATATTCGGAAAAGGATCGTTTTTAGTTAATAAAATCATACTCCAAAATTAATACTTTTTGAAATAGTATTTTAAATAAAGACAGACAAAAAATTAGATTTTTTTTTGTTTTGTGCTAAAAAAATTTATTATTAATACATTTTTCATAAATTAAGTTAAATTTTTCTAAAAAAAAACGTTTTATTAGGTTTATTCAAAATATTGGTATTATTTTAGTGTTCTTTTAAAAGTAAAAATGCAAAAAATATTTAGATTTATGAAGCGCAATTATAAAATTATCATACCAATTGTTTTACTAATTGGGTTATTATTTGGTAGCAAGGTATTTTCTCAAAATAATCTTGAAAAGGACAAAATACTAGTTGCTCTTATTAGAGATGCATTGACAAATGCACATTATAATCCAAAAAAAATGGATGATGATTTTTCTGAAAAAGTTTTTGAAAATTATATAGAAGCTTTAGATCCAACAAAAAAATTCTTTACCAGTAAAGATATCAAACTTTTTGCTAATTATAAAAAAGAAATAGATGATCAAATAAAAACCGAAGATTTAACCTTTTTTCATATAGTCACCAATCGCTTTTTAGAACGACTTAATGAAACTGAAAATTTTTATGCAAAAACACTAACAGCACCTTTTGATTACGAAAAAAATGAAACGTATAATTTAGACTATGAAAAAGTAGCATACCCAAAAAATAATAAAGCAAGAATAGAAAAATGGAGAAAACAATTAAAATTAAATGTTCTAGGGAGACTATATGACAAAATAGAGGATGAAAATAAAACAAAAAAAGACAGTGTTGATTATGTAGTTAAAACCATGTATGTTTTAGAAAAAGAAGCAAGAGAAAAAACAGCGGAAAATATGTCTGATTATTATAAACGAATGGAAGACCTTACCCAAGAAGATTGGTTTTCTTTATATATAAATAGTATTACAGCAACTTTTGACCCACATACCACTTATTTTTCGCCTAAAACAAAGAAAAAATTTGACATAAGTATGTCTGGTAAATTAGAAGGTATTGGCGCAAGATTACAGAAAAAAGGGGACTATACTAAAGTGGCTGAATTAATTTCAGGAGGACCTGCATGGCGAAAAGGCGAGTTAGAAGTTGGAGATTTAATATTAAAAGTAGCTCAAGCAGATGCAGAACCCATAGATATAGTTGGTATGCGTTTAGACGATGCAATTGAATATATAAAAGGTAAAAAAGGTACTGAAGTAAGATTGACACTTAAAAAAATTGACGGTACAACTCAAGTAATCTCTATTATACGTGATGTAGTAGAACTAGAAGAAACTTTTGCAAAAAGTAGTATTGTAGAATTTAATAATAAAACTTTTGGAGTCATAAATTTACCTCAATTCTATATTGATTTTAGTGAAAAAAGTTTTAGAAACTCTGCTACAGATATAGAAAAAGAGATTGAAGAATTAAAAAAAGAAAATATAGAAGGCATATTAATCGATTTGCGAAATAACGGAGGAGGTTCTTTAAAAACAGCCATTGAAATTGCAGGGTTATTCATAGATAAAGGTCCTATCGTACAGGTAAAGTATAAAGATGCAAAACCTAGAATAGATAGAGATCGAAATGAAAAAATTCAATGGGGAGGTTCGTTAGTAGTTTTAGTAAACGAACTGTCAGCATCAGCGTCAGAAATTTTTGCTGCCGCAATGCAAGACTATAAACGTGCTATAATAATTGGCTCTAATCAAACTTTTGGTAAAGGAACTGTACAAAATGTTTTAGGACTAAATAACTTTTTTAGATACAAAAAAGATTTAGGAGCCTTAAAAATGACTATTCAAAAATTTTATAGAATAGACGGAGGCTCAACACAATTAAAAGGTGTTGTTTCAGATATTGCAATTCCAAACAGATTTACTTATATGGTCATTGGAGAACGTGATGAGAAAAACCCATTAAAGTGGGATAAGATAAAACCTGCAAAATATAAAGCATTAGATTTTTACGAAAATTTTGACGATGTAGTACAAAATAGTAAAACCCGTATAATAGATAACCTTCATTTTAATCTAATAAACGAAAATGCAAAATGGCTAAAAAAAACAAGCGAAGATAAAGTAGCATATCTAAATTATAAAAAATTTAAAACCGATATAGATAATCACAATAAAGAAGCCGAAAAATTTAAAAAATTAAAAGATTATAAAAATGACTTAAAATTTAAATCACCATTATATGAATTATCATTAATGAATAAAGATTCTGTCTTAGCAGAAAAAAGGAATACTTGGCATAAAAATTTGAGTAAAGACATTTATATAGAAGAAGCCTTGCGAGTTTTATCAGAATTGAAGGTTAAGAATAGTATTATTGTTAAAGGCTAACATCTTATAAAATTTAAAAAATAAGCAAATGAAAGCATATATATTTCCAGGGCAAGGAGCACAATTTACAGGTATGGGTTTAGATTTATACGAAAAACATCATCTAGCACAAGGTCTTTTTGAAAAGGCAAATGAAATTTTAGAGTTTTCGATAACAGATATTATGTTCGAAGGAACAGCAGAACAACTAAAAGAAACCAAAGTAACACAACCAGCAATATTTTTACATTCCGTTATCATAGCAAAAATTTTAGGCGATGATTTTAAACCAAAAATGGTAGCAGGACATTCTTTAGGCGAATTTTCTGCCTTAGTAGCAAATGAAGTCTTATCTTTTGAAGACGGATTAAAATTAGTATCACAACGAGCCCTAGCAATGCAAAAAGCATGTGAATTACAAAAATCTACTATGGCAGCTGTTTTAGGGTTAGAAGATAAAATTGTAGAAAATATTTGTGCTGAAATTAATGGAGTAGTAGTTGCTGCAAATTACAACTGCCCTGGACAATTGGTAATATCAGGATCTATTGAAGCAATTAACAAAGCATGCAAAGTATTAACCGAAAAAGGAGCAAGAAAAACATTAATTTTACCAGTTGGAGGAGCATTTCACTCCCCTTTAATGGAACCTGCCCGAGAAGAATTAGCAAACGCCATAGAAAATACAACTTTTAAAAAACCTACTTGCCCAATCTACCAAAATGTAACAGCAAGTGCCGTAAATACAGCGGAAGAAATTAAAAAAAATCTAATAGCGCAATTAACTGCACCCGTAAAATGGACACAAACAATACAAGCAATGATAAAAGATGGTGCAACCCAATTTACCGAAGTTGGACCAGGAAAAGTATTACAAGGGTTATTACGTAAAATAGATAGAAGTGTAACTGCTAATGGAGTGATTTTTTAAATATATTTTATATTAGACCTATTGAGTAATAATTTTTTCAAATTTTTATATTTTATTAAAAAATAATTTTTCAAAAATAATAGCTATGAATAATGGAAATATTTTAACAAGTATAAGAAATAAAGTAGCAACAATTATTTTTTCGCATCCTGCAAGTAATTCTTTTTCAAGTAAATTATTAGAACAACTAATTAAAAACATAGATAGACTAAGTAACGATGATAAGGTAAATATTATTATTTTACAAAGTGATGGTGATCGTGTTTTTTGTGCTGGCGCATCTTTTAATGAGTTAATAGTTATTCAAAATTTAAATGAAGGCAATCATTTTTTTATGGGTTTTGCAAATCTAATAAACACAATGCGTACTTGTAAAAAATTAATTATTGGTAGAGTTCAAGGTAAAGTAGTTGGTGGTGGAGTTGGTATTATTTCAGCTTGTGATTATGTTTTTGCAACCGAAAAGGCAGCTATTAAATTGTCCGAATTAAGTATTGGTATTGGTCCGTTTGTAATAGCACCAGCCGTTGAACGTAAAATGGGACTTTCTGCTTTAGCAGAATTAACCTTAGATGCAACACATTGGCAGACTGCATATTGGGCACAAAAAAAAGGATTGTACAACAAAGTCTTTGAGGATATAAAAACAATGGATGAGTATGTATATAGCCTCGCAACTAAACTAGCCAATTATAACCCAGAAGCATTATTAGAAACAAAAAAAATGTTTTGGAAAAACACAGCACATTGGTCAACTTTATTACAAGAAAGAGCCACAATTAGTGGGCAATTAGTATTATCTAATTTTACTAAAAAAGCTTTACAAAAATTTAAAAAATAATGAATATTCAACTATTAATTTCAAAGTTATTTATTTTACCTCTACAAGTAGATATCCATAAAAAATTAGAAGAAGCTCCAAATAATGCATATCAAATTGGCATAGTAATAGGAACTTATTTGCCTGTGTTTTTATTATTTGCTTTGGCTTATTATTTGTATTATAGAGCAAAAAAACGAAATATAGATGGTTAAATTTTTACTTATAAAAAATGAAAGTCAATATTGATTCTATTACCTCATAATTAAAATAAATACTTCTATAGTATAAATTTAATAAACCTATAGAGATTTATACAGAATCAAATATGCTAGCCCTACCATAAAAAAAGACACTCTATTTTCAAAGTGTCTTACTCAGTAGCGGGAACTGGACTCGAACCAGTGACCTTCGGGTTATGAGCCCGACGAGCTACCTACTGCTCTATCCCGCGATTTAGACGGCAAAGATACATAATAAAATAAAACTAACGCCATTAATATATAAAAAAATCATCTTAATTTAAGATGATTTTAGTGTTTACTATTCAATAAGTTAGGATAAATTATCCATTCATAGACATCAAAAACTCTTCATTACTATTGGTATATTTAATTTTATCTTGAATAAACTCCATCGCTTCAATAGGGTTCATATCTGCTAAGAATTTACGTAACAGCCATAAACGTTGTATGTCTTTTTTCTCTAATAATAAATCATCTCTACGTGTACTTGATTTAATTAAATCAATTGCTGGAAAAATTCTACGGTTCGAAATATTTCTATCTAACTGCAGTTCCATATTACCAGTACCTTTAAATTCTTCAAAGATAACTTCATCCATTTTAGAACCAGTATCTGTAAGTGCTGTAGCGATAATAGTTAAAGAACCGCCATTTTCAATTTTACGAGCAGCACCAAAGAAACGTTTTGGTTTATGTAGTGCATTTGCATCTATACCTCCAGAAAGTATTTTTCCTGAGGCTGGAGCAACCGTATTGTAGGCTCTTGCCAAACGTGTAATTGAATCTAATAAAATCACCACATCGTGTCCACATTCTACCAATCGCTTTGCTTTTTCTAAAACAATATTAGCAACTTTTACATGTTTTTCTGCAGGTTCATCAAAAGTAGAAGCAACAACTTCGCCTTTAGTACTTCTTCGCATATCGGTAACTTCTTCTGGCCTTTCATCAATTAATAAAATAATTTGATATGCTTCTGGGTGATTAGCAGCAATTGCATTTGCAATGTCTTTTAATAACATAGTTTTACCCGTTTTTGGTTGCGAAACTATCATACCACGCTGCCCTTTACCAATTGGAGCAAACATATCCATAATTCTTGTAGAAAGCGAACTATTCTTACCTGCTAAATTAAATTTTTCTTTTGGAAATAATGGTGTTAAATGTTCAAACGAAATACGATCTCTAACAATACTTGGACTTAAACCGTTAATTAATAAAACTTTTAATAACGGAAAATAACGTTCCCCTTCTTTTGGAGGTCTTACTACGCCTTTAACGGTATCTCCTGTTTTTAAACCAAATAATTTTATTTGCGATTGTGAAACATAAATATCATCTGGTGATGATAAATAATTATAATCTGAGGATCTTAAAAAACCATAACCGTCATTCATAATATCTAAAACCCCTTCTGATTCAATAATACCATCAAATTCAAACTCAGGATCACGATAACGATCTTGATGTCTCACTTGATTCCCTTTATCTACCTTAGGTTTAGGTTTAGTGTTATTACTACCATCAGTACTGTTACTGTTAGTAGTACTAGCGTTATTACTAGTACTACTTACTTTATTTTTCCCTTTCTTTTTATAATTAGGGTTTAATGCGTTCGCTCTTTCATTTCTTTTTCGCTGTTCCTCATTTAAATCTTCGTGAATTAATTCTTTTTCAACATTTTTTTCAGTTTTTTTAATCTCTTTTACCTTTTTTGGTGTTTTTGTTTCTGTTTCTGTTTTTACAACAGTTTCTTTTTTTGGAGTCTCTTTTTTTAAAGTCTCTTTTTTTGGAACAACTTCTATTTTTGGAACGTCATTTTTAGCTTGTTCATCTAGAATTAGATAGATTAAGTCTATTTTTTTTAACTGACTTGTTTTTTTTAAACCAATAGTCTTGGCAATCTCTTGTAAATCAACTAATTTTAGTTGTTTTAATTTTTCAATTTCAAACATTAATTATGTATATGTGTTATTATTTTAAAAATGATATAACTGTTAAATTTCAGGAATTGTAATGAAGATTATTACAAGGAAATCCTATTTGAGAATGCAATATTACAACTTTTATTTTAAATAAATTATTTTATCTTAAAAAAGATAACCTATGCTAATTTCGGTGAGTGATTTACAGCTAAAGTTATTCTATCGAAATGGTAATTCGTAAATCTGAGTTTTTTATTTTTCTGTTAATTTAGTTAGTTTAGCCTTATAAGTTCAGAGTGATATTTTAAATGAAAAACTCAAAATTATCATTATTTTTTCTTTAGTAATTACGTTTTCTAAATATGATTTATTTAGTTTCTCCGACTTAAAAGTTCAGACAAACTCATAATTTTTGAATCATATTTAAACTTTACATTGAAGATATATTTCTAGCAATAAATGTCGTTTTTAGGCAGATAATTAGTTTTTCTATTTTTTTAATCGTTTTGAAATGATTTTTATTTTAGGATTTTTTAATAAAAATTTTATACTTTTAAATTGAAAATCATACCTTTGCAAAAAATGTAAAACAATGTCAAAACAACAAAAATCGTCGCGAGGACGACAGACTGAAAATAGTAAATTCAAAAAAACAAACTCAAAAAAACAAACAAAAACTTCTAAAAAGGATGTTAAATTCGGAAATAAAAAAGATAAAAATTATCGTATAAACCCGAATACCATTAAAAATTTTAAAAAGAAACCTTCTAGTGATACTAATAAAGTTATCATTAAAAAAGGGATTCGATTAAATAAATACATTGCAAATGCAGGCATTTGTTCACGTAGAGAAGCAGACGTCTATATTGCAGCAGGCAATGCTACTGTAAATGGTAAAATAATTACAGAAATGGGTTACCAAGTAATGCCTAATGATATTGTTCGTTTTGATGGTCAATCACTAACACCTGAAACAAAACAGTATGTTTTATTAAACAAACCTAAAAATTACATAACCACTATGGATGATGAACGTGGTAGAAAAACGGTAATGGACTTGGTTGCTAGTGCAACTAAAGAACGTATTTACCCTGTCGGAAGATTAGATAGAGCAACCACGGGCTTATTACTATTTACAAACGATGGTGAATTGACAAAAAAATTGACACACCCAAAACACAATGTACGTAAGTTATACCATGCAACACTAGATAAAAAACTACAAATGAAAGACTTACAAAGCATAGCCGTTAATTTTATTTTAGAAGGTAAAATGGTTTTTGTAGATAAAATCTCTTATGTAGATGGTAAACCAAAAACGGAAATTGGTATAGAAATTCACTCTGGTAGAAACCGAATTGTTCGTAAAATATTTGCCCATTTTGGCTATAAAGTAGTAAAATTAGACCGTGTAATTTTTGCTGGTTTAACAAAGAAAAATTTACCAAGAGGCTTTCACAGACCACTTACTAAACAAGAATTGAATTATTTAAAAATGATATAAGAATTTTAAATAAAATATTTTAAACCAACTTTGGAACAATAATTATTTAAAACCAGCTAAAAAAACTATGGATTTATTTTTACTTATTATTGGTTTCTTCTTTATTATATTAGGAATTTTCGGTTCATTTTTACCAGTTTTACCAGGACCTATTATGGGTTGGGTCGGACTTTTACTATTACATTTAACAAGTGTAATTCAAAAAGATTGGACTTTTCTTGGCGTTACACTTGCTGTTGCAATCATTGTTTTTGTATTAGACTATATTATTCCTGTTTTAGGAACAAAAAAATATGGAGGCACAAAATATGGTGTTTATGGTTCTATGATTGGGTTAATCTTAGGGTTGGGTTTAGGTCCTTTAGGAATAATTCTTGGTCCTTTTTTTGGTGCACTCGTAGGTGAATTAATTAAAGATAGTAAAAATTCAAACAAAGCATTGCGAGCCGCTTATGGTTCATTTATTGGCTTTTTACTATCTACAGGCTTAAAATTTGCAGTTAGTTTAACCTTTATGGTTTTATTTATTAAACAGGCATGGGCAGGATTTTAGTTTAAAAGTGATTTCTAAAAATATAAAAAAGCATCTTCTATATGTTCAATTTCAGTTTTAATATTATTTTTAATTATTGCAATAATATCAAACCTAACCTCCACATCTAAATTTTTTGAAACTACATAATAATTCATTACTTTTACCAATAACTTAATCTTTTTATCATCTATAAAGTCCTGAGGGTCACCAAAATAATCAGAAGATCTTGTTTTTACTTCAATACAAACTAAAACATTCTCTTTTTGAATAATAATATCGACTTCAGCTTTTTGAAAGCGATAATTTTTTTCAATAATCTTATATCCTTTTTTTAAAAGGTAATCTATGGCTAAATTTTCGCCAGTTATTCCTAAATCGTAGTGTTTTGCCATGAAAAATACTTAATAATACTTAATAATACTTCTATAAAGAGATAAAAATTTCTAAAAGCCTAAGGTTACATTTTTATCGGTTATATTTAAAGTTACTTCTCTTCCAAAAATTATTGGGTTATTATTAGTTAGATGTCCCGCAGGAAAATCAAAACAAACGGGAAAATTATATGCAGCAACAACATTCAATACAATTTCTTCAATAGTCTGACCAAATAAAGGGTTATTCTTTTTTATCTCTGAAAAACTTCCTAACACCAATGCTTTACAATTTATAAAATAACCGTTTAGTTTTAAACTTTGTAGCATTCTATCTATACTGTACTTATATTCACCAACCTCTTCAATAAATAAAATATATCTTTCTTTTAGAGTGTATTTTGTCCCTAATAAACTTGAAATTATAGCTAAATTTCCTCCAATAATTTTTCCTTTTACTTTACCTAATCTGTTGTTTTGATTTGGTTTTAGTTCATATTTAATTGTTTTACCAAATAATATTTTTTTAAAATTTTTAATAGCAATCTTGTTCTCTAAAATAGTCTTTATACTAGTTGGCATAAAACTATGTATACTTTCAAAACCTAAATTATGAATTGCTTGGTGAAAAACAGTTATATCACTATAACCAATAATCCATTTAGGATTACTTCTAAACTTGGTGAAATTTAACTTATCAATTATTCTAATACTTCCATAACCGCCACAAACACACCAAATTGCTTTAATATTTTTATGATCTAAAAAGAATTGAAAATCAGATATTCTCTCTTTATCTGTACCTGCAAAATGGTTGTGTTTATTAAATAAATTTTTGGCTAATTTATATTGCAATCCCCAATCTTTAAGTAAATCAAGCGCAAGTTTAAGTGCCGCCTCTTTTTTTAGAAAACTTGCAGGAGCAATAATGCCAATAACATCATTTTTCTTTAAAAACATTTAACTAATTTAGTTGTAAATAATCTTATATGCCTTTTTAGAGTGCCTTTCAAAAATTCTTTTTAAAATACTAGATACTTTACCAAAACATTATAAAAAAGAGATAATATAATATCAATCTCTAGATAAAAATATACTTAAAATATACCAAAATAATAACATTAAAGATGCAAATAAACCTATAGCAGCAGAAACATATTGATCTGTTGAATATTGATTTACTAAATTAGATGTTTGATATAATATTGATCCTGCAGCAAGTATAATCATACCTACAGAAAACCAAAGCCCTAAGTTAAAACCAAATAACACCCCTGCAACAACTAAACCTAAAGCAATAAAAAAGCCTATCGTTAAAAACCTTTTCATAAAAGAAAAATCTTTTTTTGTAAAAAGCACAACTGCAGACAAGCCCGTAAATAAAGACAATGTTAAAACTGCAGCTTGTTTAATTAAGTTTGGCCCATCTGTCATAGACATTGCCATATAAATCATAGGTATAAAAATAAATGCTTGCGCTATAATATAAATTAAGTAACCTAAATATTGTTTATTACGATCGTGGCTTTTAATTGCCATTCGTTCAGCATAGGTTGTAGCTATCATAAAACCACCTAACATTAAAAGCCACATCTTACCTTGTGATAATGATAAAGCAATTCTTACCAAAAATTCAGAACTTAACATTAAGTACTCTACTACAATAAATGCTAAAACTCCAAAAGCAACGTGTGTGTATGTTTTTTTGTAAAATTCAACTCTTTCTACTTCAGAAATACTACTAACTTGAATATAATTTTCCATTATTATTATTATTTGTTTCTTTATTTAAATTAACATCACAAATATATGTATTTTTACTTACAAATCAAGTTTTTTAATTTACTCCAAATTTATTAAAATATGAATGCACTACAAAATATCAAGAATTAAGTAATTAAATGGATACTATTAATTACAAATACCGTCAGTTTTTATTTTTTTTGATGAAATTAGCTATAGTTATAGGTGCATTTTTATTTATTTATCAAAAAACGACTCATACTACTATTTCTTTACTTGACTTTACAACACAATTAAAACAACCCCTTAGTAACAATTATACCATATTAATACTTTTAAGTTTTACTATATTTAATTGGTTTTTTGAAATTTTAAAATGGAAAACATTAGTTTATTCTATAAAAAAAATCACTTTTTTACAAGCAACAAAACAGAGTTTAGGCTCATTAACCGCCTCTTTATTTACACCTAACAGAATTGGAGAATATGCTATAAAATCCTTTTATTACCAAAAAAAAAACCAAAAAAAAATTTTACTATTAAATTTAATCTCTAATGGCTCACAAATGGCTATTACTATTTTATTTGGTGTTTGTGGTTTAGTATTTGTAGTTTTAAATTTTGAAGTTAATTTACCTGTTATTAGATTTCGTAAATTGGTTTATTACATTGCTGTTTTATTCATTGCTATTTTTAGTATTCGTTTTTTTATTAATAAAAAAACACGTGGATTTTACCTTTCTAAAATCATTTTTTTTATTAAAAACTTAACAAATATTCTAGTTTTTAAAACCCTGTTATTTTCAATAATAAGATATTTAATATTCTCACATCAATTTTATTTTTTATTGTGGTTATTTGGTATAGAAACTGACTATTACACTTTAATATTACTTATTTTTTCTATATATTTAATTGCTTCAGTAATACCAAGTTTACCAATGTTTGATTGGTTAATTAAAGGGTCTGTTGCTGTTTTTATTTTTGATTTAATTGGCGTAAATGAATTGATAATTGTTAGCATAACAACAATAATGTGGCTATTAAACTTTGCTTTACCTGCTGTTATTGGTAGTTACTTTGTCTTAAATTTTAAGTTGGTTAAAAATACAGATATTACTACTTAATTTTAATAAACCCTTTTCTATAAAAATCTAATGCTTCGCTTAGTAATTTCTGAATTACTTTTAGCTGTAAATCTTGATTTGGATTTATTCTTAAAATTTTCATTCTAGATCTATTACCTTGTTCTAGTAATTTGCTTTGCATTCTATTACCTTCTACAAAGCCAATATATGGCTCATTCATTTTTTTATCAACCCATAAATAACAAAACATTTTATTTTTATAACTAAAAAAAGGCATTTTATATTTCCAACTAAATGTAATATCTTTATCTTGTTCTAAAATTAATGCTTTTAATGCAGCTAAACTTCCATTTGTTAACAGATCTTTTTTTAAAAAATAATTTTTAAAGTCTTGTACCATTTTTTATTAAAAATTAAAATATAAAATTACAGTAAATATATCAAACTGTTGTTATAATAATTTATTTTTAGCCTTTCATAAAAACAATTTTCATTGTCAATACTCATAATCATATCATTTTTATATTTTGTTTTAATTATTGTATTTATTATTGGTTTTGATAACATAAAAAGTTCGAGTAACCTCAATAATACAACACACTTTTTTTCTATTCTCATTCCTTTTAGAAATGAAGCAGAGAATATTGTGGCATTAGTAAAAAGTTTAGAGCAATTAAATTATCCTAAAAAACAGTTCGAGGTCATTTTTGTTAATGATGACTCTATAGATAATTCCGTTGCAGTTTTAACCCCTTTTTTAGAAAAAAATAAACATTTCAAAATCTTACAAAATAAACGCAAAAGCAATTCCCCAAAAAAAGATGCTCTAAATACAGCTCTAAATACAGCTAAAAATAATTGGATTATAACAACCGACGCAGATTGTGACGTACCAAAAAATTGGTTACGCAGCTTCAGTATATTTATTGAACAAAACGCAAAAATAAAAATGATTGTTGCTCCTGTTGCTTATAAAACCAATAGGTCATTTTTGCAGAATTTTCAAAATATAGATTTTTTAAGCCTTATTGGCTCCACAATTGGCGCTTTTGGTATTGGTAAACCCTTTCTTTGCAATGGCGCAAATTTATGTTATAAAAAAGAAGCGTTTATCTCTGTAAATGGCTTTAAAGGTAATGATAATATTGCAAGCGGTGACGATATATTTTTAATGGAAAAAATACTTTTAAAATATCCGAAATCTGTTCGATATTTAAAATCAAAAGAAGTTATCGTAATAACAAAACCTGAAAATACTTTTAAAGGCTTGCTTTCTCAGAGAATTCGCTGGGCTTCTAAAACTAATGCAACTAAAAACTGGTTTGGAAAATTGGTTGGAATTTTGGTGATTTTAATGAATTTAATTATTACTTGTGGTTTGTGCTTTGCGATGTATGTTTTTTTTTTCTCACAAAGTTCTCAGAGTATAAATACTTGGTTTAGTTCACAAAACGTTTTTTGGTTTTTATTTCTTTTAAAATTTAATATTGACTTTCTATTAATTCAAAAAACCTATGCTTTTATAGGAATAAAAAATGGATTAAAACCCTATATTTTAAGTAGTTTTTTATATCCTTTTTTTGTGCTTTTGATTGTATTTTTGTCTTTTTTTAAGAAATATAAATGGAAAGACAGAAATTTTAAATAGATTAACTATAATATTTTTCATACTAAAGATACTTACGAGTTTCAAAGCAAGAAAACCTAATAGTCAGAAAATCTTTCGATTATCATCGGAAGAATAAAAAAAAGTAACATGATTGAAATAATAAGAACCCAATTGCGCTTTTTAACTTTTAACCAGTTTTGAAAAAAATAGGCTAAAAAAACGATTGCCATAACCACAATGATTTGTGCAATTTCAATACCTAAAGCAAATTTTAATAAAGGGATTAATTTTGCTTCGCTATCATCAATACGCATTAAAAAATAACTTGAAAACCCTAAGCCGTGAATTAATCCAAAAAAAAATGCAAAATAAATATTTGTATTACTATACATTTCTTTTTTTAAAGACTTATAAATATTAATCAGTAGAGGTATTAAAATAGTAATCGGTATCAAAAACTCTACAAGTTTAGATTTTACAAAAATAAAGTCAAAAACAGATAACCCAAAAGTCAAGGTATGCCCAATGGTAAAATACGTGATTAATAAAAGTGCTTTTTTCCAATCTTTAAAAGTAAAAATTACAGTTAAAGCAATAAAAAATAAAACATGATCCAATGCCTTTAAATCTAATACATGAAAAAAACCTTGATTAATATAACTCGTCATAATAAATGTGTTTTAATAAATTATTTTCAATATTTTTCTTAAATTATTACGAATTCTTAATTACTATACCTTTTTTTTTAAATTCACAGTAAAATTAATAATTATTCATTCAATACGTTTTTAAGAATACATTTAAATCGTTATCTTTGGAACTCATTTTAAAATAACGATATAATGGATGCTAATATTATAAATAAAATTGAAAAATTACAAAAAAAATACGACACTATAGGTCAAGATTTAGAAACCCATTTAGACGGTCTTCTTTATAGTAAGCCAATGCGTTATTGGGATTTTGTGCAAACAGACGCACTATTGAACTTACAAGTGCAAAGAACAACTTTTCCTGATGAAATGGTCTTTTTAATGTACCATCAAATTAACGAATTGCTGTTTAAAATGATTTTGTGGGAAATGCAACAAATATCACATCATAAAAATTTAACAGCTTCCTTTTTTACTTCAAGGTTAGGTAGAATAAGTCGTTATTTTGATATGCTTGCAACTTCATTTGATGTTATGGGCGAAGGTATGGATGTTGAACAATATATGAAATTTAGAGATACTTTAACGCCTGCAAGTGGTTTCCAATCTGCACAATATAGAATGATTGAAATTTGTGCAACTAATTTAATAAACTTAATTGACATAAGAGTTAGAGAAACAATAGATACTAATACACCTTATAACCATGCTTTTGAAAATATGTATTGGCAGGCTGCAGGGAAAGATTATAAAACAGGTAAAAAATCATATTTATTAAATGAATTTGAAGATAAATATAAAGATAAATTAGTACGATTAATGAAAGAATATAATACAATTAATTTATACGATAAATATAAAAGTTTGCCCAAAGCAATTAAAAATGATATTAATTTAAAAAATGCAATGCGCCATTTTGATTATACAGTAAATATAAAATGGGTAATGCACCATTATCATGCTGCATGTAAATATTTATTAAGTCAAGAAAATACAGAGGCAACAGGAGGAAGTGATTGGCAGAAATATATGCTACCAAAATATCAAAAAAGAATTTTTTTTCCAAATTTATGGAGCAAAAAAGAATTAAAAAATTGGGGGATAACCAATTTGGAGTCTTACGAAACCCTATAAAATTTCCTTAAACACCATCTCAAAAAACAACTTTGTAATATTTTGGAATGGTAATTGTAATATTATAATAACCAAACAAAATTACAATGAAAAAAATAATTTATATACTAGTAATTTTTATAACAACTAGTGTTTTTTCACAAGCATTTGAAGATGGTGAAAAATTAAAATTTCGCTTGAGTTATAGTAGTTTTCTAACTGCGGGTTATGCCACAATGGATGTTAAAAAAACAGTCAAAAATGGCAAAAAAGCTTATCATGTTGTAGGTAAAGGTAAAACAACAGGAATGATTAGTTGGTTTTTCAAAGTAAAAGACAGATACGAAACGTATTTTTATAAAAACAACTCTTTACCATACCATTTTAAACGAAAAATCGATGAAGGAGGTTATACCAAAGATAAAGAAATACTTTTTGATCAAGAAAATAACAATGCATTAGTAATAAATAACGAAAAAAACACCAAAAAAAATTACACGATATCAGGCAATGTACAAGACTTACTTTCTGCCTTGTATTATATGCGTAATCAAGATATTTCTAATTTTACAGTTGGTAGAGAAATTGTTTTAAAACTATTTATGGATGAAGAAAGCCTAAACATGAAATTACGGTTTCTAGGCAGAGAAACCATAAAAACGAAGTTTGGTCAAATAAAAGCGGCAAAATTCAGACCTATTGTACAAGCAGGACGCGTTTTTAAAGAAAAAGAAAGTGTTACTGTTTGGGTTAGCGATGATGAAAATAAAATACCCTTACGTATCAAAGCTTCTTTATCTGTTGGCTCACTGCGTGCTGATTTATACACTTACAAAGGCTTAGCACATGATTTAAAGATTGAATAGAAACTTAATTCCGAAAATATTTAAACTGATTAAAATGACCTTTTAACAAAAAATGTCAAACTCAATCTGTAAAAAACAAAACCAATAATAATTCCTAAAAACATTCCTAAAATAATATCTATTGGAAAATGCACACCACAATAAATACGGCTATAAGCAAATAAAAATGGCCAAATAAGCAATAGTTTAATATATCTAAAGTTGTATCTTAATAACAAAATCATAAAAGTGGTTACTGCAAAAGAAGTTGTAGAATGTGCAGAAACAAAACTATAACCTCTAGGGTGTTTTAAAGCACGTATAATTTCATTTATTTCAGGATCATTATTTGGTCGTAATCGCTGCACAGAATTTTTAATTAAATTTACTAACTGATCAGAAAAAGTAACTAATAAAGCAGCAAACACAATTAATATCAACCCTTTTTTCCAACCAAAGGTTCTTATTAATAATACAAAAAGTAATAAGAACAAAGGTACCCAGTAAAACTGATTGGTAACAGCAAGCCAAAAAGAATCCCAACTTTCAGTACCAAAAGCATTCAGTTTTACCAATAACCCTTTATCAGTTTTGATTAATTCATCCCAAAAAGAAAGAACGAGCTTTGTCGTTTGTAAAGAGAATGAAAACATATCTTTTAAATTGTAATAAAAACTAAAAATTTTAAATATAACCTTACGTTTTTTTACGCTTAATAGGTCCCGTTAAATCTTTAAAATTATCAGTAACCGACTTTTTAACATCTTTTACTTCATTTTTGATATCATTAATAAACCCTGTATCAATACCGCCTTTCTTGGCAGATTTACTAATCTCTCGCTTCACATCATTAGTAGCATCTTTAATTTGACGCATGCCTTTACCTAAACTACGAGCAACTTCTGGAATTTTATCTGCACCAAAAAGCATGACTGCTATGATTACTATGATTACTATTTCTTGACCGCTTATAAATAAAAACATACTACAAAGGTAATAAAAATGTTATTGATATAAAGTTTACAGAGAAAAAAACAATAAAAATTTACCAAAGAGTCTTATACTAACAACTGTAGCACGTAATTTTTAACTGACACCTTCTATTTTTAAAAGAATTTTTTGTAGATTTTCTCTTTTTTAAGTTCATTTAATTAGTTTTAATATAGGCACCCTTTTCATAAGTACTATAAAATTCTACAGAATAATTTTTACAAGTTTGTTTCCAAGAACTTACATAACTTTTATAATTAGAAGCATCAGCAATAATAATTTTGGGTTTTAATTTTTGTAACAATCGTTCTAAATTAATTTTAGGCGATTGTGTTAAAAGTACCATTTCTGGAAATAGATTATTGATGTTATAAATACCTAAACTATCAATTACAAGTATTTTTTTACCCTTAAATTCATACATGTTTTTAAGGTTACTAGTACTAATATTCAAATTTCCATTCGCTATTTTATAAGATTTAACACTATTTAAATTGGTTAAACTATCTAAATCATAAAACACATTTAATTTTTTACCTTCTCTTTGAGCAATTATAGTGTTACGGTTTTTATTAAAAACTATAAACTCTTTTTTAGTTTGTAATTTATTTTTTTGGTAAATAAAAACGGATTGAATCAAAATAAAAGTTAATAATGCATAAGTAAACCGCTTTATTGTTTTTTTATCTAGCCATCTAAAACTAAAAATAATAAAGAGGTAACTAACAATTAATAACAAAACAGAAAAGGAAATCTGTTTAAATAAAAAGGCTTCTTGCTCGGCAATAAATGCAATAAAAAAATTCATTAAAAAAATTATATTACCATAAATAATGGCTAAAAATGGAGGCAAAATATGTAACAATGCCAAACCAATAATTAGAATGCCAAAACCAAGTATAAAACCTAAAACAGGAATAATTACTAAACTTGATATAAAAAATAAACTAGGAAATTGATGAAAATAATACAAACTTAATGGTAGGACCCCTAATTGTGCCGAACAGGAAACTGCAAATAACTGCCAAGGTTTTTTTAGATATATTAGTTTAGGGTTATACCATTCAATAAATTTAGGGTAAAAATAAACAATAGAAAAAACAGCTAAATAACTAAGTTGAAAACCGACACTAAAAAGATATAACGGATTTATTAGTAACAACAAAAACATAGAAATAAATAGATTATTTAGGGTACTTGATTTTCGGTTAGAAACTAATCCAATAGCAACAGCAGAATACATAGTTACTGCTCTTATTACTGATGCAGATAGACCTGCAACAAAGGCAAATGACCACAATAGTAAAATACTAATAATTAATTTTAGAGTTTTCCCGTTTTTAAAATAGGCTAATGACTTTAGTAAATACGTTAATAAAAGTAGTAAAATACCAATATGTAAACCAGAAACTGCTAAAATATGAATTGCTCCAGCGCCTTGGTAACTTTCTATGAGTTCTTTTGACATATTTTGTCGTTGCCCTAATAATAGCGCATTGATTATTGCCAACTCATCTTTTTTAAAAGAATATCTTTGGAGTGAGTTATTTATCCTATTTCTAAATTTAGATGCAGTACCAATTAAAGTAGAAACCTTATTTTTAAGTAGTTTGTAGTCGTGCTTTTTACAAGTTATCTGGCGATATATTTGTTGCTTTTCTAAATATTTTCTATAATTAAATTGATGCGGGTTTTTAGGCTCGTTTATAAATTTAAAATTACTTGAAACTACTAATTTATCCGTTATATTTAGTTGGTTTATAACACTGTCTTTTTGAATATTCAACAATACTTTACCTATAGTTTTTTGCTGATTTACTTGTATAACATTAGCCTCATATTTATTGTAATAAGTATTCGATTTTAATTCTTTTTTAATGATTAAAACAACCTTATCATTTTCAGTAATAAAATGAACATAGTAATTTTCTCTATTCTTTTGATTTTGAAAAGTAATAGTAGCAACACCAATAACAAAAAATAAAAAATAACTAACTAAATTAAAATGTATATTTTTAGAAAATGATTTATTCGAAAAATAATAAGAGATTACCAATAAAAGTATTAAGAACAGTAGTGAAGCAATAATAACAAATGGTTTAAACTCTATATAGAACCCGAATATAATTCCTAGAATTATAGCTATAGTTAAAACTGCTGGAATAAAATTAAAAATTTTCATGTTAAATTTTATATAAAAGCATCGAAAGATAGGTTTTTTTATTATATTGCGTAATATTAACTTATTAAATTATACTATTATGAAAAAAACATTACTTTTTATTTTTATGTTAGCAACAACTTTTGCTAACGCACAGTTTGAGGATGATGCAGAATCTTATCCTTTAGGTCCTTTATTCCAAGGTTGGTGGACTAACTGGTCTAATGATTCAAGTGCAAGCGCAGAAAATGTAATAGTCTCTACTGATGTTGCAGTTTCTGGAACAAAATCATTTTTAATTAAAGAAGGACCTGATGGACCACAAGATGCCGTATTAGATTTAGGAAATAAAACATCAGGTGTATGGTCAATTAGTTTTAAAATGTATATTCCCTCTGGAGCTTCTGCTTATTATAATGTACAAGAAATTATTCCGATTGGTGGTGGAGCTTGGGGTATAAATATTATTTTTAATAAAGAAGGTAACGACCCAAGTAATGGTGTAGTAGATGACGATTCAAGTCCTGCTATTGAACAAGCAACATTTACTTACCCTGAAGATACTTGGTTTGATGTTGTACATGTTTTTGATGTTGATGCAGATACAGTAATACTGACAATTAACGGAGTTGAAGTATATAACGGAAGTGCATTTCTATCAGGTCAATTAGGAGGATTAGATTTTTTCTCATTCGAAGCAAGTAATAGATATTATATGGATGATTTTATTTATACATCTGCTGTTGCAAGTGTTCAAGATTTAGAAGCATTAGGATTTTCAGCATATCCAAACCCTGTAAAAGACAATTTATTTTTAAATGCTAACGAAAATATTATAAACGTATCTATATACAATGTGATTGGACAAGAAGTAAAAAGCCTTCAACCAAATTCATTAGAAGCTACTATTGATATGTCAGATTTAAATTCTGGCGCTTACTTTGTAAAAGTAAATATTGGTAGTACTGTTGGCACAATTAAAGTTATGAAGTAATTATTATCTTATAAAATTTTATTAAACCCATCTTGTTACTTTAACAAGATGGGTTTTTTGTAGTGAAAAATTTAACTAAAAGAGCCACACTAAAACAATTTTTGAAAAACGGCTTCAATTTTAGAAACTTTAATTACCTCAATATTATATTTTTTTTGTGAAATTTTATTATATTTAGAAACAATAATAGTATCAAAACCTAATTTTTCGGCTTCTAAAATACGTTGCTCAATTCGGTTTACAGCTCTAATCTCTCCTGCTAAACCAACTTCAGCAGCAAAACAATAATTTTGTGGAATTGCTACATCTTCATTTGAAGATAAAATAGCGCAAACAACTGCTAAATCTATAGCTGGATCATCTACTTTTAATCCACCAGCAATATTTAAAAATACATCTTTTGCCCCTAATCTAAAACCAGCACGCTTTTCTAATACGGCTAAAATCATATTTAAACGTTTGAGATTGTAACCTGTTGTAGAACGTTGAGGTGTTCCATAAACTGCCGTGCTTACTAAAGCCTGTACTTCAATCATAAAAGGTCTAATGCCCTCTAGTGTTGCAGCAATAGCTGTACCACTTAAAGAGGCATCTTTTTCTGAAATTAATATCTCAGACGGGTTTTCAATTTCACGCAAACCAGAGCTTAACATTTCGTAAATACCTAATTCAGCAGTAGATCCAAATCGGTTTTTGGTTGCCCTTAATATACGATAAGTATGATTTCTATCACCCTCAAATTGTAATACAACATCTACCATATGCTCTAAAATTTTTGGTCCTGCGATACTTCCTTCTTTATTAATATGACCGATTAATAGTACGGGTGTTGCCGTTTCTTTAGCAAATTTTATAAGTTCTGCAGCAGTTTCTCTAATTTGAGAGATACTCCCTGGACTTGCTTCAATATAATCGGTATGTAATGTTTGAATGGAATCTATTACCACCATTTCTGGTTCATTTTCTAGAATAGATTTAAATATATTTTGGGTATTGGTTTCCGTTAAAATCAAGCAATTATCATTTTTAATTTGAAGTCTTTCCCCACGCATTTTTAGTTGGTTTTTACTTTCTTCACCAGAAATATATAATACTTTTTGTGGCATTTGCAAAGCAATTTGTAAAATTAAAGTTGACTTTCCAACACCAGGTTCTCCGCCAAGCAGTAGAACAGACCCTCTTACCAGCCCGCCACCAAGCACATTGTCTAGTTCTTTATTATTAGTTTTAAAACGATCCTCTTCGGTTATATAAATTTCGCTAATCTTAACCGCTTTAATTACTTTTTTTACTTTTGAAGTTGTGTTCCAAGTTCTTCTAAAACCTCGAGACTCTTCTTTTTGTATAATTTCTTCAACAACTGTTCCCCACTCATTACAAGTCGTACATTTACCTAGTAGTTTTGCATGTTGCGCTCCACAGTTTTGACAGAAAAATTTTGATTTTTGTTTTGCCATTTTTTTAGTTGTTTTCCAAATTTTATATAATTATACGGGGTCTTTATTTAGTTAATAATAATTGGTAGTAAAAATTCAGAATTAACAGGAATGCCTAACTTTATAGCAGGCTCTAATATAGGTAATTTTATAATACTAGCGTATATCAAACTATCTAATTTAGGTAACGATTCCTTATCTGAGAAAATAATTGATTCAACAGTTGCCTTGCCAACTGCACTAACTTTAATTATCACCATAATATCCCCAGTAATATTGTTTGATAACTCTAATGAATTAGTATCTAATGAATTTTGAATTCTACTTGTTAGTTTTTGATAAAAACATTCTTTTTGCTGTACTCTATTAGTGTGTTTTTTACATTCTGGTAATAACGGATAAGCGTCTATGCTATTATAATCTATCTCTTCTTCATTTAAAATTTGATGTAAAGTATTTTTTTCTTCTTTTAAAAAAATATCTTTACAAGAAACAGATAGTATCATTATAAAAACTAAAATAATTCTATTTAAATACATTAAATTAAATTTGATAACAAATATATAAAGTTATTGTTAATATTTTGAATATTAGTTTACATTTGCGTTAAAATAAATTAACCTTTAAAACAATAAGAATGAAAAAAATATTAATCGTTTTAATAAGTGTAATTACACTAACATCTTGTACACAAAAAATAGGTTTTGTAAATACCGAAAAATTAATTCAAGATTATAAAGGTACTAAAATCGCAGAAGCCATTTTAAAAGAAAAATCTACGTTAATGCAAAATGAACTAACTAAAATTGAAACTGTATTTCAAGAAAAAGTTAAAAAAATGTCTAAAATTGCATTAAATCGTAAAATGAATGAGTTAAATCAAGAAAACAATTACATACAACAACAAAAACAACAAGCGCAGTATAGTTTACAAGGCGAAAGTCAAAAAAGTTTAGAAAAAATATCTAAAGAAGTTAATGATTTTGTGAAAAAATACGCAAAAGATAACGGTTATAAATTTGTTTTAGGTACTGTGGATGTTAATGGTTCTGTAATGTATGGTGATGAAAAATCAGACATTACTTATGCTATTTTAAAAGCATTAAATAATGCATATATAGAACCTACAGAAGTTAAAGAAGTTCTGTCAAAAAAAGTAGATAACACAGAAGAAACAAAATCAGAAGACAAAAAATCAGAAGAAACAAAATAATTTTTTTTAATTCTTTATTACTTAAATCTCACAGACTAAGTTTGTGAGATTTTATTTTTAAAACCTGCCTGCGTTATTTTTTTGTTAAACTAATACTAACAGTCATTTAGCATTTTGTAACTAAAAACCTTACAAACTTTAAAGAAAAAATTTAAATTTATTAGAATTTCCAAAAACCTATTTAAATAAATTAGGTATCTTTGTAAACTAGAGAAAAACGCACTAAAATTTAATAAATAATGATAAAATCAATGACGGGTTTTGGTAAAACCGAATTTATAGTAAACAATAAAAAAATAATTATTGAAATTAGAACACTCAATTCCAAAAGCCTAGACTTAAATGTACGTATTAATAATCCGTTTAAAGATAAAGAGTTAGAAATACGAAAAAAAATAGCTACAAAATTAGTTAGAGGAAAAGTGGTTTTTAATTTTTTTGTAGAATACACAGGAGGTGAAAACCTAAATATTATTAATAAAAAAATTGTTAAAAACTATATAAGTCAATTAAAAGAAATTGCTAAAATTAGTGATGAAAAAGCATTAGATATAGCAACGAAGTTCCCAAATGTGCTAAACACATTAAAAGAAGAAGAGTTTGATATTGAAGAATGGAAAACAGTTACAATTAAAATAGACGAAACTCTAAAGGCTATTGATATATTTAGAATTGATGAAGGGTCTATTTTAAAAGCAGACTTTAATAAACGAATAAAAATATTACAACAATTATCAAAAGATAATATTGTTTTTGAAAATGAAAGAATTCCTGTAGTAAAAAAGAAAATTTTAAAGTCGTTAAATGAATTAAAACAAGACATTGATAAAAATAGATTTGAACAAGAGTTAATATACTATTTAGAAAAATACGATATTACTGAAGAAAACGTAAGGTTAAATAACCATCTAAAATATTTTTTAACCGCTTTAAATGTAAAAGAATCTAATGGCAAAAAATTAGGATTTATTTGTCAAGAAATAGGTAGAGAGATTAATACAATAGGTTCAAAAGCAAATTATGCACCAATGCAACAGAATGTGGTATTAATGAAAGATGAGTTAGAGAAAATAAAGGAACAGTTGTTAAACGTATTATAAACGAATATAGCCTTAGACTTTTGCAAGAAATTATTTAAATGAAAAAAGGTAAATTAATAATATTTTCTGCACCTAGTGGTTCTGGTAAAACCACTATTGTCCATCATTTATTAAAACAAAAAAAATTACAGTTAGAATTTTCAATTTCGGTTACTTCACGTAAAAAAAGAGGACAAGAAATTGACGGAAAAGACTATTATTTCATTTCAATTAAAAAATTTAATAAACTTATTAAAGAAGATAAACTAATTGAATTTGAAGAGGTCTATAGAGACCATTTTTATGGAACCTTAAAAAAAGAAGTAAAAAGAATTAGAAAACAAGGTAAAAATGTTATTTTTGATATTGATGTTATTGGCGGTCTAAATATAAAAAAGCAATTCTCTAAAAAAACATTAACTATATTTGTAAAACCACCAAGTATTGAAGAAATGGAACGACGCCTGCGGAATAGAAATACAGATACCGAAAAAAAAATAAAAGAACGAGTTATTAAAGCCAAAAAAGAATTTAATTATGCAAAAGAATTTGATGTAACTTTAGTTAACGATGATTTAGAAAAAGCGAAGAAAGAAGCATTTAATTTAGTTAATAAATTTGTCAATAAATGAAAAAAATAGGTCTATATTTTGGTACATTTAACCCAATACATATTGGTCATTTAGTCATTGCAAACCACATTGCTGAATTCTCTGATTTAGACGAAGTATGGCTAGTAGTAACCCCACATAACCCACATAAAATAAAAAAAAACCTACTAAATGATAATCATCGTTACCAAATGGTTGCCATTGCAATTGAAGGTTATCCAAAATTAAAAGCATCAAAAATTGAATTTGGTTTACCACAACCAAACTATACAGTTAATACACTTGCACATTTAACAGAAAAGCACCCAAATTTCAAATTTTGTTTAATAATGGGTGCAGATAATTTACAATCACTTCATAAATGGAAAAACTACCAAGTTATCTTAAACCATCATGAAATCTATGTTTACCCAAGAGTTTTTAATGGCACAAAAAAATCAAAGTTTGATACTAACAAAAAAATTCATACTTTAGACGCTCCTATTATAGAAGTTTCATCAACTTTTATTCGGGAGGCTATTAAAAATAAAAAGAATATTAAACCTCTATTACCTAATAGAGTTTGGTTATATTTAGATGAAATGAACTTTTATAGATAACGAATTAATCAATTAATTATATCTTTGGCATTACTTTTGTAAAATTGATGATGACAACTAACCATAAAATGAAAATGAAAAAAATGAAAAAATTGTTCTTATTATTAATTATGTTTACAATAGATATAAATGCGCAAGAGATGTTTAAAGACTTTAAAATTAAAAGTATTAGTGCAAATAATAAACATGAAAATTTTGGTGCTTCTTTTTATAAAAACAATAGTATTGTTTTCTCTTCTGCTAGTGGAGGAAACTTACATTTGTATGAAGGAAAAATTATTGACGGCGATGTAGATAAGCATCAAATTTTCTTAAAAGGCTCTAAAAATAATACACATGAATCAAATGTTGCTTTTACCAGTAATTTTAAAACGGTTTATTTTACAAGAAGTTTATACGGTAAAGAAAAAAATGAAGAAACATTAATAAAAAAAACAATTGCAATTTTTAGAGCAACAGTAAATAATAATGGCACTTGGAAAAATATAATGCCAATGCCATTTAACAATAAAAATTATGATGTCGGTCACCCAACACTTAATATTGAAAACACTAAATTATATTTTAGTTCTAATAAACCAGGAGGTTTTGGAAAAACAGATATTTATGTTGTAAATATATTACCTAACGGAAAATATTCAGAACCACAAAATTTAGGTCCTTCAATTAATACTACGGGTAATGAGTTACACCCTTTTATTTCTGGTGATAATTTTTTATACTTTTCATCTAATGGCTATCAAGAAGGCTTAGGTGGCTTAGATATTTTTGTCTCACAAGTTAATGATAAAGGTGTTAGTCAGCCAGAACACGTTAATTCACCAATTAATACAAGGTGGGATGATTTTTCCTTTATTATAGATTACACTAAAAGAATAGGATTCTTTTCTTCTAATAGACCTGGCGGGTTAGGCTTAGATGATATCTATTATTTTAAAGAAATAATTAATGAAGAATTCGTTAAAAAAAAGATTGAAAGAGGTTGTAATGAAACAGTTAATGGTTATGTTTTTATAAACGGTACTCAGAAAAAAATAGTTAATGCTCTAGTAAATCTAGTTAATAGTAGTGGTGAAAAAATAAATAACTTTACAACAGGCAATGATGCTAAATTTCGATTTGATTTAAAATGTAATGAAAAATATTATGTTGAAGCAGCAAAAGAAGGATATAAAACATATACAAAAAGTATTAAAACAACTAGCATTGATAAAAAATCAAATAATTTAAATTTATTTTTAGAAAAGATTAAAGGTCCTACTACTCCAAAAGTAAGAAAATTAAAATATGGAGAAATAGGTTTTAATTTTAATGAAGCCCGATTATTAAAAAGACACACTTACCAATTAGATAAGGCCATTATTTTAATGCTTGCAAACCCTAAACTACACATCGAAATTGAATCACACACAGATAGTAGAGGCGAAGATGAATTTAACATGAATCTTACACGAGAAAGAATTGATGCTTTAATAGAATATATTGGGTTTAAAGGGGTGTCTATTCGAAAAATAAAAGGCATCGCTTATGGCGAAACCAAACCTATAAATAATTGCGTCAATGGTATCGAATGTACCGAAGAAGAATTTTTAATAAACCGAAGAACTACCTTTAAATTAATAAAAAAATAAAATAAAATGAAAAATAAATTTCCCCTTTTTATCGTCCTTTTTTTTACTGCAATACTTTTAAGTGCAGCACAACAACAGGAAAAACGATTTTTAATAAAAAACATTGAAATAAACAATAAATTCCAAAACTTTGGAACAACTTATTTTGGTAAAAATAAAATTATTTATTCCTCCCAAAATAAAAACGATAGTTACCTACAGTTGTATTTAGGAACCATTACAAAAAATGGTGAAATTACAAATTCAAAAAAATTGAAAGGAGCAAATTCAAAATTTCATGAATCTAATGTTGTTTTTTCAAAAAATCAAAAAAAAGTTTACTTTTCAAGAAGTATTCAAGGTAAAAAAAATACCGTAAAAACCTCCAAAGATAAAAATGCTACAATTGGTATTTTTGTTGCAGATGTTATGGCGTCAGGGCAATGGAAAAATGCAATACCACTACCTTTTAATAACGAAAATTATGACGTTGGTCATCCAACATTAAGTAAAGACGGTACTAAAATGTACTTTACATCAAACATGCCAGGAACTTTAGGAGAAACAGATATTTTCGTTATTACCATTAATAGTGATGGTACATTTAGTGACCCAAAAAATATGGGACCAAAAGTAAATTCAGAACATAAAGAAATGTTTCCATATATTGATGATAATGATGTGCTATTCTTCTCTTCTAATAGACCAGATGAAAGTTATGGTGGTTTAGATGTTTATGCTGTAAAAAAATATGAAAACGGAGATATTTCTGACCGATTACACTTAGAACCACCAATAAATAGTATTGCAGATGATTTTAATTATATATTTAATGACAGTGCAAAAAATGGTTATTTTTCTTCTAATAGAGAAACTGGTAAAGGTAGTGATGATATCTACTTTTTTAATGAAACTAGACCGTTAGTATTTGACTGCTATCAAGAAATAAGTGGAGAAGTAATAGATGCGCAGTCTAAAAAACCAATACCTTATGCAATTGTAACTTTAAAAGATGCAAATGGTATAGATATTGAAAAAATAACAACAGAAAAAGATGGTAAATTTTTATTTAACCAAGCGGTTTGTGAAGCAGGTTATGAATTATTAGGTCAAAAAAAATATTATGAAGAAAATCTTAAACAATTCATTACGTCATCTAAACACGAAGGGCAAACTTTAATAACGATACCATTAGCAGATGGCTTTATTATTAAAAAAAGAAATAAAAAAATGCTAGATATTGACCTTATTAATTTTGATTTTGACAAATCTAATATTCGTCCAGATGCAGCAAACCAATTAGATAGAGTAATAAATACCATGGAAAGATATCCAAATATGATTATTGATATGGGGTCGCATTCAGATTCAAGAGGTCGTGATTTATACAATTTGATTTTATCTAATAAAAGAGCAAAATCTGTAATAAAATATATAGTAGATAAAGGGATCTCTAGCGATCGTATTTCAGGAAAAGGTTATGGTGAAAAAATATTATTAAACGGTTGTAAAAATGGTGCTAAATGTACCGAAAAAGAACATGAACTTAACCGAAGGTCTGAGTTTGTTATTACTAGAATGTAATGTGAAAAATTTAAAATTACACCTAAATTAGATAGACTTTTAAAAATCTTGACAAATTTAGGTTTTTTTAAAGGCTGAATAAAAAACTGAAAACATTTAATATTATAATACTTTTGTAAAGTGTCTAAAAAAAACAAACTTCGCGAAAAACTAACGCTCAAGTATCGTTTAGTAATTTTAAATGAAGACTCTTTAGAAGAAAGAGTATCTTTTAAATTAAATCGTTTAAATGTTTATGTAATAGGTGGCGTTTTTATAATTGGATTGATTGTTTTAACGACACTATTAATTGCCTTTTCACCTTTAAAAGAATATATTCCTGGTTACTCTTCCTCTAAACTAAAAAAAACAGCTACAAAATTAGTTCTAGATGTTGATAGTTTAGGTAATAATTTAGCAATAAACGAAATATATATTAATAATATTAAAAACGTACTTAATGGTAATATTAAAATCGAGAATTTAAAGAAAAATGCTACTCTAAAAGAAAAACTACAAAAAGACATTAACTTAAATGCTACAAAACTAGAAACCGAATTTAGAGAAAATATAACTGAAAAAGAACGATTTTCTTTACTTAACAAGACAACTAAAAAACCTGAAATTGTTTTCTTTGCACCAGCAAAAGGTAAAATTACAAATGGTTTTAATCAAAAAGACAAGCATTTTGCAGTCGATATTGCTTTAACTAAAGGAACATCCGTAAAAGCAGTCGCTAATGGAACTGTTATTTTTGCAGATTATACTGCTGAAACAGGTTATGTATTAATCCTAAAACATACACAATCTTATTTATCAGTTTATAAACACAATTCAACCCTTCTTAAAGAACAGGGTGATTTAGTAAAATCTGGTGAAGTTATTGCTAATTCAGGTGATACAGGCTCTTTTACTAGTGGTCCCCATCTTCATTTTGAACTTTGGAGTGGTGGTTACCCAATTAACCCTACTAACTTTATTGATTTTAAATGAATTATTATATTTGTTACTAAATGTTTCTAATTTTAAAAATCTATATAAAAACAGTTAAAAATGAAAAATATAAAAGCATACATTACCAAAAATAAAGACCGTTTTATTGATGAATTAATTGAGTTGTTAAAAATTCCATCAATTAGCGCAGACGCTAATTATAAAAAGGATATTATTAAAACAGCTGTTGCTGTAAAAATAGCACTAGAAAAAGCAGGTTGTACTAAAGTAGAAATTTGTGAAACAACAGGGTGTCCAATAGTTTATGGAGAGAAAATAATAGATGCTAATTTACCAACTATTTTAGTGTATGGACATTATGATGTACAACCAGCAGACCCTTTAGAATTATGGACTTCACCACCTTTTGAACCTGTAATTAAAAAAACTAAAATCCACCCTGAAGGAGCAATTTTTGCCCGTGGTGCTTGTGATGACAAAGGACAAATGTATATGCATATAAAAGCATTTGAATATATGATTGCAAATAATAACCTACCCTGCAATGTAAAATTCATGATTGAAGGTGAAGAAGAAATAGGTTCACCAAGCCTAGAATACTTTGTAAAACAGAATCAAGAAAAATTAGCCAATGATATAATTTTAATTTCAGATACAGGTATGATTAGTAATACACAACCATCAATAACAACTGGCTTACGTGGCTTGAGTTATGTAGAAGTTGAAGTTACTGGTCCAAATCGAGACTTACATTCAGGACTTTATGGTGGTGCAGTAGCAAACCCAATAAATATCTTAACTAAAATGATTGCTTCATTACACGATCAAAACAATCATATCACCATACCAGAATTTTATGATAAAGTATTAGAATTAACTAATGAAGAAAGAATCGAAATGGCAAAAGCACCATTTTCACTAGAAGATTATAAAAAAACACTAGAAATAGAAAGTGTTCATGGCGAAAAAGGATACACTACTAATGAAAGAAACTCCATAAGACCTACACTAGATGTTAACGGAATTTGGGGAGGGTACACAGGTCAAGGTGCAAAAACAGTAATAGCATCAAAAGCCTATGCAAAAATTTCAATGCGTTTAGTACCAAACCAAACTCCAAATGAAATTACAACATTGTTTCAAAAATATTTTAAAAGTATTGCACCAAAATCGGTAAGCGTTAAAGTAACACCGCATCATGGCGGTTTTCCATATGTAACGCCAATAGATAATATAGGTTATAAAGCAGCAAACAAAGCCTATACCAAAACTTTTGGAAAACCAGCAATACCGCAGCGAAGCGGCGGAAGCATACCAATTGTTGCACTTTTTGAAAACGAATTAAAATCTAAATCCATCTTAATGGGGTTTGGGTTAGATAGCGATGCCATTCACTCACCAAACGAACATTTTGGTATTTTTAATTACCTTAAAGGAATTGAAACCATACCATTATTTTATAAATATTTTGTAGAAATGAGTTAATTTAGTGAGCTACTGAATACTTAAAAGCGCTCTATCTTTTTTTGTCATTTTAGCAATTACCAAATCGTAAGAATGGTTTATTAATTCAATAAATAGTACATTACTAATTCTTTGATTAACAAGAACAGTGTTCCAATGTTTTTTACTCATATGATAACCAGCAGTTATATTTTCGTACTGTTCTCGTAACTCAATTGCCTTTTCAGGATTGCACTTTAGATTAACACTAAATTCATCTGAAACTAAAGAAGTTAAAGCAAACATTTTATGTAATACTTTAAAAACTAATATTTTATCATCAAACGGAAAACATTCTGTAACTCCCTTTTTTGTTAAGCAATAATTTCTAAATTGTTCTATGTTCATTGGTATTTATTTAGTTACAATGATTACCGTGCTAAATTACCTCAAATAACTTGCCATGCAATGGCTTAACAGCCGCTTTTAATTCTAGATTTAATAAAACACTAGAAATTTTATAAATAGGTAAATTACAATGCAAAGCAATAATATCTAATGTTTGTTTCCCTTCCTTTAGTAAATAATTATAAATTAATTGTTCCGTTTCCTCTAACTCAACAAATAATTGTTTTTGAATGGATTTTTCTTTAATGGCAGTTTCCCAATTTAAAATATATGCCAAATCTTTTGCCGAAGTTAAAATAGCTGCTTTATTTGTTTTAATTAAATTATTACAGCCTTTGCTATATAAATCAGTTACTCTACCAGGCAGTGCAAAGACATCACGGTTGTAAGAGTTTGCTATGTCAGCAGTAATTAACGAACCTCCTTTAACAGCAGATTCTATTACAATAGTTGCTTGCGATAAACCTGCTACAATTCTATTCCGTTTAATGAAATTTTCTCTATCTGGTTTTGATTTGCTCCAAAAATCGGTCAAAAGACCACCGTTTTCTAACATCTTAGTTGCCTCTTTATGATGCCTTGTTGGATATATGCTATCTAAACCATGTGCTAAAACAGCAACCGTTTGTAAGTTATTTTTTAGTGCTAATTGGTGGGCATAAATATCAACACCATAAGCCAAACCACTAATTATTAACGGGTTATATTTTTTAATTTCAGTTATCAATTTTTCTAATACAGACCTGCCATAGTTGGTCATATTACGAGTACCAACAATACTTAATATATGTCTTTGTTTAAAATTTATTTTTCCTTTAGAGAAAAATAAAATAGGACTATCTGCACAATATTTTAAATTTTCGGGGTAATCATCATCAATAAAAGTAGTTGCTTTAATGTTGTTTTTTAAAATAAAATCCAATTCTTTTTCTGCTACTACTAGCAAGTTTTTTTCTCTTAAACCTTTTAATTTAAAAGCGCCAATACCATCAATTTTTAATAAATTTTGTTGCTTTTCATTAAAAACTGCTTTAGCACTTCCGCAATATTTAATTAGTTTTTTAGCATTTAAATCGCCAATACCTTTTGTTTTTTGAAGTGCTAGAAAATAGATTAGTTCCTCCTCATTCATTTTATATTCTTTTTTTCTAAAGTAATAAATACTGGAAAATGATCACTCATACCTCCTTTATACCAATTACCGCTATAAGTTCTTAATGGGTTTTCAACAAATTTACTAAATTTATCTTTCAAAAAATGCTTATCATAAATGGCCGCATTTTTATAGGTATGCATGCCTTCTTTCAAAAATGTTTTTGAAAAAATAATTTGATCAAATAAAAACCATTTTCCTTTATAATTTCCAGTACCACTGCCTTTATCATAAATAGACTCCATTGGGTTGTAAAAATCATTAGTAACCAAAACCTGCTGGATACTTTTATTATTAGGATTGTCGTTAAAATCGCCCATAATAATAATTTTTGGGTTTTGACTTTCCTCGTTAATTTCAGTAATAATTTTTAAAACTAATTCGGCATTTCTAATCCGTTTATATTCTGATGATTCTTTCCCACTTCTACGTGATGGCCAATGATTTATGATAAAATACATTAACTCTCCATTTAGTTTTCCTTTTACTAAAAGTATATCTCTTGTGTAATCAATATTACCTATTTTTTTTTCAAACTGAATATAATATGGTCGAGAATCTAATAATTCAAAATATTTTTTTCGGTATAATAAAGCAACTTCAATTCCTCGTTCATCTAGTGAATCATAATGAATAATACCATAATTATACATTTCTAAATAATTAGACTGAATTAAATCATAAATAACTTCGTAATTTTCAACTTCAGCAACACCTAAAATAACAGGTGGATAACCTATAGTATCATTACCAATTGTGGTAATTACTTTAGATAATCTTTTTATCTTTTTTTTATAACGTCTTAGCGTCCATTTTTTTTTGCCTTCTGGTGTAAAGTCATCATCATTTGTATCTGGATTATCAATGGTATCAAATAAATTCTCTAAATTATAGAAAGCAATGGTAAACTCTTCTTTATTTTTTACTAATTTTTCCAAATCTATTTTTTAAAAAAGTTAAAATACAAAAATATTTTTGATTAAAGTTATTACTGTATTAATTTAATGGAACATCTTTTTTAAAATTTTAAGAATACCGTAGATTTGCACTTTACAATCTCAATAAAAATAGTTTACTTAAAAAAACACCTATATTTGCAAAAATAAAAACCAAAGATAATAAAAACCACATTACACATAAACGATAAAAAAATAAACGTTTTATCCTATTACTACGACTTTTACCAACCAACAGACGCTAACAATCGTCCATCAGGCAAACCTATATTTCAAGGAGTACGCATCGTACTAGAAACCCAACAAGACTTAAGTCTAGAAGAATGGGCAATAGCAGCAAACCAAAAAAAACAACTAGAACTACACCTGAGCCCAACTACCCTAGGTGGCAAAACACGTATTATCTACCTTATAGACGCACACCTTGTAAAATGGGACGTTAACTTCACAAACACAAGCAGCACCCCAATGACCGAAACCCTCTTTATTACCTGTGGCGGTCTAAGAGAAGGTAGCGTAGAGTATGAGGCTTATTGGCGAACGACATACCCTAGTAAAGCAATACCAACCAAAGTAAGAAACAACCAAGAAGAAGAAATCATAGACTGCTACCTAACTGAACTAGCTCACAAATACGGATTTAAGAAAAACTATTGTACTAATGTAGTTACTGTTTTTGGTGAATCTATTTCTGGTGTATCAAATGTTAGTGAACATAAAGATCACGGACATATTGGATTGTCAGATATTGATTTAGAAGAAATAGAAAATATTAATGTAACTATATTATGAAAATATTAAAAATTTTAATAGTCTGTATTTCACTTATTGGATGTGAAAGAAATATTGGTATTCAAAAAAAAAATAAAGTAAAAAAAGGCATTGCTAAAATGCTAAATCAAAAAACTGATTTTGATTTAGGAGATTTTATTTTATTAATAGATGCTGATAAAGAAGATTTTGAAATAACAAAAAAACAGGATGCAATTTACATTCAAAAAAAACTTTATAAAAGTTTAGAAGGGGCTTCTTTAAAAATGAAAGATTCAATAAATTTAATTTCAATTGACGAAAAGATAACTATAGATTTTAAACAATATACTATTGATGATAATCCTGCGACATCTCTTGATTTAGAATTCATTAAGAAAATTGAGAAAACAAAAAATAATCCTTACCATTTATTGGATACAAAAAAAATAGTAGGTTGGCTAAAATCAAAACATTTTAAAGAAGTAAAGAATCAATCAATCAAATATCAAACTAAATTTTATACTAATCTTCTAAAAAATAAAATCAAGTATGAGAAGTGCTGTCTAGAATACATTAATCAGGCGCAAGAATTTCTTAATAAAGAGGAGGAGTCTTTTGATGATTTTGATAAATTAAATGTTTTTCTAGTTGTAAAAAATAGAGAAATAGAATTGAAATACACAAAAAATAAAAAAGTAAAGAAAATAATTATTTTTTATTCTACTAGCAACTAACTGTTTTGACCCCTATAAAACAAGAGTAATCTTTTAAACTATTTTTGAAACCGAGGAAGGTAAAAAAAGTGAGTATATAGCAAAAAAAGGCGATTATCTTTCTACACCTAACTATTATTTAAATGAGAAAGACAAATGGTTGAAATTTAAAGAAAATCCTTTACCTGTTTGGATGGAAATAGCTTGGAAAGAATACAAAGACTGGTCTATTGGAAAATGGACAGAGAAAAAAGGTGATGGCCTTAAAAGGGCTAATAAATATATTAAAAAAACAAAAGATAATTTTAAAGCAAATAAAAACGCTTGGTGTGGTTGTTTCATTCATTGGGTACTAAAAGAAACAAACAGTACGAAAAACACCAAATTTTCCACTGTAACAAACAACCCAACATCATCACAAAATTATTGGGAAAAAAGCAGATATTCTAGTAGCAAACAAATAACACCTTCTTTAAAAGAACCGCCTTATGGCACTATTGCTGTTTTACACAAATCTGGTTGGACTGGACATGTTGGTTTCTTAATAAACTTTAAAAAAAAGGGTAATATTACTTATGCTTATCTTTTAGGTGGAAATCAAAACAATAAAGTTTGTGTGCAGGAATATAAAGTTTATAAAGATGGTACTGATATCAAATACAAAACTAAAAAAGGAACCATATATAAATTAAAAGGATATGTCTATCCTAAAGAATTTAAAATAGATGATAATAAAAAACATAAAAATGACTATAAAACTAAAGGTTACACTATTGAAGATGCTATTAGTACTAATTAGTATTTTATTCGCTTCTTGTATAAAAAAATCCAATTCAAAAATCACTTTAAACAAACAAGAAAAGGTAAAATTTAATACAAAAAAAATAGATAGTTATGTTAAAATAAAAGACACTATTTTAGTGAAAAAATCTGTTTTAAACTTTTTAACCTTGCAACAAAACTTATTAAGTAACAATAAAATTAAAAATTTATCTAATCATGTTTCATTTCCATTAGATGGTGATGCAGTATATTTTATGATATATGGTGATGATTTTTTGAAATCTCCTCAAAAATTTTTCAAACAAAAAATCAATAAAAAAAATTTTATTAAAAAAAATGAATTAATATTTATAGATATCTATAAATATTTGTTTTGTAACATCGATTTCCATCAAGAACTGTTCGATAGTGAATATCACTATATGAAAAAAGATAAAAAAGGAGTATTATGGGATTTGGATGTCAGTATTAATTTCGAAAATAATTCTTTTACAATTTATATGAGTAAAATAACAGAAAATAGTGAAGAAGAATATTCGATATTCTATCAATATAATTTAATACGAGATAAATACCTATTATTTTATATAGGAACTGTCGGATAGTTATTTGACTAATTAATCTGACAAACTGTGCTAAAAAACAAGTAATTTTTAAGTTTTTTTTTCAATATAATTTTAGGAAATTTTTTGTTATAAAAAATTCTGATTAATATTTTATTTTTTATTAAACGAAACATTGATAACTTTTTCTCTAAAAAAAACCTGCGGATTTTAGAGAAAAAGTTACCAACACTCCTTAAGTTCATTATTGGAGTTAAACCTGCATAAGAACATAGTTGATTTGCCTTTTCAAATCGATTAAAACCATCGGTTAAAACAATTAACATTAAAGCTGTCTTTCTCCCTATTCCCAGGAATACTTTCCAACCTGGTTAATAAATCTTGAGTAAATAGCCGAAAACTATGTAGGTAAGTTTGCCTGTGATGATGAAACCATAGAAAATAAAGATGATTTTAAAGACTGGGCAGTAATTAAAGTAAAATTAGGTTCAAAAGACAGTAAAAAACAAAAAGAATATACAGATTCTTTAGAAAAGCTAACCGATAAAAAAACAAGTTTATTTTTATTGATTAGTGTAACTTGCCAAGACGGTACACCAGTAGTTTATAACGGTGAAAACCCAGCGATAGACGGCGAGTTAGACAAAAGAAGCACTCCAAATTATTGGCTAGATGTGGATGGTAAGTGGTTTGAGGTGAAGAAAAACCAACGAGCACCTTGGATGGAGATTGCTTTACAAGAAGCAAAAAAAGCAAAGGGAGTTGATGAGGAGTTTTCTCCAATGTATAAAATGGCAAAAGGTTATTTAGAGTTTGTAGGAAACTCATATGAGCCTACTGATGGTGTTTATGGTCCATGGTGTGCTTCTTTTATGAACTGGTGTATAAATGAAAGTGGTTATAAATATGCTAAAAGTGCTAGTTCTCTCGCACCTATACATAAAGATTTGAAAAAATATTATAAAAAAATAGAAAAACCTATTTATGGTTGTATTGTAGTGTATAAACACAAAAGTGATTGGAAAGGACATACAGGTTTTCTATATGGTATGAATAGTAATGAAAAATATTTGTTACTTGGAGGAAATCAAACAGATACTATTAAATTAAGTGAGTATGGAGAATATACAAGCAAATCAAAAAAGAAAAAATTGTATGGATTTTATGTCCCTGCTGATTATAAGGTAACTAATGCTGATTACCTTACAGATGAGGATAAAGACCTTAACTTAAATAAAGAAAATAAAAAAATAGGAGTATTGAATACTAAAAATTCTGGAAAAACAACTTAAATTATGAAATATATATATTCTAAAATTCTTATTTTATTCTTAATATCTATTGTTTCATTTAGTTGTAAGACTAAAACAGACAAAAAATCTGAGTTGTCCAATATAGTAAAAAATAACAAGATTAAGTCAAAATGTTTAATTAAATCAGATAGTTTAGAAATAAAAAAGTTTATAAAAAAACTAATTTATGAAATTGAGCATAATAAAGTAGAGTTATTCTCATCAAAATTTGTGTATCCAATATCAATGTTTGATTTTAGTTTTGAAAACGAAAAAGAATTTACAACTCAATGGAATAAAAATGATAGATTAAGAGATTATCTTTCACTTGATATTGATGATGAGAATGACAAGTTTATTGAAAAAAGTAATATTTTGAATACTCGTATTATTTTTTCTAAATCAAATAAAAATGGTTGCTATAGAATTCAATTTGGACTAGGAAGCGGTTTGTTATTTAATGTTGATAGAATTGGAAAAGATATAAAAATAGTGAAATTTGATACTGCTGGATAGAGGTGATTATTGCTTCATATGGAACAGTAACGATAGGAAAAGAATATAAAATAATGAAACCTCAGAAATACAAGCCATCTAAAAATGAATATATAAACTTAAAGAATATAACATTAATAAAGACGGCTCATATGAAACAACTAGGTAAAAAAATAATTAATTTATTGTTGATTTTTATTATAATGACAATAATTAGTTGTAAAAAAAATGTATCTAAAAAGGTCGTTGACGCAAATTTTTCTCTAAAAGAAAAAGAACAAACTAAAAACTGCTTACAAAAACAAGATTCATTAAAAATAAAAAAATTCGCAAATAGTTTAATAGTAGATTTAAAAAAAGATATAATTTTTTGCAAGAATTATCTTTATAAAGGATATGACAACCCTGACATTACTGCACTAAAAAATTTAACTAAATATAAAATTATTTCAATTGATATTAATTTTGAAAAAAAAAATGATAAAACATGTAATGAAGTTTATATTAATTTCATTGTCTTAACTGAAATATTTACTGATGATGAAGGAAATAATCATAATGTTGAAGATTCGATTACTTTAAAAATTGAAAATATACATTCTAAAATAAAAATTTTTAAAATATTTGTATCTGGATAGTTCAAAGTATACCGAAAATTTTCAAGACAAAAGCCTACAAATTAATATAAAACAAGGCCAAGAAAAAGGAATAGTAAAAAAAGATGAAGCATTAACAGTACAACAAAACGATAAAGATGTAGTTGCAATAGAAGCAACCACAAGCGATATGTGTCATACAGATTACTTAAATAAAGACGACTTTAAAGACCTAGCAATAGCCAAAATAAAACTAGCACCCAAAGATAAAGACAAACTAAAACTATGGAATGACAGCCTAAAAGACCTTACAGACAAAAAAACAAGTTTGTTTTTACTAATTAGTGTAACTTGCCAAGACGGTACACCAGTAGTTTACAACGGCGAAAACCCAGCCATAAACGGCGAGTTAGACAAAAGAAGCACTCCAAATTATTGGCTAGATGTGGATGGTAAGTGGTTTGAGGTGAAGAAAAACCAACGAGCACCTTGGATGGAGATTGCTAAAAAAGAAATTGGAGAAGAAGAAATCTATGGCATAACTGAGAATAACCCTAGAGTTCTTGAATATCATAAAACTGCTGGTTATAATAAAAGTTTGATGGGAAGAGAAATAACTGATGATTGGATTGGTAATATAAAAGATGCTTGGTGTGGTTCTTTTATATATTGGTGCTTTTATAAATCAGGAATAAAAAAATCTAATTTAAACAAAACAGGTTATAATGCTTTTTCATGGAAAAAATGGGGAAAAACAATTAGCAAACCTGCTTATGGAGCTTTAGCAATACTTAGTTATAGTCATGTGGCTTTTGTTGTAGGAAAAAAAGGTGATGATTTAGTGTTATTAGAAGGGAATCAAACAGGAGGCGATAAAGATACCTATGGAAAAGTATGCTATAATATAACTAAAAAATCAAAGATCATAGGCTATAGATTTCCTAAAAATTATGAAATAATAACAAAAGATTATGAACTTAAAGAAATTAATACAGATGCAGAAACTGATAGCAGTAGTACTACTCGTTAACTTTTTACTATTGAGTTGTAATGTTAAAACAAAAGAGAAAAAAAAATTACCGAAAATAGTGTATCAGAAACTGATATGAAAAGAAAATAAAAACTATTGTTGGCGAATATGCTAAAAACGATAAAATAACAAACAAAGACGATTTTAAAGATTGGGCTATTGCTAAAGTAACTTTAGCTCCAAAAGAAGAAAAAACTTTAAAAAACTATACAAAAGCATTAAAAGATGCAACAGATAAAAAAACATATTTATTTTTAGCAGTTAACGCATGTACAGATATAGAAAACCAAACCATTTTTTATAAAGATGGAAAAATAGATAAAACAAGCACACCTAACTATTATTTAAATGAGGAAGGGAAATGGTTGGAATTTAAAACAAAATCTCCAGTCATAGTATTAGACCCTGGTCATGGTGTTGATGGCGGAAATGTTGGAGCACAATCTAGAAAGTATAAATACAAACTAAAAGGTAGTGATGGAAAAGTTAAACTTGATAAAAACAAAAAAGAAATAACAGATTTAAAAGATATTATGTCTTTGCCTCAATATGTAATTGATAACCCTAGCAAATGGATTGTTGGTGACAATGAAAGTTCTAACCACAAATATGATAACGACAGGACAGAATACGGACTAACCTATGATGTTGCTTCAAAAATGAAAAGTATTTTAAAAGAAAAAGGTTATGAAAATACTCTTTTAACACGAACAAGTAAAGATATAACTAAAGTAACTGGTCATAAATTAGCTTATAGAATTGATATAGCAAATAATAAAAAGGCTGATTATTTCATTTCCATACATGCAGATGGTTCTAAAAATTTCACTTCTGGCTCGCATGCGATATATTCAAATACAGATAGTATTGATGAAAGCAAAAAAATTTCTAATGATATTATGAAATATTATAATGTTGTAGAAGTTGAATCGGATTCTCCCAAGAAAGACGTAAGAGGACTAAGAGTTTTAAGAACGACAAATAAAACTAAACGAAAAACCTTAGTCGAACTTGGTTTTTTGACTTCACCAAGTGATGCAAAAAAAATGTTCTCAAATATAAGTTTAATGGCTGAGCAATTAACAAAAGGATTAATAGAAAATATTGAAGCCAATTTTTAAACAAAAATTATGAATAAATTAATACTATACATCATTTGTTTTTTATCTTTTTCTTGTAAAAACAAAATACAACAGACTGTTAATAATGATAACATAAAAAAAACAGACACAATTTTTTATACAAGAAATTTAGTCACACAAAGATTAAATCAAAAAATAAATACAGATTTTGATACAACAATAGTTAAGAAACTCTCTAGTGATTCTTCATCAACACCATTTATGCAATTTTCGAACAACATAGTTAAAGACAGAAATTCCTTTTTTAATAATATGTTTTTAATAGATGATTCTTTAGATAAAATTAAATTCTATAATAATACCATTGAGTTATATTTTATTCAAGGAGATTCGATAAGTTTTTATAAAAATATTGCTGGAGATTCATCTTATTGGGTGTTTAACCACTATATGTACCACGATTTATATAACTCTCTATTTACTTTCTCCGAAATAAATAATATCAAAATATTTATTGAAAATAAAATAGAAGACCAATCAAATCCTGCTTATAATAAAAAACCACATACAGCCAACATAACGTTTCTACCTTTATCTGGAGATTATGAAATACTATTACCAAATGGATTGATGAAAAAAAAATGGTATTTAAAGAATACCGATTACTGGGATGTTTTTAATGATGATTTATTAGATTCCTCAAACTCCTTCATTGATAAAGAATTAAGCGAAATAAAAGAACATACTATTGATTCTATTATAAATAATTACAAATTAAAAAAATAAGTCCAGTTGCCAACAAAGAACTGTGCTAAAAAACAAGTAATTTTTAAGTTTTTTTTTCAATATAATTTTAGAGAATTTTTTGTTATAAAAAATTCTGATTAATATTTTATTTTTTATTAAACGAAACATTGATAACTTTTTCTCTAAAAAAAACCTGCGGATTTTAGAGAAAAAGTTACAACATTCCTTAAGTTCATTATTGGAGTTAAACCTGCATAAGAACATAGTTGATTTGCCTTTTCAAATCGATTAAAACCATCGGTTAAAACAATTAACATTAAAGCTGTCTTTCTCCCTATTCCCAGGAATAC
>JAKISG010000040.1 GCA_021648755.1 Flavobacteriaceae bacterium | reverse complement strand
AACAGTACTTCTTGAAAAGGGAATACCTGTTAATGAATTATCAATGGGAATGAGTGGTGATTTAGAAATAGCAATACAAGAAGGAGCAACAATAGTGAGAGTTGGAACAGCTATTTTTGGAAAACGAATATATCCAGATAGTTATTATTGGAACGAAAAATAGCCAGCAGATAACAAAGAACTGTGTAATTCACTTGCTGTAGAGGACCTAACCAAAATACATTCAAAGCAAAATAGATTTTTGGTTTTCACTCTTTTTTTAATAATCTGCGACTTAATTTAGAACTGTTAAAATAACATTGTACTTTATAGAACAGATAATAATATAAATATCCCTAAAAATTAACTTAAAAGGACTAGATTGTAGTTTTTGTTACCTAAATTTGTTTTTTAAAAACCTTATATAAAATGGCGTACCTAACCGATATTGAAATTGCTCAAAAAACCAAGTTACATCATATTAAAGAAATTGCAAAAAAAATTAATATTCAAGAAGATGATTTAGAATATTATGGAAAATACAAAGCAAAATTGCCTCTAAATTTAATCGCTGAAAATAAAATTAAAAATAATCATTTAATTTTAGTTACAGCATTAACACCAACACCTGCAGGCGAAGGAAAAACTACCGTTTCTATAGGTTTAACAGAGGGTCTAAACAAAATTGGCAAACAAACAATAGTAGTTTTACGAGAACCATCTTTAGGACCTGTTTTCGGAATTAAAGGAGGTGCCGCAGGAGGCGGATATTCACAAGTTGTACCTATGGAAGATATTAATTTACATTTTACAGGCGACTTTAATGCTGTTGAAAAAGCCAATAATTTATTAGCCGCTTTAATTGATAATAATTTACAAAGTAAAACTAAAAATTTAAATCTTGACGGAAGAACCATCTCTTGGAAACGGGTAATTGACATGAATGATAGGGCGTTACGAGATATAACTATAGGTCTTGGAGGAACAGCAAATGGAATACCTAGACAAGATAGTTTTAATATCACACCTGCGTCCGAAGTCATGGCAATACTTTGTATGGCAACCGATTTTAAAGATTTAAAGCAACGTCTAGGCGATATTTTTATTGGATTTACATTTGATAAAAAACCAATTTTTGCACGTGATTTAAAGGCAGAAAATGCTATGGCAATTTTATTAAAAGATGCTATAAAACCTAATTTAGTACAAACCTTAGAAAAAAATCCAGCAATCATTCACGGTGGACCATTTGCAAATATTGCCCAAGGAACTAATACTATTATTGCTACAAAAATGGGATTATCACTTTCTAACTATGTAGTAACCGAAGCAGGTTTTGGAGCAGATTTAGGGGCCGAAAAATTTTTAGACATTAAATGTGCAAGTGCAGGTTTAAATCCTAAATGCGTAGTTTTAGTAGTAACTATTAGAGCCTTGCGTCATCATGGAGGTTCGCCAAAAGAGGCATATAATACGCCAAATATAGCGTTTGTTCAAAACGGATTTGCAAACGTAGAAAAACATATTGAAAACATTCGTAAATTTAATATAGAACCAGTTGTTGCTATTAATGCATTTACTAATGATAGCGAGGCAGAAATTAATTTTGTTAAAAAAAAATGTGCCGTTTTAGGTGTGCAAGCAGTGTTATCAGAAGGCTGGAAAAAAGGAGGAAACGGGACGCAAGATTTAGCCAAAGCAGTAGTAAATGTAGTTGAAAACCAAACCAAAACATTTAAACCAATTTACGACTTTAAATCACCTGTTGTAGAAAAAATAGAAACTATCGCTCGTGAAATTTACGGTGCAGATGGTGTTGATTTTGATCGAAAAGCACAACTAAACTTAAAACGAATTGAGCGTTTAGGGTTTAGCGATTTTGCAATTTGCATGGCAAAAACGCAAAAATCTTTTTCGGATAATGATAAGTTACTTGGCCGTCCAACAGGCTTTAGAATAACTGTTCGTGAAATAGAAATTGCTGCAGGAGCGCGGTTTTTAATTCCTATATTAGGTAAAATGATGCGTATGCCAGGGTTGCCAGAAACACCAGCGAGCGAAGGAATGACCATTGATGATAATGGTGTTATTTCAGGACTATCTTAGTGCTTTTCTTTTAAAAAATTACTCTCGAAAAAGTATTTTACAAGACAACTAACTGGTCGTCATTGTGACGGAAAAATTATTCAAAAATTAAGTTCATACCAAATTGGACAGCTTGATTTTTGCTTTTAGATAAATCTACATAACCCAATAAATTATCTGCAGTAACATAAAAGTTATATTTCTTAAAATGAGTTGTTAGACCAAAACCAATATTAGTAAAATTATAATCATCTACGGTATAAGTAGTTTTAATTCTCAATTGCTCTGTTAAGCGTCTGTAATAATATAATGTAGTTGCAAATTGTGGTCGCCTAGGTCTAAGAATAGTATATAATTGAATGCCTATCTCATTGGGCAATTTATTTTTTGATTCAGAGCGTAAGCAATCATTTTTATTTTTTTTACCAAACCTATAAGCAAAACTACCATTTAATTTTGTAGATCTTGTAGTTGTATATTTTACATTTAAAGTATCTAAAGGTAAATCCTCTTCAAATTCGTCTTCTAAACTTTGCCAATATTCATTATTTTCTTCTGTTGGAAACAGAAGGTTTAAACCTTCAAACATTTGATTTCCTTTAACTCCGTAATTTCTAATGTCTTTTCGGTGTCTAATAAAACCTAAATCTAGAATACTAGCGCTAATTTCTAAACCCTCTTCTAGTTTATATGTTAATCCAAGATCGACACCTAGACCCATATTGCCACTAAATAAAAATTTACTAAAAACAGCATTATTATTTACGATACCAGATGTCCTTAAAGATAAGTTAGCATCTACTAATTGAAGATTATAAAAATTATTTTCACCAGTTTCCGTAATAAATACACCAGAATTATTTACAGATGTAGTATTAAAAACGCTTAAATATATTTTGCCTCTTACCCCTACAGTTAACTTTCTATTAATTTTTCTATTTATACCTATATGATACACACCAATAAGTGATGCTTTAAAACTTAAGTCTTCTAAATTAAATGCCCTGCCTATTTCTTGATTTCCTTCAAGAGCAAGAGTTACAATATCTTTTGGGTGATATATGATACCATCAAACTCTTGATAAAAACCAAAACTCACATAATCTCTAGGATTTTTTAATCGAAAACCAAAATTAAATAATTCTAATTGTTGATTAACGGTATAGTAATCATTACGATTAGTTTGTTCTAATAAATTACGTAATTTAGAATTTATATCAATTCCGTCATTAGCAAATAAATCGGCAATACTAAAACCTGTTAAACCAGCGTGAATATAAGCACCCGATAATAACGGAATACCAATATGGCGGTTATAATTTATATTTGTTCCAGGGTTTACCATTAAACTCTGAGGAATTTCATCAAAGCCAAATAGAATTTTTTTATTTTGCGCAGTAACCGTATTAATACACAAAAATAAGATTAAAAAATTATTTAATTTAATTTTCATTAACAACTATATTAAAATAACTATCCGCAGCAGATTGAAAATTTAAAAACATTGAGGGTGTTGTTGAATCTTGATTAACTTCTATAGTAGCGATAACAGCAATTTTTTTTGCACTTAAAAGATTTTGTAAATCACCATTTTCATAACTAATTTCTTGTTCTAAAATATTGTTATTTATAATATTAAAAGGAATCGAAGTTATTACTTCATTAGCTTCATTAAAAAAAATATATTCTAGATTAAAATTCTTATTAAATGTATTTTCTATATTAAATTTTAAAACTATTTTGGTAACATCTTCTTGGGCTAAACTACTATCAAAAAGGCGCATATCTGTTGTGTCAGAAATAAATGTTATAGGATCATTTGTTATAGGGTCAATAAAATCATTTGTTGTTGCATTAAAATACAGGATAGATGATTTTACAATTGGCTGTATACTAATGTCATCTACTTGATTAAAATCAACATCACTAACACAAGATGTTATAATGACACTCATTAATAATAATGATATAATTTTTTGTATTTTCATTGCATATTTATTCTATAACGTTTTTGATTTTTAAATATTGTTTTTATATTATTCTTTATAATAATCAATATTTATACCAAACCCTATATTTGTTCAAAATAATATTGAAATATTTTTTTGAATTTATTTCAAAAATTCTATACGTTCAAATTGAAAAATAAGTGACTTGTTATACTCCAGTACTCCCAAAACCATCTTTACCACGTTTGGTTTTGTCTAATAGTTCAACTTCTTGCCAAATGGCTTGATTATATTTTGCAATGACTAATTGTGCAATACGATCGCCATCTTTTATAACAAAATTTTCGTTAGATAAATTGATTAAAATAACACCTATTTCACCTCTATAGTCTGCATCAATAGTTCCAGGTGCATTTAATACTGTGATTCCTTTTTTTATTGCTAGACCACTTCTCGGTCTAACTTGTGCTTCATAACCTGATGGTAGCGCAATAAATAAACCTGTTTTTATAAGGCCTCTCTCTAAGGGTTTTAGTATTACTTCTTGATCTAAGTTTGCTTTTAAATCCATACCAGCAGCCGAATTTGTTTCATAATGTGGTAAAGCGTGTTTGGATTTATTTATTATTTTTAGTTGCATATTTGTTTTAATAAAGTCGCAAAATGCGAATTTTCCTATTTTAATTTATGAAATTTTTGATTGACTTTTGTTCTTTAAAATAAACAATTATAATAAATAAAATGAGAAGTGTTGTAGATATATAATAATTTTTTTCAAATTTTAGATATGAAATTGCGGCTAATACAGATGGTAATATAATATAAAAGCTTACTTTTTTAATATTGTATGGTATTGCATAGTGTTTTCTACTATAAAAATAGGATAGTAAAGTCATCGTAAAATAGACCCCTAAAGTAATCCAAGCAGAAACGATGTAACCATATTTTTGAATTAAAAGTAAATTTAAAACTACTGTTATTAATGCGCCGATAATAGAAAAATACATGCCATATTTAGTTTTGTCAGTTAGTTTATACCAAATGGCTAAGTTGTGATAAATACCTAAGAACAAGTTTGCTAATAATAGTATTGGTACAATATGTAATGCTTGATAAAATTCTTCTTTACCTAGAATTATTTTTGAAAATAAATGTATATAAGCAACAATAATAAATAAAATAAAGCCACCAAAAATAGTAAACCAATTTAGAATTATGGCATACGTTTCTTTGGCATTTTTTTTATCTGATTGGTTAAAGAAAAAAGGTTCAGCACCTAATCGAAATGCCAAAACAAACAAGGTCATAAATACACTTAATTTGTAGCATGCGGCGTAAATCCCATTACTTGTATCTCCAAGCATTTTTTTTATTAAAATTTTATCTAAATTTTCATTAGTTACATAAGCAATACCTGCAATCATAATTGGCAAAGCGTATCTCAATAATTTTTTAAAAATAATTTTATCAAAAATTAGTTTAAATTTTAAAAGTGTAGGAATTAATAATAACAGTGTTGATAAACTAGCAATAACACCTGCTAAAAATATGTAAACTACCTGTGGTGCCTTACCAAATAAATGGATAAAAAATGCAGGTAGTACAATTTTATAACTTGGTACAGCCCAAATAAAAAATACAGTTAATAGTGCCGAAACAATTACATTGCTAACTTTGAGAAAAGTAAACTTAATAGGTCTGTTAGTTACACGTAAATAGGCAAATGGTACGACAACTAATGTGTCTAGAACTAGTGTAAATATTAACAATTTAAAATGTAACGGGTTTGCAAACCCAACTAAACTGCTTAATGTGTTTGAAAATAGTAAAGTAATAACTAAAAATAATAGCGTTGTTATGACTAAACTTATAAATGTTGTCGAAATTATTTTACCTTTCTCTTTTTCTTTAGTAAAAAATCGAAAGAATGCAGTCTCCATTCCATAGGTTAGCAATACATTAAAATATGCAGCATAGACATAAAAATTAATATCTGTTGAGTAATTTTCGGCATTAAAAATAGTTGTCTTTAATTTAACTAAAAACACATTAATTGCCTTTGGCAAAACGGCAGCTAAGCCATAAATTAGGGTGTCTTTAAAAAAACGTTTTAGCGTACTCAATTTTGTAGTTTAACCTAAAAACAAATGTAGCTATTAATTGTTAAACCGCAAACTACAAATTAGAAACAAATTTCTAATCTCTAGTGCGTCTTTTACGGCTACTTTTTTCTGTTTTGCGTTTAAAACCTTCTTTATTATCTCTGCCACCTTTAAACCCAGAGCCTCCTTTTCTGTGTCCACTTCCTCCACTACGTTTTCTATCTCCTCGATTACGGTCTCTGCCTCGGTCTCTATTGCGACTTCTAGTTTTTGGTTTTTCAGTTTTTTCAACACTAATTCGCCTACCGTTACGATTTGCTCCTTCAAAAGCTTTTAAAATTTCTTCGGTATAAGTTTTATCGGCTTCGAAAAAAGAGAAACTTTTTAGAATCTCTATTTGACCAATATCAATTTTTTTATCTAAATGGTCATTAATCATACCAATCATTCTAGCAGGATTTAACTCATCCATCTTGCCTAAATTTACAAAGAAACGCTGCATGTTTTCATCGGCAACTCGATTGCTTTTAGTAGTATCAGTTAAAACATCACCTGCTTTTTGGTAATAACTTAAGAGTGTTTCAAACTCATTATAAACAAAGCGTTTTATTAATTCATCTTTAGTTAATTTTTTTAGTTGTACAGTAATTTCGTCTAAATTATCAGAAACTTTGGCGTCATCAACTTTTAAATTTTTAATTTTAGCTACATATTGTAATAATTTAACATTACAAATATCCTTACCAGTTGGCACTTCTTTTTGAACGAAATTCTTTTTAATTAACCTTTCAATTTGTCGGATTCTTCCTTTTTCTTTATTAGAAATTATAGCAATAGATACTCCTTCTTTACCAGCACGACCAGTTCTACCACTACGATGTGTATATGATTCTATTTGATCTGGTAATTTATGATTAATTACATGTGTTAAATCGTTTATATCAATACCACGTGCTGCAACATCTGTAGCAACTAAAAAGTGTAGTTTTTTATTGCGAAATTTATTCATTACAAAATCACGTTGACTTTGCGATAAATCACCATGTAAAGAATCTGCACTATAACCGTCTTGAATTAGTTTGTCGGCAATTTCTTGTGTTTCTCTACGAGTTCTACAAAAAATAACACCATACATATTAATATTCATATCTACGATACGTTTTAATGTCGCGTAGCGGTTTCTTTCAGTTACTAAATAATATTCGTGTGTTACTGTATCTGCACCAATATTTTTTGTTCCTGCAGTAATTTCTACAGGGTTGTTCATATAGTTTTTTGCAATTCGCTCAACTTCTCTTGGAAAAGTTGCAGAAAACAATAAAGTTTGTTTGTCTATAGGCGTAACTTCTAATACCTTATCTAGGTCTTCTTTAAAACCCATATTTAGCATTTCATCGGCCTCATCAAGTACAACCCATTGAATATTTTTTAGTTTTAAGGCTCTTCGGTTAATTAAGTCAACCGTTCTTCCAGGTGTACCAACAACTATTTGTGCACCACGTTTTAAATCTTTTATTTGGTTGGTAATGTTTGAACCACCATAGACACAAACTGTAGATAAACCTTTTCTGTTTTTTGCAAATTCATTGATATTTTTTGCAATTTGGATGGCTAGTTCTCTTGTAGGCGATAAAATTATGGCTTGAGTCTCTCTAGAATTGGTATCTATTTGTTCAATAATAGGTAAACTAAAGGCTGCCGTTTTACCAGTTCCTGTTTGCGCAAACGCCTTAACATCATCTGTTGAATTTAGAATTTGTGGAATTGCTTTTTCTTGAATTTCAGTTGGATTTTCATAACCCATTTTTTCAAGAACATCTGTAATCTCTTTAGAAAGACCTAATTTTTTAAATACGGACATAAATATATTTTACATTAACCAAGTTAAGTGTAAAATACGACTATTCACATCTTTAAGTTGATTATCCATTAATAATGGGCGAATTTACTCTAATTAATTGAAACAAAGGCTTACTTATTAAATTTATTCTGATTGTAGTAATATTTTTTCAAAATTACGATGCGATAAGTAAGTAAAATCATTTTGAATAATTCCGTTTTTATCTAAAATTATTGCCCTAGGTATTTCATTGGTAAACCATTTATTTTTTGTAGTATCAACTAACTGATATTGATTTTTAATAGGCAGTTTATTTGTTTTAATATGCGTTTTCCAAACTTTATTATCTAACTGATTATCTAAACCAATAAACTGAATGTTTTCGTGTCTATGTGATAAATAATTAACCCGTTTAGCCATATTATGAATCCTTTTAGGTTCTTTTGGCCAAAAATAAAGCACTAATTTCTGATTGGATTTTAAGTCATCTAAAAAGATGTTTTTATTTTCAGAATTTATAGCGTTTAAACTTGGGAAAGTAGATCCCTTTTTTAATAATTCTAAACTATTAACCATTTTTTTTATGGTATTTACTTTCTTTTTATCCGTACAATTTTCATAAAAAATACGTTTTGCTTTCTCTTTATCTTCAATATGACAATTTTTATCTAACAAACAATTTATTATTGCATGATGTAGCATGGTGTTTTTTAAACTTTCGTTTTTAATTTTTTGATTTACTTGCTCTAATACAATTACAGACAATCGCTGCGAGTTATCTTTCTCTTTAATTTTAGCAGCAATATTTAGTAAGTAATTACCAATATAATTGCTATAAGCGTAATAATTTAAAAAGCGAGAATCATTAATGTCAATATTTTTTCTATAAGCATAAAAATGATTACTTAAAGGTTTTGATTTTTTTAATTTGTGATAACGTTTATAATTTTCGACATATTTTTCTTTAATGGAATAGATTGGATAATAAATTGCTTTCTGTACTAATTCATTAAAGGCACTAGAAACTTTTGTATGTTTCTTAAATTTATTGTAATGATTTAATTTTATATTAACTAGAGAGTCTGTTTTTTTAGTAAATGCAACTTCGTCTAATTTATAAAATGGATAAAATAATTTTTCTTCTGCTTCATTTTTTAAAAATAATTGAATTAAATAATTGTTTTTTTCGGCACCTGCACCACTAAAAACAAGAGATTCATCAAAATCCCAAGTATTTAAGCGCATTATAATACTATCGTTAGGTTCTAAATATAGATATTGAAATTCAACACCATGGCTAAAGGTATATAAACCTGCAGTAAGGTTGTCTAACGTAAAATTAAATTTATTCACGGCGCTTAGTTGTGTTAGGCTTATTTCATTTTCACCTTTAAATAAATGAATGCTTATTTCTTTGGGGTTTACAATTTGACCTACAAAATATGTAGTATTATTTTTTGGAGCAGTATTACAACTAAAAACTATAATTAGTAGTAAAAATAGTAATATATTATGTAATTTAAACCTCATATTAATTTGTAAAAACCTCTATAAAACAAAAGTATTAATAAAAATTACTTGGCTTGTTAAATTGATGTTAATTATTTGATTATAACTTTGAGTTTATGATTATAGTTCCATAAATTAAAAAAAAGAGTTTTCTTTTTTTAATAAAAATTTAAAATATTAATTGTAGCTTAGCCTAATAAAATAATTTATAACTATGCGATACCTGCTTTTAATAGTACTAATAATTATAAGTTTTAACCAAACATTTTCACAAGAAGAAGATGTTAAAAACAAATCTTCTTTTTGGCAAAATGTACAATTTGGTGGAGGTATAAACGTCGGCTTTGGAAATAATACTAATTTAGGTATTTCACCTACTGCTATTTATAATTTCAATAAAAGATTTAGTGCTGGTTTAGGTATTTCTTATTTATATGTAAAAAATAGGAATTTTGACAATGCTTTAAATGTTTACGGCGGAAGCCTAATAGCACTATTTAACGCTTTAGAAGAAATTCAATTATCTACAGAATTTGAAACAACTATTTTAAGTCAATCTGGCTTTGAATCTAGAAATGTAAATGCGCTTCACCTAGGTGCCGCTTATAATATTGGTAGAAATATTACAATTGGTATGCGTTATGATGTTTTGTACGATGCCAATACTAGTATTTATGGTTCAGCCTTTACACCCATAATAAGAGCCTTTTTTTAGTAAAAAACAATATGTGATGCTTTGTAATGGTTGCTATTCTAGGAAAATAACCTTTGGTATTTTATAGGTTCGCTCAGTATCATAATTATAATTTGGCATCTCTTATTTTATTGGAATAATACCAATTTAACTTTGTAACATCGTATTATATCGTTTATTTTTCACAATATCTTCGATAAAATATTTTAGCATAGCAAAGGCTATGCTAAAATATTTTTTCTTCAATCTTACAAAAAATAATTCAATATAACAACACGGCATTACAAAGTTAAATTGGTATAAGACAAACTATTCAACAATAAATAATAAACAAACCAAATAAAAATATTATTTTCGCCAAAATTTAAAATTAGATACTAACCCTTGCAAGTTTTTGAAAATCTAGCGATTAAATAACCAATTTATGTTAACAGTAACCAACTTATCAGTTCAATTCGGAAAAAGAATACTTTTTGATGAAGTAAATACACAATTCACACATGGTAATTGCTATGGAATAATTGGAGCAAACGGTTCAGGTAAATCTACTTTTTTAAAGATTATTTCAGAAAAAATGGATCCTACAAGTGGTACTATTTCTCTTGAAAAAGGCAAACGTATGTCGGTGCTTTCTCAAGATCATTTTACATTTGATGCATATACTGTTTTAGATACCGTAATGATGGGAAACAAACCATTATACGATATTAAAATAGAAATGGATGCCCTTTATGCAAGGCCTGATTTTTCAGAAGAAGATGGTATAAAAGCAGGGGAACTAGGCGTTATATTTGAAGAAATGGGAGGTTGGAACGCCGAAAGTGATGCAGGTTCATTACTCTCATCGGTTGGTATTAAAAACGATACGCATTATACTTTAATGAAAGATATTGATGGTAAAACCAAAGTACGTATCCTGTTGGCACAAGCTTTGTTTGGCAATCCAGATTTATTAATTATGGATGAGCCTACAAACGATTTAGATTATGAAACCATTGCTTGGTTAGAACATTTTTTAGCAAACTATAAAGAAACGGTAATAGTAGTTTCTCACGATAGACACTTTTTAGATGCAGTTTGTACGCACATATCTGATATTGACTTTGGAAAGATAAATCACTTTTCGGGTAACTATACATTTTGGTATGAATCCAGCCAATTGGCAGCAAGACAAAAAGCACAGCAAAATAAAAAAGCCGAAGATAAAAAGAAAGAATTAGAAGAATTTATACGTCGGTTTTCTGCTAATGTTGCAAAGTCTAAACAGGCAACGAGTAGAAAAAAAATGCTAGAAAAACTAAATATAGAAGACATAAAACCATCTAGTAGAAGATATCCTGCAATTATTTTTGATAGAGATAGAGAAGCAGGAGATCAAATATTAAATATAGAAGGTTTGTCTAAAATTATTGAAGGCGAAATACTTTTTCAAAATATAAATATCAATTTAGCCAAAGGAGATAAAATAATTATACTTTCTAAAAATTCTAGAGCAGTTTCTGCTTTTTATGATATTTTGACAAGTAATGATACCGATTTTGAAGGTAAATTTAATTGGGGAGTTACCACAACACAATCTTATTTACCCTTAGAAAATGCAAACTTCTTTAAAAATGGCGAACTAAACTTAGTAGATTGGTTAAGGCAATATGCAAAAACTGAAGAAGAAAGAGAAGAAGTACACTTACGTGGTTTTTTAGGTAAAATGATTTTTAGCGGAGAAGAAGCGCTAAAAAAATGTACTGTACTCTCTGGTGGAGAAAAAGTAAGATGTATGTTATCTAGAATGATGATGACAAGAGCCAATGTGTTATTACTAGATGAGCCTACAAACCACTTAGATTTAGAATCTATACAGGCCATAAATAATTCACTAAAAAACTTTAAAGGCACTGTTTTACTATCTACTCACGATCATGAATTTGCACAAACCGTTGGTAATCGAATCATCGAATTAACACCAAAAGGAGTTGTAGATAGATATATGACTTTTGAAGAGTATTACGCAAATACTAGCGTTAAAGAATTACGAGAAAAAATGTATTCTTGAAACGTAAAGGAAAAGATTAAATATTACGATTATCAAACCTGAAAGTAATGGTGAACACTTTCTACCCTTAACTCAATGGATAAAAAAAGTAAAATAATTAAATATTTTATTTATTATTAATTGTTTTTTTTTGTTATAAAAAATCAAAAAAATAATTAATGTAATATGTTTTTAATGTCTTTACGCTAATCTAAAATTTAGATATTACCTAAAAAATAACTATATTTGTAAGTAGAAACTAAAAATCAAAGATAATAAAAACCACATTACACATAAACGATAAAAAAAGAAATGTTTTATCTTATTACTACGACTTTTACCAACCAACAGACGCTAACAATCGCCCATCAGGCAAACCTATATTTCAAGGAGTACGCATCGTACTAGAAACCCAGCAAGACTTAA
>JAKISG010000012.1 GCA_021648755.1 Flavobacteriaceae bacterium | reverse complement strand
GCCCATAAAATTTTTTAAATTTTCCTTTTTTATTATGAATTAGTAGTAAAATTCAAAAAATTTTACTAATTTTATAACTTAATAATAAGTGCTTCTTTAACCATTACTTCACTTATACTTGGCGTTACCTGCCATAAAAAAATAAATGCCTGAATTTAAGAACTTAACGCAATAAATATGGGAATAAAAAAAATTACAATATTATTTTTACTTCTTCAAATATCTCTGTTTGGTCAAATAAAAAAATCAGAATTAAACGGAAAATGGAAAACTTCTAATGATAATGATCTATTCCAATTAAGCGATACTATTAATTTTTATAAAAATGAATTTTTTGTTTCTATTAAAAGTTGTAATCAAATAATTTGGGAAATTAAAAATCGGAAACTTAAAACAAAAAAGGTTCATAACTGTTCAGAGCCTGGACGAGTAATCCAGTTTAACGAAAAAGAAAAAATAAAAATAAAAAAAACGGATTTTGGTCAAGTACTTGAAATTTATCTTGCCAAAAATTTGATTGACAAATTCAGAATTATTTCAAATAACAAACAAAGGAAAGTAAAAAGGAAAAGGAATATAAAACAACTGAATTTAATGAGATTTGACAAGTTAACAGATGAAAAACTATATAAATATGTCGATTCTTTAATTTTTAAAGTCCTAAAATACAAGGTTGATACAAGTAAAAATGAAAATTTTGGAACTCAAATATCAACATCAAATCCGAATGTAAAAATAAGAATTAGAGATGGTTATATTGGAAATCCAGAACCATTAATAGTTGTAAATGGTTATCCTATAAAAAATAAGAGTATTTTAAAGAATTTATTATTAGTTGAAACGTACAATATTGTTTATTTAACAAAGGAAAAATCAGCATATCTATATGGAACAAGAGCAATTAATGGTGTAATAATTATGAATACTTCTGAAAAAAGATTTAAAATAGTAAGAAAAAATACGGCAGGTAACAATCAATAAAAACAATAATGGCTAATTGCTTAACCCAAAGATTGTTTTGTGAAGCGAAGTCCGCAAAATTTTTTCAAATTTTGACTTTTAGTTTTTCAAATGATAAAATTCAAAAAAATTGTGCTATTTTTATAACTTCAAAGTAAGAGCATTTTAAACCATTACTGTTCTTATTGTAGCCGTTGTCAGTAATTTAAAACAAACCGTGCGAAATGAAAAAATTAAATGTAATACTTAGACTTTTAATCGGACTAATGCTTTTTTCTTGTTCGTCCGCGACGATACTTGCTCAAAATAAATACAAAGGAGCACCCAAATATCAACAACCAAACATTGAGATTCTTCCAAAATCTACGGAATATATTTTGGACAAAAATTTAGAAGATTCTTTAACGATAAAATTAAACCAAAAAATTGACGAACTATTTGAAAAACATAATGTTGCAGGAATTACAGCAACCATACTAATTCCCGAAAAAGGGATTTGGGAGACAAATAGAGGGTTTATATCTAAACCAGATAACATAATTATCGATAGTCTATCCGTATTCAATTGGCTGAGTGTAGGTAAATTAGTAACCAGTACTATCATTCATCAATTAGTTTTAGAAAGCAAACTTTCTTTTGATGATAAACTTTCTAAATGGTATCCTGATATTCAAAATTCAAAAAAAATAACAATAGAACAGTTACTTAATCATACAAACGGAATTTATAGTTTCCAAGCGGATTCTACTCTTCACTACAGCAACAAACACTATAACCCTAATGAACTTCTGGAAGTTTCTAAAAATCATAAAAACTTGTTTAAGCCAGGGAAATACTGGTCGTACACGAATACTGGATATCTATTGTTGGCTCTAATAACAGAAAAAATAGAATCAAAGACATTTGGACAAGTCGTTAAAGAAAGAATTACCGTGCCTTTAAATTTAAAAACTTTAAAAGTAGCACCTGAAAATATGCCTGCGAATTTAGCATTGGCTCATAACAATGATACAGTTATACCTAAAAATTCTTCAGGGCCTTTGGGAGCGGGAAATATCATAAGCAATTCAAAAGATATGGCAGTTTTTTTGAGTTCATTGTTGGCAGGAAAAATAATTCCTATTGAAATGGTACACGCTATGATGAAAGATTTATATCCAATGTTTGACAAAGGTCAATTTTATGGAAATGGAATTATGTTATACAATTTTAAGGGATTTAACAATACAGACAATATTTGGATTGGACATAGTGGAGGTAATGAAAACTACAGAGCAATACTTATATTTGACATTAAGTCTAAAATAATAATGGCTATCTCTATAAATGAAAAGTTTCCTGCTGAAGCAGTAGCGAACAAATTAATGGAAATAGTAACGGAATAAAACTACTGACAACAATGGTAATCGTTGCGCAAGAGACATAAAATCGGTCAAGAATAATTGATTTAAGCGATTTTTAGGATAAACTCAATTTTTAAAATGAGGTAAATTCCAAATTTTTAAGTTCTTTACAAGTGTTTATTTGTTCTAATATTTCACCTTTTATTTGATTTAAGTAAAAAACAAGTCTTTGCTTGTTGGTTTGTACAGTTTTACTAATAAATTTTAGATATTTCTTAATATTATAAGCAATTGCAGCCATATGCATGACTTTATTTGCTTGTTAATCGTAGCAAAAAATGTAAATTTGGAACTTATTAAAAAAACAGAAAAGAATTAAATGTCAGACGAACAGAAAAGAATATTAAAAGCCCAACTTTGGGGAATAGCAAACCTATTGAGAGGAAAAATAAGTGCAGATGATTATAGAGATTATATTCTTGGGTTTATTTTCTACAAATATTTGAGTGAAAAGCAATTATTATACGCTAACAGACTGTTGGAAGGCGAACAAGTAACCGACTATAAAGAAGTAACCGACCAAGAAACATTAGAAGCCATAAAAGAAGAATCCTTACTGAAATTAGGTTACTTTTTAGAACCCAAAGAACTCTTTTCTGTATTAGCCAAAAAAGGAAATGCAGATACAGAAAGCGAAAGCAACTACATTATAGAAGATTTACAAGCCGTAATGAACCATATTGAGCAAAGCACAATGGGAACAGAATCGGAAGAAGATTTTAACGCCTTGTTTGAAGATTTGGATTTGACTTCCACTAAAATAGGTAGAACCGTAGGAGCAAGAAATGAAGTCATTGTAAAAATCTTAAATCATCTCGATAAAATAGATTTTAAATTAGAAGATTTAGAAGCAGATGTTTTGGGTGATGCTTACGAATATTTGATTGCAAAATTTGCCGCAGGAGCAGGAAAAAGTGCAGGAGAATTTTATACACCACAACAAGTTTCTAAAATATTAGCAAAAATAGTAACAACAGGCAAAACCAAACTAAAATCTGTTTATGACCCAACTTGTGGCTCAGGTTCTTTGCTGTTGCGTGTAGCCAGAGAAGTTGAAGATGTAAGCGAGTTTTATGGACAAGAACTAAACCGTACTACTTACAACTTGGCACGAATGAATATGATATTACACGATATTCATTTCCGTAAGTTTGACATACAACAAGAAGATACGCTTGAAAATCCACAACATTTAGAAAAACGTTTTGAAGCCGTAGTTGCCAATCCGCCATTTTCTGCACATTGGAAAGGAAACACCAACCCACTAAATAGTACAGACGAACGGTTTAGCCAATACGGACGAATAGCACCAAAAACAAAAGCCGATTATGCTTTTGTACAACATATGATTCACCAATTGGCAGATAATGGTATAATGGCAACTGTACTGCCACACGGAGTTTTGTTTAGAGGTGCAGCAGAAGGCGTAATACGTAAATACCTAATTAGTGAACTCAACTATTTAGATGCTGTTATTGGTTTACCTGCCAATATTTTTTACGGTACAAGTATTCCTACAAGCATTTTGGTATTTAAAAAATGTCGAAAAGTAGATGACAATATCGTATTTATAGATGCCAGCGGAAAAGACCATTTTGTAAAAAAAGGAAACCAAAATGAATTGCGAGATGAAGATGTAGAAAACATTATAAACACCTACCGAAACCGTGAAACAAAAGACAAATATAGTTATGTAGCCACACTTGCCGAAATAGCCCAAAACGATTACAACCTAAACATACCAAGATATGTAGATACCTTTGAAGAAGAAGAACCTATTGATTTGGCAACGGTTTCTACCAATTTAAAACAGTTAGATGTCGATTTGCAAGCAGTAAATAAAGAGATTGCAGGTTTTTGTAAAGAATTAGGGATTGATACACCATTTTAGAAAAACACTGTATTTGTGCAAGTACTACTTGCATAAATTAAAACACCAATACAATGAATAAGGACAAAATTCAATTATTTGAAGAAAGCAAGGTAAGAACTCATTGGGATGCTGATGCTGAAAAATGGTTTATCTCTATTGTAGATGTCATTGCTATTTTGACTGATAGTAAACGTCCAAGAAAATATTGGAGCGACTTAAAAGCAAAACTAAAAAAGGAAGGTAGTGAGTTGTCCGAAAAAATCGGACATCTGAAAATGAAATCTTCAGATGGAAAATCCTATACAACTGACGTAGCAGACACAGAGCAACTATTCAGGCTCATACAATCTATACCGTCAAAAAAAGCAGAACCTTTTAAACTATGGTTGGCACAAATAGCAGCAGAACGATTGGATGAAATGCAAGACCCAGAAATAAGCATTGATAGAGCATTACAGCAATATTTAGAATTAGGCTATTCTGAAAATTGGATAAACCAACGCTTAAAAAGTATAGAAATACGTAAAGAACTGACAGACGAATGGAAAAAAAGAGGTTTAAAAGAAGGCGTACAATTTGCAACATTAACCAATATTATAACCAAGGCTTGGGCAGATAAAACCACCAAGGAATACAAAATACTCAAAGGTTTAAAAAAAGAAAACCTGCGAGACAATATGACCAATACAGAATTGATACTCAATATGCTTGCAGAAGCATCTGCCAAAGATATATCTGATGCTGTACAACCCAAAAACTTTACAGAAAGTAAAACCGTAGCCAAACAAGGCGGTAATGTAGCCAAAGTAGCACGACAAGAATTAGAAAGCCGAACAGGTAAAAAAGTGATAAGCCCACTAAATGCGAAAGCCATTTTGGGCGAAAAGAATAAACTAAAGCCGAAAAAAGAAAAATAATGGCAGAACTAAAATTAATACCACAATTACGGTTTTCGGAGTTTTCGGAGGAGTGGAATCCTGATAAACTTGGTTCAATTGCAACTTTTAGTAAAGGAAAAGGAATTACAAAGTCTCAAATTCATAAAGATGGAGCAACTGAATGTATAAGATATGGTGAATTATACACGGTTTATTCAGAAGTTATAGATGATATTGTTTCAAAAACGAATCTTGATATTAACACTCTTGTTTTAAGTGAAGAAAATGATGTTATTATTCCTGCATCAGGTGAAACTCAAATTGATATTGCTACTGCATCTTGCGTTTTAAAATCAGGTATTGCATTAGGTGGAGATTTAAACATAATTAAATCTGAAATTAACGGAATATTTTTATCGTATTATTTAAATAATGCTAAAAAGAAAAAAATAGCAAGACTTTCTCAAGGAATTTCAGTTGTTCATTTGTACGCAAGTCAATTAGCAACTTTATCAGTAAACATCCCATCCCTACCCGAACAAACCAAAATAGCCACCTTCCTAACCGCAGTGGACAAACGCATCAACCTACTACAAAAAAAGAAAACCGAATTAGAGCAATACAAAAAAGGCGTAATGCAGGGACTATTTGCTCGCCCATTGTCTGAAACAGGATTAAAAAGATTACAAGATGGACAAGATTTTGATGGTAGCAATAAAAAAAATCCTGTATTTCCGAAATCAAATAAATCGTGTTCAAGACATTTACGCTTTAAACAAGAGGATAGTACTGATTTTCCAGATTGGGAAGTGAAGAAGTTGGGAGAGGTATTAGACTATTTACAACCAACAAGATTCTTAGTTTCAAGTACTGAGTACAAAGATGAATATGAAATACCTGTTTTGACAGCAGGAAAAACATTTTTATTAGGATATTCAAATGAAACAGAAGGAATCTTTAAAGACAACTTACCCACTATTATTTTTGATGATTTCACAACTGCATTTAAGTTTGTAGATTTTCCTTTTAAGGCAAAATCATCAGCAATGAAAATGTTAATTCCAGTAAATGAGGATGTAAATATCAAATTTATTTTTGAAGTAATGAAAACAATTAAATTTCCACTTGCAGAGCATAAAAGATATTGGATTTCTGAATATCAAAATGAAAAAATCCCATATCCAAGCAATGAAGAACAACAAAAAATAGCCACTTTCCTATCATCCATAGACAAATCCATAGAAAACATTGCCAATCAAATTGAGCAATCAGTAATATTTAAAAAAGGATTGTTACAAAAAATGTTTGTGTAAATTGTCAGAATTTGGATTTTTGGGATGGATGGATTTTTGGATTTTTTAAAGGAGAGATTATGAATGAAACAATAAAAGATGAATTAACATATAAGATTATTGGATGTGCTATGAAGGTGCATTCTGTATTGGGTAATGGCTTTCAAGAAGTAATTTATCAAAGAGCATTGTCTATTGAAATGAAAAAGCAAGGATTGTCATTTGAAAGAGAATTAGAAATGCCTTTGTTTTATGATGGTTTGCCGATTGGAGGAAGAAGGGTCGATTTTTTAGTAGAAGAAAAAGTAATGGTCGAACTAAAAGCATTAGTAAAAATGGAAGATGTGCATTTGGCTCAAGGTTTCAACTATTTCCATTTTGGAAACAGTTCAAAAAGAAGGTAATATAAGCACAGTCTTTAGTCCCAGAGGGACGAACTGATTGTAGAAAAAATAGGATAATGAAACAAAAGCCCCAGCGGGGCGAACTGTAAAATATGGCAAACACATACACACAAATATACATTCAAATTGTTTTCACCGTAAAAGGCAGGCAAAGCCTAATACCCAAACAAAACCGTGAAGAATTGCATAAATATATAACAGGTATTATAACAAAACGCAATCAAAAATTATTAGCCATTTTTGCAATGCCTGACCATATTCATTTATTAGTAGGACTGAAACCCAATATTTCAATTTCCGATTTGGTAAGAGATGTAAAAGCGGGTTCATCAAAATTTATATCCGATAATAATTGGGTAAATGGAAAATTTAATTGGCAAGAAGGATTTGGTGCATTTTCATATTCAAAAAGTCAGATAGATAATGTGGTGAAATATATTTTGAATCAAGAAGAGCATCATAAAAAACGAACATTCAAGGAAGAATATATCAACTTTCTTGAAAAATTTGATATTGATTACAATGAAAAATATTTATTTGAATGGATAGATTAATAGCAATAATTAACAGTTCGCACCTAAGGTGCTACAACAATATTTGCACCTATGGTGCTACGAACAGTATTGCTCCTCTGGAGCAATACCAGAATGGCGACCTGTTAAAAAATTGAAAGCAAAAGTATGACCACACAACCCGAACAAATATTAGAAAACAATCTATTGGCTCAATTACAAAAATTGGGTTACAAATCTGTTGTCATAAAAGATGAAACCGATTTATTGGCGAATCTAAAAAGCCAATTAGAAGTTCATAATAATATTACACTTTCAGACAATGACTTTAAGCAAATACTAAACTACATTAACAAAGGCAATATATTTCAAAGAGCCAAAATACTCAGAGACCGTGTACCTTTTACCAACGATAAAGGCGAAAACAAAACGGTAGAATTGATTAACCAAATACATTGGTGTAAAAACGAATTTCAAGTTACCCAACAAGTAACAATGGAAGGTGCTTTTAAAAACCGCTATGATGTAACTATATTAATCAATGGTTTGCCATTGGTACAAGTAGAACTAAAGCGTAGAGGTTTAGAACTCAAAGAAGCCTTTAACCAAATAAATAGATACGAAAGACACAGTTATGGAGCAGGAAATGGCTTGTTTCAGTTTATCCAAATATTTGTAATTAGCAATGGTGTCAATTCAAAATACTATGCCAACAGTCCTATAAAAGCACGTAGTTTTAAACAAACTTTTTATTGGTCAGACGTTAAGAATAAACACATTACGCAATTATCGAGTTTTACAGACATCTTTTTAGAACCTTGTCATTTGTCAAAAATGATAACCAAATATGTTGTCTTACAAGAATCGGATAAAATTTTGATGGTATTGCGACCTTATCAATTTTATGCTGTAGAAGCCATTGTTGAGCGAGTAAAAAACACAACAGATTACGGTTATATTTGGCATACCACAGGTTCTGGAAAAACACTAACCTCTTTTAAAACGGCACAAATATTAACCAATTTACCCAAAGTACATAAAGTGGTTTTTGTAGTTGACCGCAGAGATTTAGATTACCAAACCACCAAAGAATTTAACGCTTTTAGTAAAGGAAGTATTGACGGTACAAACAACACCAACACATTGGTAAAACAATTAGTTGGCGATAATAAACTAATTGTTACAACCATTCAGAAACTAAATACTGCAATAAGCAAATCAAGGTATTTGAGCAGAATGGAAACCATCAAAGACGAGAGAATTGTATATATTTTTGATGAATGTCACCGTTCGCAATTTGGGAAAACACATAACGATATAAAAGCATTTTTTACTAATTGTCAAATGTTTGGTTTTACAGGAACGCCTATTTTTGAAAAGAATGCAGGAACAAATGAATTTGGTAAACGAACAACTTCAATGCTTTTTGGCAAAATATTGCATAAATATGTGATTACAGATGCCATAAGAGATGAAAATGTATTGAAATTCTCGATAGAATACATCAGTACATTCAAAAAGAAAGACCACATTGCCGATATTGATGTAGAAGCCATTGATGAAGCAGAAGTAATGAATGCACCAGAACGCTTAAACAACATTACAGATTACATCATTGCTAATCACAATCGTAAAACACACAGCAGAGAATTTACAAGTATATTTTGTGTTTCGCAAAAGGATGTAAAAACAGGATTTACGCCAGTAATTGAGTATTATAAACTGTTTCAAAAGAAAAAAGAAGCAGGTAAACATAATTTGCGTATTGCAACCATATTTTCTTATGAAGCCAATGAAGAAGACAAAGGCACTTTTGGAAGTGATAATATTGGCGTTTTTGATAATGAGTTTGAAACACCTGAATTAAGCATTGCAGCAGAACCACAAGCGGAATATCAAACACAACATACGAGAGATTATTTAGAAGAATTTATTGGTGATTACAACAAGCAATTTAGCACTAATTTTACTACAAAAGACAGTAAGAGTTTTTACAATTATTACAATGATGTAGCAAAGCGAGTAAAACACAAACAGATTGATGTTTTATTAGTTGTAAATATGTTTTTAACAGGTTTTGACAGCAAAACCTTGAATACTTTGTATGTAGATAAAAACTTGCGTTATCACGGTTTAATTCAAGCCTATTCAAGAACAAACAGGATATTAAACGAATTAAAATCACAAGGAAATATTGTTTGTTTCCGTAATTTGAAAAACGCTACAGATGATGCTATTTCGTTATTTTCAAATCTCAATGCGAAAGATGAAATCATAATGCAACCTTATGAAGAATATGTTGCTAAATTCAATTTGGCATTTATAACCTTATTGCAAATTGCACCAACCGTAAATAGTGTAAACGATTTGCCAAGTGAAGATGAAGAGTTAGAATTTATAAAGGCATTTAGAGAACTAATGCGTTTAAAAAATGTAATGGCAACTTTTACAGAATTTGATTTTGCTGATTTATCAATGGAAGAGCAATCTTTTGAAGATTACAAAAGCAAATATTTGGATTTATATGACAAAGCAAAAAACCATAATCAAATAGAGAAAGTATCTATTTTAAATGATGTTGATTTTGAATTGGAATTGATTCACAGAGATGAAATAAATGTTGCTTATATCTTGAAACTATTAGCAAAACTGAAAAACGCAACAGCAGAAGAACAAGAACAGCAGAAAAAAGCAATCCTTGAAATGATGGCAGGAGATGCCAAAATGCGTAGCAAACGAGAACTGATAGAACGATTTATTCAAGAAAATTTACCTGTAATTGAAGATTCAGACGATATATCAGAAGAATTTGAAAACTTTTGGGGAAAAGAACGCATATTGGCGTTAGACAAATTAAGCCAAGAAGAAAACTTAAATGCAGATAAATTGCAAGAAGTAATCGGAAATTATCTATTTACAGAAAAGAAACCATTACGAGATGAAGTAATAGGAATGATGAACACACGACCAAGCCTAAAAGAAAGAAAAACAGTAGCGGAAAGAGTAACGGAAAAGATTTTAGGGTTTGTAGAGACATTTATAAACGGAATAACAAGACCATAATGAATAGCCAACGCATAAGCCATACACATTTGCAATTCGCTCAAAAAAGCCAACAGCACAAGGCAAAATTGCAAAAGAGTATGTCTTGCCAACGCATTCTATGGATAAAACCAAATAAAAATGCAATTATTTTTACGCAACAAATTTATATGTATTTACATAAGGTGTTTGACGTTTTATAACAGCAAAAACTCTATGTAAAAGTTTATTTCTAACATTGTTCATTACCAACATTTTGTTTTTCCCTTCTGCTACTTTTTTTTCATAATAAGTACTTATTTGAGCATCCCATCGTTTAGCATTTAAGGCACACATATTTATTAATGACTTAAGTTTTTTATCTGCAAAATGATGCACTTTTGTTCTTCCATTAATACTCGTTCCAGATTGATATGGAAATGGTGCAACACCTGCGTAACAAGCCAATTTTCTTGCATCATTAAACGCAGTGAAGTTTTTAGTTACTATCAGTAAATAAATACTTGTTTGTGGCCCAATCCCTGGAATACTTTTTACAAGTTCGTAATTTGTTTTTAAATTTACAATAAATAATCGAATACAAAGTAAAGGTTTCATATACAAATCGTTGGCAGTAATTTCGGAACAAAAAAAACGAGTATCTTAACAGAAAAAGAGGTGAATAAATAAAGGCATAATTATTTCATAGTTATATTTATAATATATATCTTTGCAAAACGTTTGAAAGAACAACAATGAGCGAATTTTACACTACATATAGCCCAAATCAAATATCTAAAATTGGTAATACTGTCGTTTTCTTAGCAGAAAAAATTAAAAATTTATCAAAAACTAAAATTCTTAAATTACTTTATATTTTAGATGAATTATCTATAAAAAAAAGCGGAATCCCTTTTTTAAACTTAAAGTATAAAGTTTGGAAATTTGGACCTGTTTCTGAAGATATTTTTATTGATTTATCTACTTCTCCGACAATTTTAAAAGGGTATATTGAAAGAAGTTTATCAACAGAAGGGAAAACAGTAATAACACCTTTAGTGAAATTTGAAGATGATGAATTTTCTCAAAATGAGATTGATTTATTAAATATAGTAACCTCTGAATTTGGGAATAAAACTGCAAAAGAATTAATTTCTTATACACATAGAGAAAAATCTCCTTGGCACAATACTGCGAAAGAAAATTCAATACTTGAATTGCTTGAAAAAGAAGTAATTAGCAATACCGAATATGTTATTGACTTAAGTGAATTAGTTAATCACGATTCGAGAAAAAAAGAACTATATAACGATTATATAGCATTTAATTAAAATGCTTGAAGAAGGGAATATACTTTACTTTGACCCGTTTTATTTCAAAAATGGAAATACTGCAAAAGCAAAATATTTTATTGTACTAAAGGTTGCTCCAGAATCTAATATTTTGGCATCATTACCAACACGGAAAGATTCAATTCCTGAAAAAGAAACAATTGAACAAGGTTGTGTAGAATTACCTGAAATTAACTTTAACTGTTTTGTTATTTCTCCAAAAACATTAGTCACTGATTGTAATAAACAGTTTGATTTCTCCACACATATTTATGGACACCAAATAGACACTTATAGTACTGCTTCAATGAATGAGATTTATCCTTTTGAAGGAACCGATTATTATATTTGGGGAAAAATGAAAGATGAGTTATTTAGTCAATTGATAAATTGTTTAAAAAACTCAAAAAATGTGAAACGGAAATACATTAAGATACTTACAAATTAACTACTGCCAACAATCTGTATAGTTAATGGCTACATAGTGCTAAATTTAAAGTTCAGTTCTTTTAATAAAGTTCTATGTCAAACTGAAAGTTTCGACTCTTTAAAACGCTACTAACCTTATACCAATCGTTCTACGCAATTTGACTAAACCAATGAAAATTATATTTAACGATAGCGTAATTGATAATAAAATAGTCGAACCTGACTATGAAACTGAATTTAATTCTGCGAAAGAAAACGGATTTGAAACTGAAATCTTCAGTTTTGAGGAAATCACAGACGGAAATATAAATAATGCTCTGAAATTCATTAAAGGTTCCGAAAAAAAAGAATTAGGAATTTATCGAGGTTGGATGATGACACCTAAAATTTACGAAAAATTCTACAACGGACTTTTAAAAAAGAATATTCAGTTGATTAACAATCCAACGGAATACAAACATTGTCATTACTTACCAGAATCATATGACAAAATAATTGACGAAACACCAAAATCGAATAGGACTAAAGGCATTTCCGAAAACAATATATGAATTTGGAAATAAGCCGATAATTGTAAAAGATTATGTGAAATCAGAAAAGCACAATTGGAATGATGCTTGCTTTATACCAAACGCATCTGACAAAAAGAATGTTCAGAAAATAGTCAATCGATTTATTGAACTACGAGGAGATTATTTGAATGAAGGAATTGTTTTCCGAGAGTTTATTGAGTTGGAATTTCTAACTGAACACTCAAAAAGTAAAATGCCATTAACGAAAGAGTTTAGAATTGTTTTCTTAAATAAAAAAGTTGTTCAAATATTTAATTATTGGGACGAAGGGAATTATGATTCTGAAAAACCAGACATTGATTTCTTCCAAAATATAGCTGAGAAAATAGAAAGCAATTTCTTTACAATGGATGTTGCTAAAAAGAAAAATGGAGGTTGGATAATAATGGAATTAGGAGATGGACAAGTTGCTGGACTTCCAGACAATGCGAATAGGAATGAATATTATAATGAACTGAAAAAAAACTGCGTAGAACACTGGTAATCGTTGCGCAAGAGACATAAAATGTCAAGAATAATTGATTTAAGCGGTTTTTAGGATAAACTCAATTTTTAAAATGAGGTAAATTTCAAATTTTTAAGTTCTTTACAAGTGTTTATTTGTTCTAATATTTCACCTTTTATTTGATTTAAGTAAAAAACAAGTCTTTGCTTGTTGGGGGCTAAATTATAACATTAAAGCCTTTAGTAGATCTAAAAATCTATCATTCTATTTGATGCTAATTCAACTTGAAAGAGAAGGCTGAGGACTAATGCGTTGGATAGTTCTTTAAAACTGGCTACATAACAAAGTTCACCTCAGTTTCTCTTTTTAAAATTACAATAAATAATCGAATACAAAGTAAAGGCTCAATTCCAATGCAAAAAAAATAAAAGAGTAAAATTTTCCAATACTAAAAAAAACTAATAATTGGCAGTAAAATACTTTGTTGCCAAAATATAGTTTGTTATATTTGCAAAATTAAATTGAAATAAATATCAGCAAAGACAAATTACATATTGATGAATTTAAAACATTCTTTAAAACTAAAGATAGTTTTAAAACAAAAGAGATTGTTGAATTTTTTAAAAAAAATGAGCCAAAACTAAGTAAAACGACTACTAATTGGCGAATATTTTCACTCGTAAAAAAAGGAATACTTAAAAGAACTGGAAGAGGCAAGTTTACTCTTAGAGAAACAAACTATTATCTTCCTGAAATCACTCCTGAACAAAAATCACTACATAAAAAAATAAAAAAGGAATTCCCTTTTTTAGACTTATGTATCTGGAATACATCTTGTTTAAATGAATTTTCTATTCATCAAACTAATCAACACTTTCAAATTGTAGAAGTGGAAAAAGAGATAACTCAATCTATTTTTATTCATTTAAAAGAACAAAAAAAGAATGTTTTTTTAGAACCAAGTAAAGAAGTATTTGAAAGATATGTTACAGATAACAAAAATGTGATAATTGTAAAAGTATTAATTACCGAATCCCCTACAATAAACATTGATAATATACAGACTTCATCCTTAGAAAAGATATTAGTTGATATATTCTGTGGCAAAATTATATTTTCTGCCTATCAAGGCAATGAAATGAAAACCATTTATAAAAATGCGTTTTCTAAATATGCTATCAATGAAAGTAAATTATTACGCTATGCAAATAGGAGAGGAAAAAAAGAAGAGTTGAAAAATTACTTAAAACTAATTAACGGCAAATAATTATGTTTACTGCCAAAATGTAGAAAATGATAAATCAAAAAGAAATAACAATTGATTGGATAAACAAAGTTTCTAAAGAAAACAAAAATGCCGATAAAATTCTTGTAGAGAAAGTTATCAGAGCATTACTGCTGTTAGAAGGTCTTGTAAAACAAGAAATTTCGTTTGTTTTTAAAGGTGGAACTGCATTAATGCTACACTTTAATTCAACCAAAAGACTTTCGATAGATATTGACATCATTTTACTAAAAGAAAATAATAATTTTGAAGATAGATTGGATGCTTTAGCAGAAGAACAAGGTTTTATAAGGAAAGAGTTGAACCACAGAAATATAAAGTCAATAATAAAAAAAGAACATTACAAGTTTTACTATACGCCTACTCATAAATCAAACAAAGAAGAAGATTATATTTTACTCGATATATTGTTTGAAAAGTCAAACTATCAAAACATAATTCAATTACCAATACAATCTACTTTTGTGCCAATAATTGATAATCCAATAATTGGTAAACATTCCCTCTTTAGAAGATATTTTAGGTGATAAACTGACTGCTTTTGCTCCAAACACAACTGGAATTCCATACCATAAAAGCGGAAATAGTATGAGTATGGAAATCATAAAACAACTCTATGATATTGGCAATTTATTTGACAAAGTAAGTGATTTAAACATTATAAAAACTACTTTTTACAAATTTGCAAAAACAGAATTAACCTACCGAAACAACAACGAATTAAACGAAAAAGATGTACTGGAAGATATTTACCAAACCTCTCTTTGTATTGCGAGTAGAGGAGCAGACGGAATTGGAAACTTTGAAGAATTACAGTTAGGAATACAAAGAATACGTGCTTATATTTTTTCTGAAAGTTATCATATTGAAAAAGCGATTATTCAAGCCTCAAAGGTGGCTTATCTTATTACACTTTTTGATAATAATGCAATAGTGATAGAAAGGTACGGTAATCCGTTACAAATGAAAGATTGGCAAATAATCGAGCCAATGAACAACAAACTAAACAAACTTAAAAAATCGAACCCAGAAGCATTTTTCTATTGGTTTAAGATTTACGAAATAAAAACAGCATAAATAAACGGCAAAGAATAAATACGATAATTATAGTAAAGAACAACTCATTGCCAAATTAAAGCAATTAGAAAAAAAACGATACGGATTGGTTTGGGAAGACAAACCAGAAGATATTGCAGACCAATGTGAAAGAGAATTACCTGTATTGGTTGAAGATAAAAGCAAAGAAATAATTAGCGACCCTAAAAAACCAACGCATTTTATTTTTGAAGGTGATAATTACCATACTTTATATACACTCAATTTTACGCATAAAAAGAAAATTGATGTCATCTATATTGATCCACCATAATACAGGAAAAGATAAAGAATGGATATACAATGATAAATTCATTGACAAAAATGATAGGTATAGCCATTCTAAATGGCTGTATTTTATGAATAAACGGCTAAGATTAGCAAAATTATTGTTAAAAAATACAGGCGTAATCTTTATTTCTATTGATGATAAGGCTTCGTTACAACCAAATTTGACTGAATTATACGAGAATATTGAAACCGCGAAGCTGCTTCAGTTAGGAGATTCCATTAAAATTTTCAAAAATAAAGCACTATCAAAAGGAATATTGACTGATATAAAATATTTAAATGAATGTTCAGAGACTTTTACGATTACTAACTTAGACTCAGAAGATTCTTTTTTTGCAAATGGAATACTTGTAGGGACAGAATCAACAATAATAGAAATAGTAAAAAAGTGAAAATCACGATTAGCCAACAAAACCTAGTGAACCCCAAAAAAAAGTTTACACACTTTTTAGGATAGTGGTCCTTATCAGAGATTTATTTTAAGTATTTATGTAAATTTAATTTCGAAATGAAATCCTTTTCTCTCTAACTCTTTGTATTTGGTTTCGTTAAACTTAAAAAGTTTAGCAGGTCTTCCAATACTTGTTTTTTGAAATTCACTTGTTTCTTGTAAAATACCAAAACTTAACATTTTTTTTCTAAAATTTCTCCTATCCATTTTTTTTTCTAAAATTATTTGATATAGATTTTCTAAATCTGAAAAAGGAAATTTTGAACTTAGTAATTCAAACCCAATTGGTTGATAATTAATTTTGGCTTTTAATCTCTCTAAACCTTTATCTATTATTTCTTTATGGTCAAATGCTAATTTCGGAATGTTATTAATATTAAACCATTTTGCATCTTTTGCATCGGTAGTTGCTTTTAAGAAATAATTTTTAGGATTGATTAAGGCAATATATGAAATTGTAATTACCCTTGCCCTATCATCACGATTTATTGCTCCAAATGTATATAATTGTTCTAAATAGTTTGCTTTTACTCCTGTTTCTTCTTTAAGTTCTCTTATAACTGCTTGTTTAAGAGTTTCCGTGTCTTTTATAAACCCTCCTGGTAATGCCCATTTATTTACATTCACACCAAATTTTTGTTGTATAAGTAAAATTTTGAGTTTATTAGAATAACCAAATACAACTGCATCAACAGCAACTTTTATATTTTGAGAAACCTTCATTTATGCGTATTTTTTACACAAAAATACAAAAATTTTTTTAATCCGTTTTTTATTTTCTTTATTAGGTGTTTATGTATTGCTTTACTGGGTTCTCTAAAACCTATTTAATTTGGGTATAAATAGTAAACTATTTCACTATTTTTGGCGTTTATAAAATAATGAAGCATTACACATTTATACTTTTTTTATTTTCTAGTTTCTTTTTATTTGCGCAAGAAAAACAAAACAATCATATTTTAAAAAAAATATTTATTAAAAGTGATACTATAAAAATAGATACCGTTAGTATTAGTCCATTTTATTTTAAATTATTTGATGAAAATAAAAAAACAATAGACAGTGCAAAATATAGTATTGATTACTCTAAATCAATTTTGATAATAAAAGACACATTATTAAAGAATAAAGAATTAAATTTTGAGTATCAAAAATTACCTAGTTTTTTAACCAAAACATACAAAGCCTTTGAGGAGAGTTTAATAGTAAACAGTACCACAAATTTATCAAGACTATATAGGTCAAATAATGTTAAAAAAATTAATTATTTTAAACCATTTGATGGCTTAAATACAAATGGCTCTATCTCTAGAGGTATAACTATAGGCAACAATCAAGATGGCGTGTTAAATTCAAATTTTGATTTACAAATTTCAGGAAATCTAGGTAAAAATGTAAAAATTAGAGCAAATATTACGGATAACAATGTACCTTTACAAGATAATGGTTATACACAACGATTAAATGAATTTGATAGAGTTTTTATTGAATTGTATAGTAAAAAATGGAAAGTAACTGCTGGAGATATTGATTTTAGAAATGAACTAGATCATTTTCTAAGGTTTGATAAAAAAGTATCAGGTTTATCTTTAGAAACCTCATTAAACCATAAAAACTCTAAAACTGATTTATTTACATCTGCTGCATTAGTAAGAGGGAGATTTGCCAAAATTGATTTTCAAGGACAAGAAGCAAACCAAGGACCATATAGACTTACAAGCGTTAACGAGTCTTTCTTATTAATTATTTCTGGTAGTGAAATTGTTTATATTGATGGTTTACCTTTAAAAAGAGGAGAAAGTAATGATTATATGATCGATTATAATTTGGCTGAAATAACCTTTAACACAATTTTTCCGATAACTTCAAATATGCGAATTTATGTAGAATTTCAAGTAAGTGACCAAAATTTCACGCGTTTTATAACTTTTAATACGGCTAATTACCAATCAGATAAATTAAAATTAAAGGTAAATGCTTATAGTGAAAGTGATGCCAAAAATCAAAGCTTACAACAGAACCTAAGTAATGAACAATTACAAGTGCTCAATAATGCAGGAGATGATACAGCACAAATGGTTACACAAAGCGCCATTCAAGAAGCATTTGCAGAAAATAAAATTCAGTATAAAAAAGAAGTGCAAGACGATGTAACATTTTTTGTTTTTTCTAACGATGAAAATGAAGAATTATATGCAGTTAAATTTAGTCTTGTTGGTCAAAATCAAGGAGATTATATAATTCAAAACACCATTGCTACAGGTCGTGTCTATGAATATGTTTTTCCGTTAAACGGAATTAAACAAGGTGATTACGCACCAATTTTTCAGTTAATTGCACCTAACAAATTACAAATAGTTAATTTTCAAACAGATTATAACCCATCTAAAAAAACACAATTACATGTAGAATTAGCTCATAGTATTAATGATCAAAATTTATTTTCTAATATAGATGATATCAATAATGATGGTTATGCAGGTAAATTAAATTTTAAACAAGTATTAATAGATAAACCTTGGCAATTGTCTAGTTTTATAGCTTTAGAAATTATAGATCAAGACTTTAATACTATTGAAAGACTTAATAATGTAGAATTTGAAAGAGATTGGAATTTGCAAAACCCTATCGGAAATCAAAATAATTTTATTGGCGGGTTTAGCTATAAAAAAGATAGCATTGGTAGTTTTAATTACCGATTTAATAACTTAGAATTTAATACAAATTTTAAGGGTAGAAAACATGAATTTAATACAGATTTAAAATACAAAAATATACATTTTGTATCTGTGTCTAGTGCTTTAAATAGTGATTCTAATACTGAAGAAACGACATTTAAACGAAGTTATAATACTATAAAATATAATTTTAAAAAAGCTTGGTTCGGCGGTAATTTATTAGTAGAAGAAAATATACGAAAGAACAAAAAAACACAACAATTAACCAATTTAAGTCATAAATTTTTTGCTTATGATGCCTTTGTAGGCGTAGGAGATTCAACCAAAATTTTTGCTGAAATTGGTTATAATTTTAGAACTAATGATAGTCTTAAAATTAGTAATTTGGAGCAAGTTAGTATGGCAAATACGTATTATATAAAATCAAGTTTGTTAAATAATAAAAAAACAAATTTAGGTATTTTTGTGAATTATAGAATTGTATATAATACGAACTTTGAAGACGAAGAATCCCTAAATACACGATTAAATTATAGACAGCAACTATTTAATAGTTTCGTAGATTTAAATACTGTTTTTGAAACTAGTAATGGCGCTTTACCACAACAAGATTTTAATTATATTGAAGTTGAACCAGGACAAGGATTTTATACTTGGATTGACTATAATGAAGACGGTATTCAAGATTTAGAAGAATTTGAAATAGCACAATTTCAAGATCAAGCCATTTATTTAAGAGTTTTATTGCCGTCAACCCAGTTTATAAGAACAAATAAAAATAAATTTAGCCAAGCATTAAATATTAATTTTTCTAAATGGTCAAATAATAAAGGATTTAAGAAAACCCTTTCTCATTTTATAAGCCAAACTACAGTATTAATTGATAATAAACAAAATCAAGAAGATAAATTAATTAATATTAATCCGTTTAATATTTCAAGCCCTAATATTTTAGCCTTAAATTTTAATTTTAGGAATAGTCTGTTTTTTAATAGAGGTAAGCAAAAATATTCAACTACATATTCTGTCTTTAATATAAAGAACAGAACCGTTTTTGTAACAGGAAATCAAGAAAATAATATACTAACCAATCAATTACAATTGCAACATAAATTAAATAAATTTTGGCTATTAGACCTAAAAGGAGTTAACACTATTAATGAAAGTGTCTTTGAAAGTTTTGTAAATAGAAACTTTAATTTACTTTCTAATAATTTTGAAACTAAAATTTCTTATCTACATAATAAAAATACGATACTAGAATCTTTTTATATCTTTAAAGAAAAGAAGAATGAAATAGGTAACTTAGAAACCTTAACTTCTAATAATATAGGAATTAATTTTCAATATTCAAAAGATCAAAAATTATCCTTGAATACAACGTTTAGTATGGTAGAAAATGTCTTTGAAGGTAATCAAAACTCACCTGTAGCTTTTCAAATGCTAGAAGGGTTGCAAGACGGTAGAAATTTTACTTGGAACCTGTTATTGCAAAAAAGACTGACCTCTTATTTAGACCTTAATTTAAATTATAACGGTAGAAAATCAGAGTCTTCAAAAATTATTCATGTTGGCTCAATACAACTACGAGCAAATTTTTAGAATGTTTTTGGAAAAGTGAAAAGTTAAAAATGAAAAGTGAAAAATGATAAATGAAAAATGATAAATGAAAAGTGAAAAATGATAAATGAAAAATGATAAATGAAAAGTGAAAAATGATAAATGTAAAGATGAAAAGTGAAAAATGATAAATGAAAAGTGAAAAGTGAAAAAATGAAAAGTGAAAAATGATAAATGAAAAGTGAAAAATGATAAATGAAAAGTGAAAAGTGATAAATTAAAAATGTAAAGATGAAAAGTGAAAAATGTAAAATAGCTATAATTGGAGGAGGAGCTGCAGGTTTTTTTGCAGCAATTCATGTAAAAGAAAACTTTCCAGAGTTTGAAGTTATTATTTTTGAAAAAACTACTAAAATTTTAGCAAAAGTTAAAATTTCTGGAGGAGGAAGATGTAATGTTACTAATGCTTGTACTAATATTAAAGAACTTATTAAAGCCTACCCAAGAGGTCAAAAATTATTAAAAAGCGCATTTTATGAATTTAATACTAAGGATACTATACAATGGTTTAAAGACAGAAATGTTGAATTAATAATTCAAGATGACACCTGTGTTTTTCCTAAATCTCAACAATCACAAACCATAATTGATTGTTTTTTAGCCGAAGTTAATCGATTAAATATAAAAATAGAATTAAGTGCTGCAGTTACTAATTTAAAACAACAGAAAGATAAAATACAACTACAAATAAAAGATAAAATGATGCTTTTTGATAAAGTAATTATTGCAACAGGAGGCTCTCCAAAGCGCAAAAGTCTAGAGTGGCTAGAAAAATTAGGTCATAAAATTGAAGAGCCAATCCCATCACTATTTACATTTAATATGCCAAAGGAAGAAATTACTAAACTAATGGGGATAGTAGTCAAAAAAGTTTTAGTAAGTATTCAAAGTACAAAATTAAAGTCTAATGGACCATTATTAATCACACATTGGGGAGTAAGCGGTCCTGCAATATTAAAACTATCTGCATTTGGAGCAAGAACTTTAAATCAAATAAATTATGACTTTAAAATTCAGGTAAATTGGGTTGACGAACTTAATAATGAAACCGTTAAAAATGAATTACTAAATCTAGTAAATAAAAATGCAAATAAGCAATTGCAAAAAATAAAACCTTACAACTTACCAAATAGACTGTGGATTTATTTATTAGAAAAAACAAACCTACCTATTGATAAAAAATGGAATGAATTAGGCAATAAAGGTATCAATAAATTAGTAAATATATTAACAAATGATGTTTATTCAGTTAATGGTAAAACAACATTTAAAGAAGAATTTGTTACCTGCGGAGGCATTAGTCTACAATCCATAAATCCAAAAACTATGGAAAGTAAATCAGTTAAAAATCTATATTTTGCAGGCGAATTATTAGATATTGACGGCATTACAGGAGGCTTTAATTTTCAAGCAGCTTGGACAACCGCTTTTATTGCTGCAAAATTGAGTTAACTAAATATGTAGTTTAATTACTTTCTTTTAATAAATGATCAATAAATAAAATACCGTTTAAATGATCTATTTCATGTTGAAAAATTACCGAAACAAAATCAGTTATCTTTTCTGTGTGATGAGTACCGTCTAATTTATCATATTCAATTTTAATTTCAAATGATCTATCTAAAGTAATAGCACGTCTATTTGGTATAGAAAGACAACCCTCTAAACAAGACCTTTTTTGGGTAGAATAATATTTAATAACAGGGTTTAGATAAATTTCAAAAGGCTCATTATCTTTATCTAATCGCTGTACAGCAATAATATTTTTAAGAATACCTACTTGTGGTGCAGCAATACCAACACCTAAAGAAGCACTGTCTTTTACTGTTGTAATTAACCGCTTAGCAAACAACTGTAATGTTTTATTTTTAGGATTTGGTCTTATATAAGCACTTTTTTTTCTCAATAAAACAGAGTCTTGCTTATTTGTAATTAAAAATAAACGCATTGGTTTTAAAGAAGTATTACCTATAAATTGTTTTTGAGTTTTTGAAAAATTTTTACTACTAGAACAAGAAATTAAATGTATGAAAATTAAAGAGAACAATAAATATTTAATTAATTTCATTTCTAATGAATTTTAAATTAATTACTTACAAAGTAACTAGACTAGATTAAAATAATAAACAATACCTGCAAAGATGCAAATTAATTGTAACAAAACCCCCATTTAGCTACCGATCTTAATAAAATTACTATTTTACATCAAAAATATTATTAATTCTGTAATATTTTTCTTTACTTGCAGATTCAATAGTCTTTATATATAAGATTATATAATGAAAATAAGTTAATAAAATAAATATATAAAAATGGCAGAAGATTTCGATTTATTAGAAACTGAATCTAACGAAAAACAAACCGAAGTAAATTGGGGGAGGGCAGTAGATACTATGAAAGCAAAACTAGCGCAAGAAGATGACCCGCAAGTTAGACAGAAAATATTGAACGCAACATTAGATGATGTTGTGGTAATGGCAGAAAAAGACAGAACATCACTTTTAGATGCGATTAAAGATCTAACCGATTATCAAGATGAAGTAGGTATTATTTTTGAAAAATTTTCAACGCTAAATTCAAAAGAACAAAAAGTGATTGATGATGCTATTAAAGCATTAGAAAGAGCAAAAATAGAATTAGAAGATGCTGAAAAAGTAAAAGACAATTTTTGGAATAACCTTTTTGGAAGAAAGTCAAGAATAAAAAATAAAATAGCAGATTTAAAAATAGCAGAAAAGAATAGAGCAGGAGCAGACAATAAAGCAAAAGCAATGTTTCAAGAACGAATTGAATCCGCAGATGTACAAACTTTATTAAATGAACTTTCTTACAAGAGTCAAGCAGCAGTTACACGTCTAAAAAATCGTGAAGTAGAAATTAAAGAAGTAGAAACAAAATTACAAACAGCAATACTTGAAGCAAGTAAAAACCATACTAAAGCATTAGAGAAAAAAGCAGAAACAGAAGCCAAATTAGAAGATAATTACATTTTATTAAAACAAGCAAGGCAGACTTTAGAAGAGATTGCAGACAAGCAATCAACTGCATATAGCAAGGCTATTTCTAAAGTAACACAATTAGAACAAAAAATAGAAGAATTAGAAGGTTTAAAAAACGCTTACACAACGTTAGCTGCCTCAAAAGATAGCTTTGTACATAAACACAACTTAACTATTAAAGTGTTGACTTCTTTACGTAGTAATTTGCAAACGCATCGCGCAAAATTAAAAAGTGATACCGAAGAACGTTTAAAATATTATGAAGGCTATGTGGTTGCATTAAAAGCAAGAACAGATCAAGAGTTTGCTGCAATATTAGAACATTTAGGTGTTAAGACCGATGAGCATATTGGCGCAACATTAGCCTCTATGCATACTGCAAGTGCTAAAGCAAGACAAGAAATGATGGACAATATTCCTGTTCATGAAAAAATAATGCAAGGTGTTTATAAAAGTTATGCAGAAGCTTTACATGAAATTAGAGAAAAAGACAAGAGTATTCAAAAAGATTTTACAGAAAGATATGGTATAGATATGAAAGAAATTTTTGAAGAGTATTACAATGCAGATAATACAACACCGCCAAAAGATGATAAAGATGAAACACCATCAGAACCTGTAGATGAAGATTTATTGTCATAAAGAATACTGGTTATAAAAAAGTAATTTGATTTTAAATGGAATTGCCTTTCTATTAAAACCAATAAAGACTACCCTAAAAAGTGATACATCTAAAATATGTAAAGTTTTTCTACACATTAACAGAAAGCACTATAAAAAAATGGTACTAGACACTATCCACTAAAGTGTGTAAAGTTTAAATCAATCTGATTTTTTTAACAATTTTTTGCTTTAAATACTGATTGAGCATAGTTACTATTTTTTCTTTACCATAATTTAACTCTTCCCTTAAAGCAGAAGATTTTAAATAAACGGTAAGGTTGCCTTTGTTTAGTTTTATTGATAAAGTATATGTCCAAACGCCTTTACCCATAACCTGTTTCCAAGCATTAGTAACATCTAACTCCTGCATGCCATTTTCAAGTTTATTTTTTCTTAAAACATCTTGCATAATGTCTTTAATAGACTGTAAATTATAATCGTTTGACATTTATATTATTTAACCTTGCTTTCGGCAAATATAATAATATTACAACTATTTTTACTTACCTTATTTCTTTAATTTCAAATTACATCTAAAATGATAGTTAATAAAAGTGAAAAAAGCCTAAAATTTATGGAATTACCTTTATTTTATTTCTCTTAGTTTTAAATATTTTTCCATCAATTTTAACTTTTATTCTAGGAATTTTTATTTTTCCAACTTGTTTTGGTCTATATTGAATTAAGGAATAACTTATTACTTTTTCATTTTTAATCTCTAGATTAGATCTTGTTATTCCTTTTTTAAGTTGAGGTAAATTAAACTTTTCCCAAATTTTAAAAATACGGTTTGCTTCTATAACTAATATAATAGTATCTGATAGTTTATATATTTTTTTATTTGTCCAACTTTTTACTTGAATTTTTTTCTTATTTTTTTTTAATCTCGTACTGAGTATATGTGTATATTTATGATCATCAAAAATTGACTTATCCTTTTCTTTTGAATTTCCTAAAGTATCTATTTTTTGTTGTGAAAAAAGACATATTGATATTAAAAATAAAAAGATTGTTATAAATATATTTTTGGTCGTTCTCATATGTTATAAAGTAATTAAAAATGAAAAATGTGAAATGAAAAATGAAAAATTAAAAATGAAAAATGTGAAGTGTAAAATGAAACATATAAAATGTTTAAATCTGTTAAACTGTGAAATGATTACTTAAAATAACTAAAACTTTTCTTAGGATCAATTTTTAATAAAGTCTCATAAATTAACCTAATTACATTTTCAACATCATCTTTATGCACCATTTCTACGGTTGTATGCATATACCGCAAAGCCAAAGAGATTAATGCACTTGGCACACCTCCATTTGAGTATGCAAAAGCATCGGTATCAGTACCAGTAGCCCTAGAAGATGCATTTCGTTGAAACGGAATTTTATTTTTAGTCGCAGTATCTATAATTAAATCACGCAAATTATTTTGTACCGCTGGAGCATAAGCAATAACAGGGCCAGCACCAGATTTAGCCTCGCCTTGAACTTTTTTATCAATCATTGGTGTTGTTGTATCGTGACAAACATCTGTTACAATAGCAATATTTGGCTTAATAGTTTCGGCTATCATTTGAGCACCTCGTAAACCTATTTCCTCTTGTACAGAATTAGTTATATACAAGCCAAAAGGTAAATTTTTCTTATTTTCTTTTAATAACCTAGCAACTTCGGCAATCATAAATCCCCCCATACGATTATCAATAGCTCGACAAACAAAATGATTTTTATTTAAGATTAAAAAAGTGTCTGGATAAGTAATTACACAACCAACATGCACACCTAATTTTTCTACTTCTTTTTTACTTCTACAACCAACATCAATAAAAATATTATCTAATTTTGGTGGCTTTTCTGTGCCGCTTTTGCGAGTATGAATTGCTGGCCAGCCAAATACACCTTGCACAATACCTTTTTTACGGGTATGGATATGTACTCTTTTGCTTGGCGCTATTTGATGGTCAGAACCACCGTTTCTTATAACATAAATAAAACCATCACTAGTAATGTAATTTACATACCATGAAATTTCGTCAGCATGACCCTCTATTACAACTTTAAATGCAGCTTTAGGATTTATTACACCTACTGCTGTGCCGTAACTATCTGTAAAAAACTCATCTACATAAGGTTTTAGATAATCCATCCAAAGTTTTTGACCTTTAGACTCATAGCCTGTTGCTGCTGCATTATTTAAATATTTTTCTAAAAAATTAATGGAGTTTTTAGTTAAGATTTTCTTTTTGGGCATAATAATTAATATTTGTACTTAATTTAGTTGTTTTTAAAATGCCAAATTACAAAAAACAAATCAACAAATAAAAAAAATCATTATTTTTTAAGTAATTTTGAACAATTTTAGCGTTATAATCAATAATGAACAAAATAATTATTTTACTACTTTTAATTACAGTGACTGTTTTTTCTCAAAAAAGAAAAAAAGAAATCATTACCGATGAATTAATTTTAATAGAAAATGATTCTATTATATTTGATTTAGAAATTGTTAACTTATTGAAAAAATTACAATTTAATAATAAAAAAGAACGCCGTTACTACTATTGGTATTGGAAAAAAGTACATAAAGCATATCCGTTTGCTACTCTTACCGCAACGACTCTAAAAGAAGTTGATAAAAATTTAGTAAAAATAAAAGAAAAAAGAAAAAAGAAAAAATACATTCGTAAAGCACAAAAATTACTAAACAAAGAATTTAAAGAGAAATTAAAAAAACTAACTAAAACAGAAGGTAAGATACTAATTCGTTTGATACATAGGCAAACAGGACTAACTGCATTTAATTTAATAAAAAAATACCGTAGTGGGTGGAAAGCTTTTTGGTATAACTCAACAGCAAATATTTTTAAACTATCACTTAAAAAAGAATACCGCCCCAAAGATAAAGCACTTGATTTTTTAGTTGAAGATATTTTGCAACGTGCATTTGTAAAAGAAACGTTAAAAGAATCTAAAAGTAAATTAGATTTTGATTATAATAGCCTAGTTTTTAAATATAAAAATATAGATATTGTTAAAGTTATTGATGAGAGATAATTGAGATAAATATTTTACTAGTATTTTTAGAAAGATATTTACAGGTAAAAACGGGAACTTAAAAGAGTAAAATTAAGTAGAGAAAAGAATAAATTATTTTGTTCACTAAAATAATAATTTCTCTAAAAAATAATTTAACATATTTTCAACTTCTTTTTCATGATTACTATTCATAACATCAGTAAGTTTTGGTAAGTGTTTAGCAAAATAAAGTTGGTTATTTGTCATTTCAAAAAGATTGGAAGCTAAGGTGATTGGGTATTTAAAATCGGGGTTAACTTCTGAGATTATTGAGGCTATAATAATCGTTAAGTCCTTATAACTTTTAAACAAACCAATAGAGTCTTCCTTATTTACTTCAAAAGTATGGTATGCTTTTGTCCCTTCAAAAACTACAATTTTATGTAATTTACTTTCATCTATAAACTCTACTAAAGAATTATCCATAGTTGCAAACACTAATGAGTGAACTATAATTTTTAATTTCTTTTTAGGATCCTCAATATTCATAGTATTGAAAATAATTAAGTAATTAATCCATTCCCAATACCAATTAACTAAATAAAGCAATAACAAATGCTTGTTTTCAAAATACCTATATAAAGAAGCTTCGGTAGAATTAATTTCAGTTGCTAATTTCTTGAAATTAAAAGATTCAAATCCAATCTTATTAATCACCTCAATACTAAACTTAATTATTTTCCTTCCTAATTTTGACTCTTGAGGGTCTTTGAGATACAAACCATCATTTAAATCAATTTTTATTTTTACAGGCACAAGTTGTTGTTAGTTATTAATTTTTTACAAAAATACAAAAATTTAATCATTATGATGATGTATTTAGAATAAACATTTAGTTCGTAAACTAAAAACAATCAAATAGTTACGTGTTTGTAATCAAAAATTAATGATTTTAAAAGAGAAATTAATAACTTGTATGATAGTATTGCTACCATTTGCAAATGTTTTACTATATTTGCATCAAATTTAAAAATAATAATAATGATAAAAAATACATTTTCATATTTAAAAAATGATATTCCGTCTAGTATAGTAGTATTCTTTGTGGCATTACCCTTATGTCTCGGTATTGCTTTGGCTAGTGGAGCGCCGCTCTTCTCAGGATTAATTGCGGGAATAATTGGCGGAATAGTAGTAGGTGCATTAAGTGGTTCTTCTATCGGAGTAAGTGGTCCAGCCGCGGGTTTAGCAGCAATAGTTTTAACTGCTATTGGTACTTTAGGAGGATATGAAAATTTTTTAGTCGCAGTTGTTCTTGGAGGAGTCATTCAAATTGTCTTTGGTATTCTTAAAGCAGGTGTTATAGGATATTACTTTCCATCATCAGTAATTAAAGGAATGCTAACTGGTATTGGAATAATAATTATTTTAAAACAAATACCTATTTTCTTTGGTTATATTGCTCCAAAAAGTGAAAATACCTTTTTAGCAATTTTAAACACCTTTAATAATATTCAATTTGGACCTTTTTTTATTGGGGTAGTTGGTTTAGGGATATTATTATTATGGGATAAGGTACTATCAAAAAAAGGTAAAATATTTAAACTAATACAAGGACCACTTGTTGCAGTTGTTGTAGCAATAATTTTCTATGTATTGACTAAATCTAGTGACGTATTAGCTATCGCTAATGCTCACCTAGTAAGTGTTCCTGTTCCTGATGATATTTCATCTTTTTTAGGTCAGTTTAGTTTTCCTAATTTTAATATAATTACTAAACCTGAAGTATGGGTTATTGCTTTTACATTAGCATTAGTAGCAAGTTTAGAAACCTTATTATGTGTAGAGGCTACAGATAAATTAGACCCATACAAAAATGTAACGCCAACCAATAGAGAATTATTAGCTCAAGGTACTGGAAATATTATTTCAGGAATGATAGGTGGTTTACCAATTACACAGGTAATTGTAAGAAGTTCAGCAAACATACAATCTGGTGGACGTACTAAAATGTCAGCAATAATTCATGGATTTCTACTATTAATATCTGTAATTTTAATGCCAACATTGCTTAATATGATTCCATTAGCTGTTTTAGCAGCTGTTTTATTGATAGTTGGTTGGAAATTAGCAAAACCTGAGTTGTTCAAAAAAATATATAACTCAGGTTGGAAACAATTCGTTCCATTTGTAATTACAGTCCTAGGTATTGTGTTTATAGATTTATTATATGGACTAGGTATAGGGTTGATGGTAGGTATAGTAATTACACTTAGAAATAGCTACAAAAATTCTCATTTTTTACATAAAGAAGGTGAAAATGTTGATGATGGAAAAATAAAAATGACGCTTGCAGAAGAAGTTACATTTTTCAATAAAGGTGCAATTTTAAAAGAATTAGATAGTCTTCCTAAAGACTCTTTCTTAGAACTAGACGTTAGAAAAACAAGATTTTTAGACAACGATATTATTGAGATCTTAGAAGATTTTGCATTTAAAGCAAAAGAAAGAAATATTACTATAAAATTAGTTTCTGAGCGAGGAATAGTTGAAAATCCACCTAGTTATATTGAGTTTTTTAAACTCAGACCAAAATCAGTATAAATATTAACAATAAATAATCTAACATGAAAGCACAAACAAAAGAAACACAGGCAACAATGACACCTCAGAAGTCATTAGATTTTTTAAAAGAAGGGAACATTAGATTTCAGAATAATCTTAAAGCTGATAGAAACCTATCAGAACAAGTAAAAGACACATCTCAAGGACAATTTCCGTTTGCAACTATTTTGAGCTGTATAGACTCTAGAGTTTCTTCCGAATTGATTTTTGACCAAGGTTTGGGTGATATATTTAGTGTTCGTATTGCAGGAAATTTTGTAAATTCCGACATCTTAGGAAGTATGGAATTTGCTTGTAAATTAGCAGGAACAAAGTTAGTAGTCGTATTGGGACATACTGCTTGTGGAGCAGTAAAAGGAGCTTGCGATGACGCTAAACTTGGAAATTTAACAGGAATGCTTGCCAAAATTAAGCCAGCAGTCAATGCAGTTTTAGAACCTCAAGACAATAGTTTACGAAACTCTTCTAATATAAAATTTGTAAACAATGTTTCTACTAAAAATGTTGAATTAACCATTGATAACATTATAAAAGAAAGCCCTGTATTAGCAGAAATGCATAATAGTGGAGAACTAAAAATTATAGGTGCAATGTATGATGTTAGTACTGGTAAAGTACTTTTTTATGATTAACATTAAAATGAAACATCACTTTTAATGGTATTAATCTAAAGGATTAATACCATTAATATATGAAATTAATTTTAACTAAAATATTCACATTTGCATAGATTAATTACAAATGCTATATTATCTAATGACAGTAACACGTTTACAGATTTTAAGGTTAGAGATACTAATTTTTTAAGTTATAATTTACAATATTTTTTGCGTTCTTTGTAAAAATATTTACTTTGTATGAATCATGAAATTAAAACCAACCATAGAAGAATTACCAAAATTAGCCAAAGAAAAAGAAAAAGAATCTAAACAATTCTTTAAAATGTTAAAGAAAAGAACACCAAAACAATTAGATTATTTAGTGCAAAATTTACACGAAAAAGAATTTCAAAAAACAGATTGTTTAGATTGTGCAAATTGTTGTAAAACGACAAGCCCCATGTTTACACATGTAGATATCATTAGGATTTCTAAACATTTAAAAATGAAAGAAATTCAGTTTATAGATAAATACTTAGAAGATGATACTGATGGCTTTATGGTTTTAAAAGAAGTGCCATGTGCTTTTTTAGACACCGATAATTCTTGTTTTATTTATAATGTAAGACCAAAAGCATGTGGTGAATACCCACATACAAATCGCAGAAAATTTATTAAAATAGCAGATTTAACAGTTAAAAACACAAAAATTTGCCCTGCTGCCTACAATATTGTAGAAGCACTTAAAGAAAAATTATTAGAAAGTCTAGATAAAAAAGGAAAGAGTAAGGGTAAAAGATAGTTTAATAGAAAAGTCTAAAAAGTTGATAATAAAAGAATTAAACGGGAAAAAACCAAAGTTTGGAGATGCCTGTTTTATTGCTGAAAATGCAGTAATAATCGGAGATGTTATAATGGGAAACCAATGTAGTATTTGGTATAATGCAGTAATTCGTGGTGATGTACATTATATTAAAATTGGTAATAAAGTAAATATTCAAGACGGTGCAGTAATACATGCTACTTATAAAAAAAACCCTACAAATATTGGTAATAATGTTTCTATTGCGCATAATGCTATTGTACATGGCTGTACAATTAAAGATAATGTGCTTATTGGTATGGGGGCAATTGTAATGGATGATTGTGTAGTAAACTCAAATGCAATTATAGCCGCAGGTGCCGTACTTACCAAAGGTACAATTGTAGAATCTGGAACTATTTATGCAGGAATGCCTGCAAAAAAAATTAAAGATATTAGTGCAGAATTACTTTCTGGAGAGGTAGAAAGAATAGCTGATGCTTATATTAAATATGCCTCTTGGTATAAATAATTAAAATTGATAGTGAAATACAAACAATCAATTACTCTTATAGTTTAATTGTTTTTATAAACATTATTTTTGTGAAATAAATAAAAAATCATTAAAAATTAAAATTATGGCAAAATTAAATCAAATAGGTCTAGCTATTAATAAAAGTAAAGAATTATCAAATTCACTAAACGATTTGTTAGCAAACTATTCCGTTTTTTACCAAAACGTAAGAGGCTTTCATTGGAAAATAAAAGGAAATAATTTTTTTGAGTTACATCTTAAATTTGAAGAATTATACAATGATCTTTTTATAAAGATAGATGATGTTGCTGAAAGAATACTAACCTTAGGGCAGGAACCAGCGCATAATTTTTCTGTTTACTTAACGAATTCTGAAATAAATGAATTTAATAATATGTCTGATGGCATAATAGGAGTAGCAGAAATATTAAAAACATTTAAATTATTACTTAAAAAACAACGTCAAATTTTAAAATTGTCATCAGAAATTGGCGATGAAGGCACAAGTTCCCTAATGAGTGATTACATAAGAGAGCAAGAAAAATTAGTTTGGATGTACTCTTCATTTTTAAATGAATAATTTAAAACGTGTCTTATACTATTATTTTTTGTAGAGGCAATATTTTTTAAAAAAAAATTATAGATAAATCTAAAAGCATATTTAGGTTTATACTTTAAGTTTTTTTTAAAATTTGATTTAATGTTAGATTACAAGCACAAGGCTTATAGTGTTTTTTAACCTTTTCAACCTTAAATTTGTCTATACGTTTTGATTAATAAAATAAATTTTATATATTGTACCGATTTTAATAATTTAAACTAATTTAACAATTTAAACTAAACTTAAACCAAACTTAAACCAAACTTAAACCAAACTTAATTATGAAAAAAAACATATTAATATTTATTTTTACTGTGTTAAGCACAGTATTTATTTTTGCCCAACAGAATATTACAGGAACAGTTACCGATGATGACGGTAACCCTATTCCTGGTGTAAATGTTTTAGAAGAAGGCACATCAAATGGAACGTCAACTGATTTTGACGGAAATTATTCACTCTCAGCAGATAAAAACGGAATATTGGTTTTCAGTTTTATTGGCTATATGACCAAAGAAGAATATATTAATGGTCGTTCTAAAATTGACTTAAGTTTAAGGTCTAGCCAATTCTTAGATGAAGTTATAATTGTGGGGAGTAGAGGAAAACCTAGAACTTCGTTTGACTCTCCAGTACCAGTTGATAACATTAAAATTTCAGAATTACAAGGGTCTGGTAAAGGTGTTTTAGATCAACAATTGATGTTTAAGGTTCCTTCTTATAATGCTACAGAACAACCTATTTCAGATGCAGCAGCACACTTTAGCCCTGCTGATTTGAGAGGTCTTTTTCCAAGTAGAACATTAGTATTGGTAAACGGTAAAAGAAAAAATGCTAGTGCCCTAGTATATAGTTACGTTACTCCTGGACGTGGTGAAGTAGGTGTAGATATGAAATCAATTCCCTCTGCAGCACTTGAACGTGTAGAAATTTTGAGAGATGGCGCAGCAGCACAATACGGCTCTGACGCTGTGGCAGGAGTTGTCAACTTAGTAATGAAAAAAACATCAGATCCATTTGTTAATACTAGTTATAGTGTAACTAGCCAAGGAGATGGTGAGCAGTACCAAATAGAGGCTGGCTTTGGTGTTAAAATAGCAGATAAAGGTTATGCAAATTTTACCTTAAACTACTTTGATCAAAAACGCACACAACGTGCTGGAACAATTACCAGTGTAGCAGATGAGGCAAATTATTGGGGTATTTCAGATACCACACCATTCAACACAAATGATTTAACAGCGTTCTTAAATAGAAATCCAAGCGCTGGTTTTCAAGTTGGTTTACCTGACATGACTATTGCAAATTTCTCATATAACGTAGGTTATACACTTGATGAAGAAACACAAACAGAAGTTTATTCGTTCGGAGCATTAACCAATAGAAACGGATCTGCACCTCAATTCGCTAGAGTTCCGTATTGGGTTAGTGGGTTTGAGCAAATTTATCCAGGACAAGATTTTTTCTTAGCAGAAATGGCTCCACAAATTAAAGATAATACTTTCTCTTTGGGTTTAAAAACAGTATTTAATGAGTGGAATTTTGATTTGAGTACGACTATGGGTCAGAACAGAATCGATTATTATATCACCAATTCGTTTAACCAATCATTTGGCGCAAGTAGTCCTTCCGATTTTTATAACGGAGCGCACCAATTTAGCCACATAGTAAATAATTTAGACATTGTACGTACCTTTGAAAACACCAAAATAGAAGCACTAACAGTTGCATTTGGAGCGGAGCACAGAACGGAACGTTTTGTTACGGAAGCGGGTGAATTTGCCTCTTATGGCGATGGTACACCAGACGTTGATGACAGAACTGGGTCTGAATCTTTTGGCGGTTTTAAACCTGAAAATGCTTCAAACGATTACCGAAATAACTTAGGTATTTATACAGATATTACTGCTGATATCTCTGAAAGTTTTTTAATTGGTGGTGCATTACGTTTTGAGAATTATAGTGATTTTGGTTCAAATATTAGTTGGAAAATCAATACGAGATGGAAAACCAAAAATGATAAATTATCAATAAGAGGTTCATTAAGTAGTGGATTTAGAGCACCTTCATTACATCAAGTATTCTATACAGCGATTACTACTACCCTAACGGTAGATGGTATTCAACAAAACGGAATTTTGAACAACTCAGACCCTGCCCTAAGAGCATTAGGTATTCCGAGATTAGTAGCAGAAACTACTTTTAATGTCGGAGGTGGAGTTACCTATCGTATTAACAGAAATATGGGTATTACTGCAGATGTATATTCCATAGATGTTAATGATAGAATTGTACTTTCTGGACAAGTAACCCCAACAGGAGACCCAACAAACCCTATTGATCAAACATTAGATCAAATAAACGTAGGTTCAGCAGGGTTTTTCCTTAACGCTATAAACACAAATACGCAAGGTGTTGATATCGTATTTAGTTATAATAATATTGAAATCGGTGAAGGGTCTTTAGGAGGGAGCATTGCTGCTAACTTCAATAAAACAGAAGTAAGAAGTACTAATTTCCCTAATTTTATTGAAGATAATAATCTAGGAAACGCTATCTTCTCAAGAGAAGATGTCTCTAGAGTTGAAACTTGGAGACCTAGACAAAAAATTATTGCATCTGCCAATTATAAAATTAACCGTTTTTCTACAATGTTGTCTTTTATGAATTACGGAGAGGTAACTTACAGACATCCAAACGATCCTTCAAATGATGCAACATATGGTGCTAAAACACTTACTGATTTAAGTTTTTCTTATAATTTTAGTGATAAAATAAATTTCACAGTAGGAGCAAACAACCTTTTTAATGTCTTTCCTGACACTTTTGCTGAAGCCTATAGTGAAAATGGAGGTGTGCCAAACGATAGAAACTTAGATTTTGTTGGTCGATTTCAGTACCCTTGGCAAACTACCCAGTTTGGCTTAGACGGTACACGATTGTTCACAAAATTGAATTTCAACTTCTAAGCTGCTATTTTAGATTAGAAAAAAAAGCTAAAATATCAAACTCAGCAGCAAAATATTTAGAAATAAAATTTAGTTCTTATTTTCTTAATATTTTGTTGCTTTATAACTCTTTTCGCTATTGCAATCCTACTTTCAAATTATTTTAGAGTAATTGCAATATGCGTTTGGCGTTTATAACTATACCATCTGCTAAATTGCTGTAACTGTTTTATTATTTTTTTCCGATTTGATAATATTCAAATCCATTTTTATCTAAATGAAATGCGTTATATTGGTTTCTGCCATCAAAAATAATTGCTTGATTTAAGTTATCTTTAATTGTATCAAAATTTGGAGAACGAAACTCTTTCCATTCTGTAAGTAATAGTAATGCATCTGATTTCTTTAAAGCATTATATTTATCTTTAAAATAAGAAACGTGTTTGTTATTTTTTAAATAATATGTTTTAGCCTCTTGGGTGGCTTTAGGGTCATAAGCATTTATTTTAGCACCTCTTTTAGTTAGTTCATTGATTGTATAAATTGCAGGTGCTTGTCGCATATCATCTGTTCCTGGTTTAAATGCTAGTCCCCAAATTGTAAAAGTTTTACCTGTTAGGTTTGTTCCAAAGCGCTGGATAACTTTTTTGGCAATCACTAATTTTTGATTGTCATTAACAGTATTTACCGCTTTAAGGAGTGTAGGAGTATAGCCATATTCTTTTGCAGTATAGGCTAAGGCATTAACATCTTTAGGTAAACAAGAGCCACCAAAGCCAGCGCCAGGGTAAATGTAATTATAGCCAATACGAGAATCAGAGCCTATACCAACTCTAACTTTATTTACATCTGCACCAACTAATTCACAAATATTAGCAATTTCGTTCATAAAAGATATTTTAGTAGCTAACATAGCATTTGCTGCATATTTTGTGAGTTCAGCAGATTTAATATCCATTATAATAAATCGATCATGAGTTCTAAAAAAAGGAGCATAAATAGATTTTAAAATGGCAATAGATTGTGCATTTTCAGAGCCAATAATAATTCGATCTGGCTTCATAAAATCAGCAATTGCGTTACCTTCTTTTAAAAATTCAGGATTTGAAACGACATCAAAAGTAATAGTTAGTTTCCGCTTGTCTAATTGTGTCTGTATTGATTGTCTTACTTTTTCTGCAGTACCAACTGGAACTGTAGATTTATCAATTATTAAGATTGGCTTCTGTATTAATTTGCCTATTTCTTTTGCAACTGTAAGCACGTGTTTTAAATCAGCTGAACCATTTTCATTCATAGGTGTGCCTACGGCAATAAATAAAATATCAGTATGATCTATAACAGATTCTAAATGTGCTGTAAATTTTAGATTTCCGTTATGGTAATTTGTAGCGATTAATGCTTCTAGCCCTGGTTCGTATATTGGTATAATTCCTTTTTGTAAGTTTTTGATTTTAATGGTATCAATATCTACACAAGTTACTTTGTTTCCCATTTCTGCAAAGCAGGCGCCAGTAACTAACCCTACATATCCCGATCCTATTATGGTTATCTTGTTTTTCATTTTTGTTGTAAGAAATTTTATTTAAATATATTTTCTACTAAATATAGAAAATTAAGTATAGCGGTTTTTAATTATTGTTTGATAAACCAATCAAAAGTAATCGCTAGTCCTTTGTCAATATCAAATAACGGTTTATAATTTATTAAATTACCTGCTTTATTAATATCTGCTAAAGAATCACGAACATCACCTTGTCTATTCGGTCCATAAAGTGCTTCTATTTTTTTATCAGAAATTTCTTGTAAACTTTCCCAAAGTTTATTTAGACTTATTCTATTTCCACATGCAATATTATAAACTTGATTAGCTGCTTTTTTAGGCGCAAACATACCTCTGATATTTGCTTGTACAGCATTTTCTACATAGGTAAAATCACGAGTTTGCTCACCATCACCATTTATAATAGGGGCTTTATTATCTTTAATAGCTTGCATAAAAATTGGAATTACAGCTGCATAAGCGCCATTTGGACTTTGTTTTGGTCCAAAAATATTGAAATACCTAAAGCCAATAGTATCTGTTTGGTAAGTTTTTGCAAAAACAGTTGCATATAACTCGTTTACTAATTTGGTTACCGCATAAGGAGAAAGAGGTTTACCTATATTATCTTCTACTTTTGGTAATATTTTACTATCACCATAAGTTGAACTTGAAGCTGCATAGACCATCCGTTTTACAGTTGTACTTTCTTTTATGGCAACTAACATGTTTAAAAAACCTCCAGAATTTACTTGGTCTGTTTTTACAGGGTTGTCAATTGACCTTGGTACCGAGCCTAAAGCTGCTTGATGTGAGACATAATCAATGTTTTGTACTGCCTTTTTACAGGTTTCTAAATTACAGATATCACCTTCTATAAATTCAAATGCAGGATTGTTTTCAAACTCCTTAATATTATGATAATAACCATTGGATAAATTATCTAAAACACGCACTTTTTTTGCTCCGTATTTTAATAGGTATTTAATAATATTAGAGCCAATAAAACCAGCGCCTCCAGTAACTAAAAAATTTAATTTTGAGAGGTCTGTATTGTGGTATTTTGTTTCGTACATTTATTTATTTATTTATTTATTTGTTTATTTGTTTGTTTGTTTGTTTGTTTACTTTTTCCAAAGTAATTTTCTCAGTTCAATATTAATTTCATTTATATTTTGAAAAAATACAACAAGGCACTAGAAAAATAGTTAATAACAAAAACAATCGGTTGTATGGTCATTTACGATACCAACTGCTTGCATATAAGCATACATAATTGTTGAGCCCATAAATTTAAACCCCCTTTTTTTTAGGTCTTTAGAAATTTTATCGGATAGTATTGTTTTTGTAGGAACATCTTGTAATGTTTTAAATTTATTTACGATTGGTTTTCCGCCAACAAAATCCCAAATATATTTAGAAAAAGAGCCAAATTCTTTTTGAATTTTAATAAATACTAAAGCATTTGTTGTTGCTGCTTTTATTTTTAATTTATTACGAACTATACCTGAATCTTGCCTTAATTCTTCCTGTTTTTTTGCATCATAACTACTTATTTTTTTAAAATCAAAATTATGGAACGCTTTTTTAAAACCATCTCTTTTTTTAAGTATAGTAATCCAACTTAAACCTGCTTGAAAAGATTCTAAAATTAAAAATTCAAATAATATTTTATCGTCATAAACAGGTTTTCCCCATTCTTTATCATGATATTCTTGGTATAATAAGTCATTACTAACCCATTTACATCTTGTTTTATTCATTTTCAGTAATTTTATATTTTGCAAGATAAAAAAATTAAATGAATTTAAGTTATGTAATGTTTAACTTTGCACCTATAAATCATTCTATTTTTCAGAGAGGAAAAATAGTATTCTAAAACTTTAGTTCATTTTTGTTTCCATTGAAAATTAGTAGCAATTTTAATTCAAAATTTTACAGGGTTTTTTGTAGTGTTTTTGGTGTTATTTTTCGGAAATTATAAAGTTTATTTATTTAGGTAAATATATAAAATCAATCTTTAAAAAATAGTATCTTTCAATCATCTTAAAAAGAATTAAAAATGGATAAAAATTATGATAAGCTTTCCTTTAAAAAGATATTAGATAAGTTACAATTACTAATTTTTGGTTTTATAATTTTTGAATTGTTTTACGCAAAAGAACCCTTAAGAAAAATAATTATTTCACTTGGTATTTTTAAAAAGTAATTTTTAATGGAATTATTAACATTATTTTTAGAAATTATACAGCAGCATTTTTTACTAATAATTGCATTTTTTTGGATAGCAATATTATATTCATCTGTAGGTTTTGGCGGAGGTTCTAGTTATTTAGCTATTTTATCTTTAACAGGAATTGCTTTTATAGAAATTAGAACAATTTCATTATTATGTAATGTAGTGGTTGTTTCTGGAGGTACGTATTTATTTGCTAAAAATAAGTTATTAGATTTTAAAAAAGTATTACCGTTAGTCTCTTTAAGTGTACCCATGGCTTTTTTAGGAGGCTTTTTAAAAATTCAAGAGCGTTTCTTTTTTATTTTTCTAGCATTTGCTTTAATAATTGCTGCTATATTAATGTTTGTCTCTAATAATTTAAAGTCGCAAAAAAATTTAATAAAAAGAAATAAAACGTACAAAAATGCTTTTTATGGAGGTTTAATTGGTTTTGTTTCAGGTATTGTTGGCATTGGTGGCGGTGTTTTTTTAGCGCCATTATTACATTTAACTAAATGGGACAGGCCTAAAAAAATTGCAGCAACAACTAGTTTGTTTATTTTAGTAAATTCAGTTGCAGGCTTACTTGGGCAAATGCAAAACGCTGAGTTTAGATTAGATTTTTATATTACTTTTGTTTTATTAGTTGTTGTATTTGTTGGAGGACAAATAGGTTCGCGATTAAGTGTTGCAATTCTAGATCCAAAAATAATTAAAATAGTTACCGCATTATTAATTGCTTTTGTTGGTATAAAAATATTATTCCAATAAATAGTTTACACACTTTTTTAGGATATATTACGCCTCTTGAAATGTAAGAAAAAAAGTGACGTAGAAAATTAGTCACAAAATTAGTAGATAGTCCAGAAACCGTATATATCGTTTTAGTTTTCCATTTTTATAATAACTTTTAAACTTCATAAATAATTCAGGTTTAGGAAATGTTATATATTCAGAAAAAGTACTTTCACTTGATGTTTGTCTTATTTTAGTACCATCTGCTAATACAAAATTACATTCTCCATCTACTTTATTTTTTTCAAATTTTTCTATATCAAAAGTTTTTATATTTTTTTCTGTTTTAGATTTATCTTTTTGCTCATTTTTTTCTCGTCCTTTGCAATTAGTAAGCGTTAAAAAAATCAATATTATAAATAGTTTTCTCATTTTAATTTTATCTAAAGTTAATAAATTTTTTTTGAGATTCTACGAACCCTGAAATTTAAACTTTACACACTTTAGTAGATAGTATGCACAACAACCGCTATAAATTTTATACAATGTTCTAAGCCGTTTATGATTTTTATCTAATTAATTTATCCTTTTTTCTATTTTAAACACTTTATATTATATTAATAAAACTATCTGTTAGATATATTTACCTTTTGTATTATAAGAGTATCAGGAATTTTATTTAAAAACCTTTGCCCAAGACCATCATATCGATTCCATCTTGTTTGAATGGTATCTGTCTGGTAACCTTCTTTATAGAATATTAAATTTGAAACAAAATTTGGGCTATGATATAGTCTAAAATAGCCAGTACTATCAGTGATTGTTGACAAATGAATTTTATGATATTCACTAACTTTCACATTACTAATTGGATTCGTTTTTTTATCTAAAACGTATCCATGATAATATCCTGTTGTTGTTTTACAACTTGATAAATAAATAAATAAATAAATAAATATTATCTTTTTCATTTTAATTTCATTTTGGTTAACCATATTAAACTTAATATATCTTTTTTAGACGTAACTCGCCTTTCATAAAAATCATTTGGATAATGACCTTTATAATACTTCATTAAATCAATTTCTCCGCTTTTAGGATATACTTTTTTATTAGTAACATTTTGCATAATGGTTGATGTTCCTTTATGCTTTTTAGAATATAATTGACCTCCGTAAGCCAATAATATTTCATGCCCTATTTCATGAGCGGTTGTTTCTATAAAATCAGGATTTGTATATTTTTCATAACGAAAATCCCAAATACCATCCCTTAGTGTATAACCAACAATATAAAACAACTTTCGAGAAACTTCCCAGTTATGCGAACGAGTAAAATTGGTTTCTTTACTGTTTGTAAAGTAAATAATCTTTGGAGCTTTCATTCCTTTTTTATCTTGTATAGCTTTCACATTTATTTCATAATTCACACCATCTATTTCTGTCCCTTTTGTTCTTTTAAATGTTCTACTCCAATATGTAGCAACACCCTCTAATGCCATTTTTCGTAATTCTTGAAAAGTTTTGGTTCTAGTTTTAATAGGTTCTTGTAGACTATCCTTAATCAGACCTTCGGGAATGTCATCCCAAGGGCATGTTTTTATTTGTTGTGCACGATTTCTTCCAACTTTACAGTATTTCTCTGTACCCTTTTCACCACCATCTCTTAAATTAACACGTAATGTAACATCTATCCGTTTTGCAGTTTCATCAATTTTAACATCTACCCAATCTTTTTTTTTACGTTTAAAGGAAAATGTTTTAGTTTCTGCTGTTTTTTCTACTTGATTTAAATATCCTTTAATACGAGCTTTAAACTCTCCTTCTAAAAAGAGTGTACTATCGTATTTTCCTTGAATGAAACCATCCCATTTAAAACGATAATTGCCTACTTTACACTTTTTTACAGATTTTTCTTCTTGATTTTCTGTTTCTTGTTCGTTTTGAGAATTTTTTTTATTTTTAGATGATTTACCTATAATCACAACTTCTTCTAATGTCTGTTCGCCATAAGATTGTGAATAGATTATCTTATCATCTTTTAATATCTCTAAATCAAAATTACCAATGTCTTTTTCTAATATTTCAACTTCAAATTCTATAAACTTATTCTCTTTTGCTCCACTAAAAGTTGGTATGCCCATAGGAACTATAGTTTTACTCTCTTTTAATAGTTTTATTTTCACATCAAAAGTTTTTAGTTGTAATGCTTTACTTTTCTTTGTTGCTCCTAAATACTCAACTGTAGCCACAAGACTATCTACCTCTGCAGTTTTAAATTCTTCCCATTGCTCTTTTATTTCTAAGGAGCTAAGTTCTATTTTTCCATCTTCATTCACAGGTTCTTCAAAAGAGAGTTGTTTTTCGCCATTTTCAAATGCAGTACCATCTTGTTTTTCTATAGTTATTTTGGCGGTGCCTCCTTCGTGATTATCTATTGCAGCAACTAAACTTATTTGCTCCCCATAAGTTGTTTCTTCTATGATTTCACTTTTTTTATTTTGCCAATTAGGTTGTATTATTTGTACCCCTTTATCTTGATGTACTTTGGTTGGTTTTGCCGTGTTTGTTAAGTTGGTTTTTTTCCAAGTTTTAGCAAACATTAAAGCGCCGTTATGTTTGAGGTAGGCTGGTGATATGGTAAAGTACTCTTTTACTGGCTGATTGCCTATTGCGCTATAACTCACACTATATTTTATAAAACAAGCATCTCCTAATAAAACAAGAATACTTTTACTTATACCGTCTCTAGAGAGAAGTTCTAAAATACTATTTTGCATTTGGTTAGCCATAAGCGTTAAATCCAAAATGGTAGTGCTACCTGTGTAATATGGCTATAAACATAAGTTTGTGTTTTTTTAGTTAAAATTTTATTTTTTATAAGTTGCTTTTACTATTTTTGACATACAGATGACAGAATAAGATAGTAAACAGTCTTGCACAAATTGTATTAAATTTATACGCACTACAAATGTAGTTAATTTAAAAGATTTTATGGTCTGTATTCGTATTTCCTTTGTATTGTGATCAGTATGTAAATATTTTACTTGCCAACTCTTATCTAAATCTAGATAATAAATCAAAATATCCTCGGTTTGTCATTTTTTATACAAAGATAAAAAATTACACTATATTTGCAGTAGCACCAAAAATGATAAAAGCAACTTATAAAAAACACAATTTAAAATTTAGACAAGCAAGCGCTACATCTCGAGGAATTCTAAAAACAAAAGAAACCTTTTTTATTATTTTACAAAAAAACAATAAAATTGGAGTAGGAGAGTCCGCTGTTTTTAGAGGTCTAAGTTTTGATGATGTACCTAACTATGAAAAAAAATTACAATGGGCTTGTGAAAATATAAATTTAGGCCTATTTGTGTTATTAGGTAAACTAAATAATTACCCGTCTATACAATTTGCGCTAGAACAAGCCTTTTTATCTTTAGAAAGTAATGAAAAATTTATTTTGTTTCCTTCAAAATTTACGCAATCACAAGACGCTATTTCTATAAATGGCTTAATTTGGATGGGGTCTGAAAAATTTATGAAAAAACAAATTAAAGAAAAATTAAAAACAGGCTTTACAAGTCTAAAATTAAAAATTGGAGCAATAGATTTTAACACAGAATTAAATTTATTAAAATCTATACGTAAAGAGTTTACCGCAAAAGAAATTACCTTAAGAGTAGATGCAAATGGTGCTTTTTCACCAAGAAAAGCATTAGAGAAATTGAAATACTTATCCGATTTCGATTTACATTCTATTGAACAACCGATAAAACAAAATCAATGGGAGGAAATGGCAATATTATGTGAAAAAACACCATTACCAATTGCTTTAGATGAAGAATTAATTGCGGTGATTGATAAGGAACAAAAAGAAAAATTATTACAAACAATAAAGCCACAATTTATCATACTAAAACCAAGTTTAATAGGAGGAATTAAAGGGTCAAATCAATGGATTAATCTTGCAAAAAATAAAAATATAGATTGGTGGATAACTTCTGCTTTAGAAAGTAATATTGGTTTAAATGCAATTGCTCAATATACCTATAGTTTAGGTACAACTTTACCACAGGGTTTAGGTACAGGTTCTCTTTTTACTAATAATATAGACTCACCTTTGTGTATAGAAAATGGAAATTTAGTTTATAAAAATGCGGCATTATGGAATTGTAAATTTCTTACAAATATTGATTTATTAAAAAAATTATAAATAACTTAACCTTGATTTTTTATAAAGTTTGGAAGCATTTTATTTTTTATTTCAAAGGTACACATTAATTCAAGCGGTAACTAAGTTCATTGTTTTCTAATTCTTTTAACAATTCCGTAGAAATATTTATCTTTTTAGTTCGACTTTGCATATGTAGTTTTAGTTTTTCTGTAGCATCATAAACTGTAAAATTTAAAATATGACTACCTGCATGTATTGTTAATAAAGTATCTATTTTAGTTATTACATTTTCGGTTAGAAAATTAATATCTAATTGTATGGTTATTTTTTTTGCCAATTTACCAAGTACATCTTGTAAGATTTGAAAACTAGTAAATTTTATTCTTGCAGGTCCATCGTTCCAGCCTTTTTGAACACTTACTTTAATGTGTAAAAATGCATTTGGAATTAAGAAATGTTTAAATTTTAAATAATCTTCACCAAAAATTCGAAACTCATTTGACTCTTTAAAATCTTCTAAAACAAAACTTGCCCAGCCTTTATTGTTTTTTGAAATACGGTGTTGCACATTAGACAAAATACCTGCAAAACTAATTTCTTTACCTATAAGAGTTTCTAAATTAGAAAACACGCTTATATCTGCGTTACAAAAATATTTTAATTCAGTTTTGTAATCATCTAACGGATGCCCAGAAATATACATACCAATAGCTTCCTTTTCTTTAGAGAGTTTTTCCATAATATTCCAAGCGTCACAAATTGGTATGCTGGGTTCATCAAATTGTACATTACTTGTTTCACCAAACAAAGATACCTGTGCCGAATTTTTATTTTCTTGGTATTTATTACCAAAACGAACTGCTTTATCTAAAATTGTTTGTCCTTTTTCATCTTCGGTGTAATATTGAGAACGATTTATGTCGCCAAACGAATCAAATCCACCAGAAATTGCTAAACCGTCAAATGCTTTTTTACTTGCTGCACGTAAATCTACACGTTTTGCCATATCGAAAATGGACTTGTAATGTCCGTTTTCTTTACGTTCATTAACTATTGCTTCTACTGCTTTTGACCCCATGCCTTTAATGGCTCCCATTCCGAAACGGATTGCTCCTTTTTTATTTACGGCAAATTTATAATACGATTCATTTACATCTGGACCCAATACTTCAATTTTCATACGTTTACACTCTTCCATAAAAAAAGTAACTGATTTTATATCTCGCATATTATTTGATAAAACAGAAGCCATATATGCAGCAGGATAGTGTGCTTTTAAATAAGCAGTTTGATAAGCAATGTAAGCATAACAGGTAGAGTGTGATTTATTGAAAGCGTAGGCAGCAAAGGCTTCCCAATCTTTCCATATTTTTTCTAAGATAATTTTATTGTGCCCATTTTTTTCTCCTCCTTCTAAAAATTGCGGTTTCATTTTCGCTAATAGTGTTGCAATTTTTTTTCCCATTGCTTTACGCAAATTATCAGCTTGCCCTTTGGTAAAACCTGCTAATTTTTGCGATAATTGCATTACTTGTTCTTGATAAACGGTGATACCATAAGTTTCTTTTAAAAATTCTTCCATTTCTGGTAGATCATATTCAATATTTTCTATACCGTGTTTTCGCATAATAAATAACGGAATATACTCCATTGGTCCTGGACGATACAATGCATTCATAGCAATTAAATCTTCAAATTCTGTAGGTTTTAAGCCTCTTAAATGTTTTTGCATTCCTGCGGATTCGTATTGAAAAACACCTACGGTTTCTCCTTTTTGAAATAATTCATATGTTTTTTTATCGTCTAGTGGAAATTTATCTGGGTCTAATTCTATTTTATGTAATGCTTTAATAATCGTGCATGCGTCTTTAATTAAAGTTAAAGTTTTTAAACCTAAAAAATCCATTTTTAATAGACCTGCTGCTTCTACTACATTATTATCAAATTGCGTAACAAACATGTCAGATTCTTTGGCTGTTGCAACTGGTACTAAGTTGGTTATATCTTCGGGTGTTATGATGACACCACAGGCATGTGTGCCTGTATTTCTAATAGAACCTTCTAATGCTCTTGCTTGTAAAATAGTTTCTGCAATAAGTGAATCATCGGCGGCAAGAGTTTTAAATTCTGCTACTTTTTCTTTATCTTCTTGACGTAATGCCTTTACTTTACCTATACTTTTTGGATCATCTCCAAAAATGGCTTTTAGTTTTATTAAAGGAATTAATTTTGCAATTCGATCAGCCTCATATAGAGGCAGGTCTAAAACTCGCGCCGTATCTCGAAGACTTGATTTTGCAGCCATTGTGCCATAAGTAATGATTTGTGCTACTTGATTTGAGCCATATTTATCAATTACATATTGCAAGACTAGACCTCGTCCTTCATCATCAAAATCTATATCAATATCTGGTAATGAAACTCGATCTGGGTTTAAAAAACGCTCAAAAAGAAGGTTGTATTTTAAAGGGTTTATATTGGTAATTTCTAAACAATATGCCACAACAGATCCTGCTGCAGAGCCTCGGCCTGGTCCTACAGAAACTCCTTTTGAGCGAGCAACTTTAATTAAATCGCAAACAATTAGAAAATAACCAGGGTAGCCTGTTTTTTCGATAACTGATAGTTCAAAGTCTATACGTTCTTTGATTGCTAGGTCTAATTCACCGTAACGTTCTTTGGCTCCTAAAAAAGTTAAATGTTTTAGGTATTTATTTTCACCTCTAACTCCGTTATCTTTTTTATCTTCTTCTATATGAAATTCTATTGGAATATCAAATTTAGGCAACAAAACATCTCGTGCTAAAGTAAAAATTTCAATTTTATTTACAATTTCCTGAATATTGCTTATTGCTTGTGGTATATCTTGAAATAAAGTCAACATTTCTTCTTGTGACTTAAAATAATATTCTTCGTTATCTAATCCGTAACGATAACCTCGACCTCTACCTTTTGGTGTTGTTCTTTGTTCGGCATCTTTAATACATAATAAAATATCATGTGATTCTGCGTCTTCTTTTTCTATATAAAATGTATTGTTTGTAGCAATGATTTTTACATCGTGTTTTTTTGAAAAATCTAATAAAATTGTATTTACATGGTCTTCATTTTCTTGACCATGACGCATAATCTCTAAATAAAAATCTTCTTTAAAAGTGTTTTTCCACCAAAGTAGAGCCTCTTCGGCTTGTTTTTCACCAATATTAAGAATTTTACTTGCTATTTCTCCATATAAATTACCAGAAAGAACAATTAAATCAGTGTTAAATTCTTGGATTAAATTTTTATCAATTCTTGGTACATAGTAAAAACCGTCTGTATGTGATTTTGATGATAATTTTGCTAGATTATGATATCCGTTTTTATTTTTGGCTAAAAAAACTATTTGATAACCATTGTCTTTATTTTTTTTATCTAAATGATTTTCGCAGACATTAAAAGCAGTTCCTAAAATTGGTTTTACTATTTTTTTAGGTTGCTCTCCAGCTACTAAATTCTTATTGTATTCTTCTATTTGTTTATTGTGAGCAAGCGCTTCCTTTACAAAGTAAAATGAACCCATCATATTGCCATAATCAGTCAGGGCAACTGCATTCATTTTATTTTTTATTGCATTTTGTATTAAATCTGATGTGCTAGATGTGGCCTGTAATATAGAGAATTGTGAGTGATTGTGTAGGTGCGAAAAATTTATTGTTTTTGTTTTTTGAAGTTTTTGTTGGTTTTCGCTAGTTTGAAATTTTTCTTGTTTTTTTTCTCTTTCTTCTTTCTTCTTTTTTTCTTCCCTTAACCGTTTACTTGCTTCTTTTAAATTTGTGTGCTGTAGTCCTATATTCTGAAATGTACTTGGATTTTTATCTTTAAAGGTTGTTAAAAAATTAGTTTCTTGCTTTAATTCACTAGTTGTATAATTATTTATTCTTATTAATTCTAAAAAACAGCGTGTTGTCGCTTCTACATCTGCGGTTGCATTATGTGCCTCTGTAAATGCTTGATGGAACAATTTTTGATGTAATTCGGTTAAAGTAGGTAGTTTGTATTTACCATACTTTCCGCCTGGTAATTGACAAATTATAGCTGTTTTTTCGGTACAAGTATCTAAAACAGGTAATTTATTAAGTTGCGTTTCGATTCCTTTTCTATGAAACTCACAGCCCATAATATTTAAATCAAAATTTAAATTCTGACCAACTACAAATATTGTTTTTGATAAGGCAAGGTTAAATAGTTCTAGAACTTCTGTTAAGGGTTTTCCTTTTTTAACTACTAACAGAGTTGATATGCCGTGAATTTGTTCTGCATCATAGGGTATGTTATAGTCCTCGGGAATAATGAGATAGCTTTGATTTTCTATCAAAACACCAAATTCATCATGCAATTGCCATGCAATTTGTACACATCTTGGCCAATTATTGGTATCAGTAATTGGTGCTTTCCAATTTCTTGGAAGCCCTGTAGTCTCAGTATCAAATATTAAGTACATGTTATAGTTTTTTGAGGCTTGTCTTTAGATTATAAAAGTATTGAAATGATATGTGTTTATTTGTAAAAAGGTTTTGTTTTTATTAACAATAGGGTTTCACAAAAATAGGAGTGTAAAGATATTTTATTCTTATTTTTTGTTTTTTTACTAGTGAAAAACGCAAAGGCGTTTGAGACGTAATCAAATTGATTTTATAAAAATAAATATTAAAATTTGAACTATAATATGAAAATATTTAAAATAAAATACTAATTTTGAAAACTTAAATAAGTTAAAAAAAATAATAACCTTATAAAAATTAACAAATAACTGAAATGTTTACCTTTGTGATGATTTTTTATAGCCCATAAATTTATATACTAGAAATTTGATTTTAAGGTTAAAATATAACTTGTTACTATAATAAGGATGCCTAAATATAAAAAATGAGAATACTTTTTTTACTGATATTTTTGACAACATCATCTAAAATACTTGGACAGACAGTTAAGGGTGTAGATACTCATGAACACAATAAAAATGAAATAGGAGTTTCTATTTCACCAGCTTACTTTGTTAATGAAGAAGTGTGGACATTTGCAATGCATATTCATTACACTCGTATTATTCCAAAAACTAAATTCGGAATTGGAGCAAGTTTTGAAAGAATAGTACTCGACCCTAAACACAGCACTTTTGGACTCGTATTTGCATACTACCCTATTGAAAAATTAAGTTTTGCATTATCGCCAGGTTTGACTTTTGAAGACGCTGATTCAACTGCTTTTTTTGCATTGCATTTAGAAGCAACTTATGGGTTTGAAGTGGGGAACTTTCATGTTGGACCGGCTTTTGAATTTGCATATGACCCAAATGATTACCATTTAAGTTTAGGAATTCATGTAGGTTATGGGTTTTAAAAATGTAATAATTAATTTTAAACCCTATGAATAGGACAGAAATGAATTGCAAGACTAGCAAAGAGTTTAATAAACCCTAAAAATACAAACTAACACAAGCAATACTAAAAATTATTATAAAATGAAAAATCAACTTTTTTTACTACTACTCTTTCCGTTTTTAAGTCTAAACACTTTTGCTCAAACAGAAGTTACATCAAAAATTAATACGGTTAAAATTTTTAAACAAAATGCCCAAATAACTAGAGATTTATCATTTACCACGATTTCTGGAACTCAAGAGATTGTACTTACTGGAATTTCTACGCACATATTACCCTCTAGTTTACAAATACAATTTAATAACGCTAACACCATACTACTATCTGCTAAATATGAAAAGAATTACTTGGTTTCAAAAACTAATAATAAGGATATTGAAAGCCTTCAAAAACAATTAGACGATTTAAATGATGAGTTATCTTGGATTGATGATAAAAAAAATAGCCTAAAGGGGATGGAAGCTATTCTTAATAAAAATCAAGATCTAGGAAATGGAAATTCTAATTTTACAGCACAGCAGGTTGTTCAATTAAGTAACTCTTATGAAATTAAATATTTAGAAATAAGAAAATCTTTAAGAAACTTACTAAAAAAGGAGAAACCTCTAAACGAAAAAGTTGATAAAATTAAAAATCAATTAAATGAAGTTAACGCAAAATTTAATAAACCAAGCGGAAATATTATACTTCAAATAACCTCAAAAACATCAAAATTAATAAGTATTAAATGTAAGTACATTGTTAATAATGTTAAATGGAACCCTATATATGATATTCGTTCTGAAGGTATTACAAAAAATATTCAACTTAATTATAAAGCCAATATTTATCAAAATACAGGAGTTGACTGGACAGATGTGTCCGTCATTATTTCAACAGGGAACCCATCTCAAAATAATAACAGACCCATTTTAGACCCATTATATGCAGACATATACCAAAAACAAATTTATGAAAATGATGAAATGCTAGAAGAAGCTGTTGCTACAAGTAGGACTCTTAAAAAAAGTACAAATTTTATAGAAGGGTCACAAGTTTCTGAAAATCAGTTAAGTATTGATTTTAATATTTTAAATAAACAAACTATTGATAGTGACGGTAAAGAAAATTTAGTGGCCTTAAAATCGTATGAATTAAATACAGAATATGTTTACTATAGTGTCCCAAAGTTAAATAAAAGCGCATTTCTCCTAGCAAAAATAAGCGATTGGAGTAAATATAATTTAGTTACAGGAAGAGCAAATATTTTTTTTGAAGGAGGATTTGTTGGAACATCTCAAATAAACCCACAAGTAACTTCTGATTCATTATTAATTTCTATGGGTCTAGATAACAGTATTGTTATTGAAAGGTTACCAATTAAAGAATTTACCTCTTCAAAATTTATTGGAACTAATAAGAAAGAAACTATTGGCTATGAATTAATTGTAAAAAACAAAAAATCTATTCCAATAAAAATTGAAATATTAGACCAAATTCCTATTTCTCAAAATAAAATGATTCAAATTACTTTAGAAGAAAAAGGAAGTGCAACATACACACAAAATTTAGGAAAACTACTTTGGACAATGAATATTCAAGCAAGACAGACAAAAAAAGAAAAATTTATTTATACTGTAAAATACCCAAAAAAGGAATCAATAATTGGAATTAAATAGAGTACTTTGACTAACAGTTACAATAAAACAAACTAATTATTCGTTAAATTATAGTTACAAAGAAAAAAAATAATACCTTTGACCTTTAAAATAAAAAACAAAAAAATGAAAAAATTAGCTTTAGTAGTAGTTTTTGTATTTGCAGTTGCAAGTTTAACTTCTTGTCGTTCTAAAAAAAATAGCTGTGATTATGGTGCAAATATACAAGACACACAGCAAGAAGTTATAGTTGCTTGTGTTGAATAAATTACATAAATTCTAAAATACAGTATGTATTTTTTAAATAATATAAAAGATCGTTTTTAAACGATCTTTTTACGTTTCATAAACCACCAACTAATAGGAATTAATAATAAGAGTATATAAGAAATCAATACAATCTGGTTTCCTGTTTTAATAACTTTGGGCTGAAATTCAAATATAATTTCATGCTTTCCTTTTGGTATTTCTAGTGCTCTCAAGACATAATTTACTCTTATTATAGGCACTTTTATTCCGTCTATATACGCAACCCAATCTTTAAAATACATTTCAGAAAAAACAGCAAATTGATCTAAAGTAGCAAAACTATTATAGGTGAATTTTGTTGTTTCCATTTTAGTTAATTTAATAATTGCAGTAGTATCTTTTGGGTATGTATTATTTTTTAGAGTTGTTTTATTATTTTTAGAAGAAAAAATAACTGCTTCAATTTTTGTTTTTAAGGAATCTAATGCTTTAATCTCTTTATCCGCAGAATTTACAAAATGTAATGTATTTACAAACCAAACATTTCCGTTTGCTGCTTCGTTTTCTTGAAATATTTCATTTCCTTTTTCATCATTAAAAATAAAATATTTAGTATTTAACATATTTAACGTCTCTAAATTGTTTGAGTGAAAATCAAATAATTCTTGATAACGTCTAGGTTTGGCTGCATGATAACCGCCAATTGAATTATGAAAATATGAAGTTCTTGCCTCATTCATTAAATTACTAGAAAAATTACCAACACGATAGTGGCTTTTATCTTTTAAAATAGTTAGATTAATTTTAGAAGCAGTGAATGGTTTTTCAATTTTTCTTGTACCTGTAAAACTACTTGAATTAACATAACGCTTATTAACTTGAACTAAATCAAACAAAATTAATATACCAATAGTTAGAATGCTAATATTATAGGTGAGTTTATTTTTCATAAACCCGAATAAAACACCAGCAGTCGCAATAACTAAAAGTAATGTACGTAAACTATCATAAAAGAAAATTGATTTTCTATCACTAATGACCGCATCAGAAAAACCAGTTAAAGATTTATCTAATTGTCTATCAATATTTATATTTTCAAAACTAAAAATAGCAGTTCCAAAAACAGTAAAAAATAAAGCTAAGCCTCCAACAATGTAAAGACTTAGTTTTAAATAATTATATTTTTCTTTTTTTGTAAAATGATTACTAAAGAAGTTTTTTAATGCCAAAATTCCCAATAACGGAATTGCAAATTCTGCCAATACTTGTACAGAAGTAACTGCTCTAAACTTTGTATATAACGGAACGTAATCAATAAATAAATCAGTAAATAGACTAAAATTCTTTCCGTAACTTAGTAATAAGGATAGTATTACTGTACAGACCAGCCATTTTTTTAAATCATTTTTAACGATAAAGATACCTAATACAAATAAGAAAATTAAAATAGCACCAATATAAGCAGGCGCCGAAACCCCAGGTTGTTTTCCCCAGTAAGTAGGTACACTTTCAATAAAATCTTTTGCCTCTACCTCTCCTATTTTATCTTTTAAAAACTGATATGTTTTAGAATTTTCACCTAACTGTTCATTACTCGCTCCACCCATAAATCGAGGAATAAATAAATTAAAAGTTTCCGTAAAACCATAACTCCACATATTTATAATTTCTCTATCTAAACCTGTAGTTTTTTCTTTTGCCTTTCCGCTTGGTGTTATGGTTAGTTCACTCTCACTTCTTGTACTTTGTTTAGTATATTGTTTTGTTGCTAATAAACGTGTAGCATTTACACCAATACCTAAAATAACAGCAATACTTAAAATACCAATACTTTTTGCAAAATGAGGTATCGTTTTTTGTTTAATAGATGTTAATAAATATAAAAAACCAAGTATTAAAACCGAAAACATTAAATAATATGTCATTTGTGGGTGGCCTGTGTTAACCTCTAAAGCCATAGCAAAAGAAGTCAACACAAAACCAAATAAATAACGTTTTCTAAAAACAGAAATAATTCCTGCTAAAACTAACGGAAAATAAGCAATAGCATGTGCTTTTGCATTATGTCCAACACCTAAAATAATAATGTAATAGGTAGAAAATCCAAAGGCTAATGAGCCTATGATTGCTAATTTCCAATCTACTCTTAAAACCAATAATAGCACAAAAAAACCCGTAAAATAAAGAAATAAGTAATCTGCGGGTCTAGGTAAAAACCGTAATGCTTTATCTATATTTTGAATATAATTATTTGAAAAATAAACACTTACACTATATGCTGGCATTCCAGAAAAAGAAGTATTTGTCCAATAAGGCTCTGCATCATTTTTGACTCTATAATCGTTAATTTCTTTTACAGAACCTGTAAATTGTATAATATCACTTTGCGCTATTTTTTTGCCCTGTAAAACAGGGTAAAAGTAGGCTAGAGAAACTACTATAAATACAATTAATGTAATTATATAAGGTATTATTTTTTTCATTTATTAGTATTTTTACTTACAGAAACTAGAGATGTTCGCCTAAAGATATTTGGCAAAACAAATTTACACACATCTTTTGCGACTAATCTACTTCTTCATAGTCAACATATTCACCAACATTTTTGTTACTCGTTTTATCAGTTGGTTTTTTATCAATTACAGTTTCGCCTACTTTAGAGGCATCATATTGTTCATTAGACTGTTGTTCTCGCATTTTATTTTCCATTTTATTCATAAATCTTTTTATGAATATCGGAAATGCTAATCTTGTAATCGTTTTTAGTATATAATAAACCATTATCAAAATTAATAGTGTTCTTAAAAATCCCATATATTAAATTTTATTCAAAAGTAACAATTTGAACGCATTTAAAGCGTTAAGAATTGTATAAATATATTATATACTAAGAATTGTATAAAATAATGCTAATATAAATAATGCCTTACTTTTTTATTTGAGCCAAGGTAAAGGGTATTTCCTGAAATTTTTCTATTATAAAAAGAAAAATATCTATTGTTTTAAAATTAGAATTATTTATACAAATTAGTATATTTACAAAAATTATTTAGATGAAATATTTACTATTTGTAGGCTTGTTATTTTTTACTATTGTTACCCAATCTCAATATACAGAAATTATAAATTCTAAAAGACCAGGTTTTTCCGAAAGCCCTTATGGTGTTGGTACTAAGGTTTTTCAAGTAGAAACAGGTATATTTTACCAAGACAATCAAGTAACTCAAACTTTTGATACAGAAAACTCTTTAGGTACAAATATTTTTTTACGTTACGGTAATTTTTTAGAAAAACTAGAATTTAATTTAGACTTTGCATATCAAAAAGATGAAAGAATTTTTAACAACATCATTAATTCTTTTTTTGAAGTAAACGGAGTTAGTAGATTAACTTTTGGCGCAAAATATTTAGTTTATAATCAAAAATATACGGACAAGTCTAAAGAAATACGGAGTTGGAAAAAAAGAACTTCTTTTGACCTTAAAAGATTAATACCATCAGTAGGAGTTTATGTAGGTTTAAATACAAATTTTTTAGGTGAATCTTTTAAGGAAGAGCGTTTAAGTCCAAAAGCAGCCATTTTATTGCAAAACGAAATTACCAATAGACTTAATATTATCTCTAATTTAATTGCAGATAAAATAGGTCAAGATAATTCTGAATTTAGTTATATAGTAACCACTACTTTTGCTTTAAATGAAAAATGGTCTATATTCGCTGAGCATCAAGGTGTCTTTAAAAAATTAACTACAGATGAATTGCAATTTGGTGTAGGAACAGCGTTTTTATACACTAAAAATATGCAGTTTGATATAGCTGCAAGAGCAAATTATGTAGGTAACACTACAGATATTTATGTAGCTCTAGGAGGTTCTTGGCGTTTAGATAAACATCAAAAAGAAGCAAAAAGTAAAGATGTATTAAAAGGAAAAAAAGAAGGAACTTTCTTTTCTAGATTATTTAAAAAAAATAAAAACAAAGGTCCAAAAACTAGAAAGATAAAAATAAAAAAGCGTAAAAAACAACGTGCCAAAAAAGGAACACCTTCTTTTCATAAAAAAGACAAGAAAGGATAGAGAATGTTGTTTATCGTTTTATGTTTTCAAACCTAAATTACAATTTTAAACCAATAAATGATTGAAATTAAAGAAATATCTCGAGTTAAAAAGGAGATGAAGAAATTTGTTACATTTCCTTTTCACTTATACAAAAACAATAAATACTGGGTACCGCCAATAATTAATGATGAAATTGCCAGTTTTGATGAAACTAAAAACCCAGTTTTTAAAAATGCAAGAGCACATTTTTTTTTAGCGTATAAAAATACAAAAATAGTTGGTAGAGTAGCTGTTATAATTAATTATACAGAAGTTGAAGATCAAAATATTAAAAAAATACGTTTTGGTTGGTTTGATGTAATAGATGATCTTGAAGTTACCAAAGCACTACTTAATAAAGTTTATGAAATAGGAAAAAAAAACAATTTAGAATATATAGAAGGTCCAATAGGTTTTTCGAGTATGGATAAAGTTGGTGTTTTGACCAAAGGGTTTAACCAAATAGGAAGGATGATTACCTGGTATAATTACCCTTATTATGAAAATCATCTAAAAAAAAACGGTTTTATAGTTGAAAAAGAATATATAGAATCAAAAATATTAATCAAAAATATTGATATTACCAAATACGCTAGGTATGCAAAATTGATTAAGCAACGTTATAATCTAAGAGAACTTAACTTTATAAACTCAAAAAAGATAATGCCTTATGTAGATGAAATGTTTGTTTTATTTGAAAAAGCTTATGCTAAATTAGCTTCATTTGTTCCTATATCTAACGAACAAATAGCATTTTTTAAAAAGAAATATATCTCATTTATAAACCCAGAGTATATAAAATTTGTAGTTGATAAAAATAATAATTTAGTTGCCTTCGCAATAATAATGCCTTCATTTGCTAAAGCTTTGCAAAAAGCAAATGGCAAACTTTTTCCTTTCGGAATTTATCATTTATTAAAAGCAAAAAAGAAAAATGATACTGTAATTTCTTACTTAATAGGAGTAGATCCAAAATATCAAAATAAAGGAGTTATCTCTATATTATTTGAAGAACTTTACCAAAGTGTCGTTAAAAACGGAGGCAAAAATTTAATATTAACACCACAGTTAAAAGATAATAAAGAAGTTCATAAAATTTGGAAAAATTTTAAACCAGAAATAATTAAAGAACGAAGTACGTTTAGATTAAACATTAAATAATTGAAGCCCGTAGATAATTTTATATATTGCAATCAACTGATCTAATTAAATAAAATGCAATTATTTTACAATAAAAATATAAAATCTAAAGACAAACAATTCATTTTTGATAAGACGGAAAGCAAACATATCATACGAGTGCTCCGTAAAAAAGAAGGAGACCTATTGTACATTACTAACGGTAAAGGCTTACTGTTTACAGTTAAAATAATTAATGCCAGCGACAAAAAGTGTTTCGTAGAAATTTTAGAAGAAGAATTAAAAGAAAATCAATTACATTATAATTTGCATATTGCTATAGCACCAACAAAAAACAAGCAACGTTTAGAGTGGTTTTTAGAAAAAGCAACAGAAATAGGTGTTCGTCAAATCACATTAATTATTTGTATAAATTCTGAAAGAAAAACAGTTAATAAAGAACGTTTAGAAAAAATTTTAATTACGGCAATGAAACAATCAAATAGATATTATTTGCCTAAACTAAATAAAGTAATTACCTATAAAAAATTTATTAATCAAGAACTAAACGGGGACTTATTTATTGCGCATTGTGAAAAAACGGATAAAAAAACATTAAAATCACAATTAAATAAAAACAAGAATACAACTATATTAATAGGCCCTGAAGGCGATTTTTCTTTAACTGAAATAAAATTAGCTTTACAAAATAAGTATAAAGCAGTATCTTTGGCTAAAAGTAGGTTACGTACAGAAACAGCAGGTATTGTTGCCGTACAAAATGTTTCTTTTTTTAATGAATAATCGCTGTCTTACAACCGCTTAGTTCTATATTATTGGAAAATTAGTTATTTCTTACATCAAAATCGTTTATAATTCCGATTTTAAATAGTTTCAAATAATTCCGCTTTTGATTTTCTAACTTTTACATCAAATTGTGTTTGGTCTTCTACTGAACGATAGCCAACTGCAACTACAACGGATGCATTCAATCCTTTAGCATCTAAACCTAATATTTTGTTATATTTTTCAGGTTCAAAGCCTTCCATTGGACAAGAATCTATCTTTAATTCTGCCGTTGCAATCAGTAAATTACCAAGTGCAATATAGGTTTGTTTTGCTGTCCAATTGTTCATTTCATCTTCCGATTTGTAAGATAATGAACCCTTTATAAAATCGCCATATCCTTGTAAATCTTCTATTTTAAGATCTTGCATTTTGGCTTTAAGTTGTAGGTATTGATCTGTATGATTATCACTTACAGTAGCATAATTGCAAAATACAAATAAATGAGAGGCATCTGTAATTTGACCTTGACCATAAGAAGCAGGTTTTAATTGTTCTTTGATGTCTTTGTCTTCAATAATCAATACTTTGTACAATTGTAAACCATAGGAAGATGCCGATAATCGGATACTTTCTTTTAATTGTTCCAAGTCTGCTTGAGACACCTTTTTTGATGCGTCAAACTGTTTAGTGGCGTATCGCCAGTTTAAATCTTCTATTAATTTCATATTTATTTTTTTACAAATTGTAATTTTACTACTAAGTCTATTTCTTCACCTACGGTCAAACCTCCACGTTCCGTTTTTGCATTCCAAGCCACACCAAAATCAACTCTATTTAGTTGCCCTTTGATGATAAATCCTGCTTTTGTATTTCCGTAACCATCTTTTGCAGTACCACCATATTTTACATCAAAAGTTATTGCTTTTGTAACGCCTCTCATAGTAATATCTCCTTTTAAAACATACTTATTTCCCTTCGCTTTAGTAAATGAAGTGCTTTTAAAAATAATTTTTGGATATTTTTCCGTATAAAAGAAATCTTCTGCTTTTAAATGGCCATCTCTTTTTTCATTATTTGTATGAATAGAGTTTGCGTCTATCTCAAAATTGAATACAGCATTTGAAAAGTCTTCTGAATTTGAAATTAAACTTCCGCTAAAGGTTTTAAATGCTCCGTCTACTTCCGAAATAACCAAATGGCTTACTGAGAAGTTGACGTTGGAGTGACTTGGATCTACATTCCAAGTGGTTTGGGCAAATGTGATTACACTTACTGCCATTGCTATTACTAATGTGCTTACTTTTTTCATTTTTTTCTGTTTTTAATAATTATTTAATTGTTTTACTTATTTAATTAAATTGTCATTGGTACTTCCATTAACAATATTTTTGTATTCGGTTCTGTTTGAATTTCTATTTTGTCGGTATTCCAAATGCCAAATCCATCTCTTTTCTGTAACGATTGTCCTTCTACATTTATACTTCCTTCTAAAATAAAAGCATAAACACCATTTGATGCGTCTTTAAGTTTATATACAAGGTTTTGTTTTTTATCAAATTCACCTAAATGAAACCAAGCATTTTGATGTACCCAAACACCTTGATCACTTTTATTTGGCGATAGAATTTGATACAATTCATTTTTAGTATAAATATCTTTTGTTGAAATTTGGTCATATCTTGGTTTTACATTTTTTTTGTTTGGAAAAAGCCAAATCTGTAGAAACTTAACATCTTTATTCTTATTGGCATTATATTCTGAATGTGTAATCCCTGTTCCAGCGCTCATTATTTGCACATCTCCATTTCTAATTACGGTGCCATTCCCCATATTATCCTTGTGTTCTAAATCTCCTTCTAAAGGAATAGAAATAATTTCCATATTATCGTGTGGGTGTGTCTCAAAACCTCTTGCAGGTGATACTTTATCATCATTCAATACTCTTAAAACGCCAAAATGCATTCGTTCAGGGTTGTGATAATTTGCAAAACTAAACGTGTGTTTTGAATCTAACCAACCGTGATCGGCGTGACCTCTTGTGTTTGCTTTATGCAATACTGTATTCATTGTATTTTCTTCATTATTAGGTATGTGATTATAGCCAACTTTTTCTATTAACTTATCATAAGTAGATACTTTTAAAGGTTTTTCTGCTTTTAAAATAGATGGAATTGCAATTGCTGTTACGCTTGTTAAAATTGATTTTTTGATAAACTCGCTACGTTTCATATTCCTTGATTATTTTAATAATGCAAAGATATGACGACTAAATGCTTTAAATAATATGATAAAAAGGGAAAAGCGTATGAAAATCCGACATCAAGAGATTGTCATATAAGTAAAATAAGATACCCTAACGGATTTCTCTAAATTTGGAAGGAGACAATTGAGTACATTTCTTAAAGAAAGCACTAAAATTTGAGGCTTCAGAAAATCCTAATTGATAGGCAATTTCCTTAGTAGAAAGGTCTGTGAAATATAGTAATCTTTTAGCGGCAATACTTATTCTTGTTTGAATGTATTCTTTGGCAGTTTTTCCAATTAGTGATTTAATTGTTCTATTTAAGTGATCTGGTGTAATGTTTAAATGATTTGCATATTCTGATGAAGAATGCCATTCAATATGGTATTTTTCAACAGCATTTTTAAATTTTTTTAAAATAGATTGACCTGCTTGAATGAGTTGTGTATTTTCTTTCGGAACGGTGCAAAGGTTGTTGCAATAAATTAGAAACAACTTTAAACTTGCTCCAATAGCTTGTTGTTTAAACTTTATAT
>JAKISG010000003.1 GCA_021648755.1 Flavobacteriaceae bacterium | reverse complement strand
CTCGTAGTTCTGCAATTTCTTTGGTTTGGGGATCGTCAGCGGGTTTTTTTGGAGGTAATTTTACTTCTATATAACTTTTATTGTCATAAGAATAGCCATATCGTAAAAATCGTAATTGTACAGATGGTCCTGTTAATAGAAGTTCTTGATCGCTAAAGTCAAATACTCTACCATCTACTTCTACTTTAAGAAGTAAGGTTCTAGTTCTATTATTCATAAGTAATTATTTTTTAAGGTTCCAGTCTTCTTTAGTTTCAAATAATTCTAATTTGGCCGTTCCGTCATTTTGAACAGTACCTGCGTATAGTAATTCGATTTTTTTTATTAACACGTGTATGCTGACTATGAATTTGAAAATGGGTCATTAAAAATCTGTTAAACTACATTTGTATAGATTCAAAAACCAAGAAAAATTTCATACACTTTTTAAGGTATATTTTATTTTTTACTAATTTTTAATTTTTGACCTACAACTAAATTATTATTAGTCATACCATTCATTTTTTTAAGAATTGCTGTTGTTATTTTGTGTTTTTTTGAAATTAAATATATTGTTTCTCCTTTTTTAACAGTATGAAATTCAGCAGGATTTGTTGTTACGGTAGTCGTTTTCTTTTTAATTTTTGTCTTAGGTTTTTTATTTTTTTTTTCTTCTTCTTTTTTTTTAGGTTTAATTTTTACTTCTTCTTTTTTTTTAGGTTTAATTTTTACTTCTTTATTTATTAATGTATCTTCTTTAATTTTTTTTTTAGACTTTTCATCTACTTCTTCGGTATTTGTAGCTACAGGGCTTTTTTGATTAATGAGTTCGCTATTATTTACTCTCACATTTAAGATAGATTCATAATATGTTTTTTCTATTAATTTTACGTTAGTTTGCATTTCTGACAATTTAATTATAGAGGCAATTGCTGGAAATTTTTTATAATTTAACGTTAGCCAATTTGTCTGTTGTCCTCGTCTATCTTTTATGGAGCCTATATCAAATGTGCTTTTTACCATACCAACAATATCAGGATTTGATAAAGCTAAAGTCGCTATAAGACTACTTTTGTAACTTTCAATATAATTTAAAAATTCTTCTCCTCCGTTTGCAATTTCTAAGCCATTAAAAAAATATTCATCTACAAATTGAGTGGTGTTTTTTTCTTTAATTACATTTTTTAAATCTTCTAAATATTTACTAAATATATCACTAATTTCGTGTACTTTATTGGCACTTTCTTTGTACTTTATATAACTATCATCATTTTTAGCCTTACTATAAATAACGTCTAAATAGGTAGAGTTTGCTATTGTTTTAATTTCAATTGATTCTTCAATCTTAGAGTTCATTATTCCAAAAGAGGATAATTCTCCTTCTTTACATGATATTTGTAAAATAAACAATAAAATTAAAAGGGTTATATTATTTTTCATCTATTTTTTTAATTATTATCAAAATATTTCTTTCTTTTAAATTGAAAGACATATACAAAACTACTAAATTTAATTTATAAAGTATTCCGTTTAAGTAATTTTATTTTTTTTCACTAACGATTAGTAGTTGTCCTGTAGAAATATTATTCGATTTTAAATTATTAATATTTTTTAAATTTGCTACGGTTATATTATTTGTTTTAGCAATAGAGTATATGGTATCACCTATCTTTACTATATATTTATCTTGTTTTTTAATTTCATTATTAAGAGTTTCTGTATTTTTAGTTTCAAATAATTGTAATTGTTGACCAACGGAAATTTCATTAGATGCTAAATTATTAAATTTTTTAATTACTGCTACTTTTGTGTTTGTTTTTTTAGAAATTCCATATAAAGTTTCTCCTTCTTTAACAATATAGTATTTTGATTTATCTATGAGTACTGGTACTGGTTGTTGTATAATAGGCTTATCTTCTTTTTTTTCATCATGATCATCTAATTCTTCTTTAAAAACATATTCTTCGCCTAAAACTAAGTTGTCAAAATAATAAAGTTCATATTCTTCGATTAAAGCAATCAATTTTTGCGGATATTTTTTATCTGTTGCATAACCCGCAGCACGTAGTCCTTTTGCCCAAGATTTATAGTCGTTTAAATCATAAGTAAATAATTTTGCATATCTTTTTTTATGTGATAAGAATAAAGAGTGATCTCTATATGATGATTCGTGTAGTTCGTACTTTCTAAAACATTCTCCTTTTGCATCGTCATCGTGATATATGCGACCACCTTCCCAATTATGGCATTTAATTCCAAAATGATTTTTTGCTTCTTTAGTAAGCCTGCTTTGACCGTAACGTGATTCTAAAAGACCCTGCGCTAAAGTTATACTTGCTGGTATTTTATAAACTTCCATTTCATGTATTGCTAATTCGGCATACTTTTTAATATAATCAGTTTTAGCAGTCATGAGGTTTGGTTTATTTGCATAAATTACATGTAATGCTTCTTTATCAAAAAAAGTTTTATTTTCTGAAACATCAATATATAAAGGTGTTTTTACAGTTACTTTTGATTCGTTTTTAATTGGCTTAACAAGTACTTTAGAATTATCTTTTATAGTTCTATGTGATCCTGTTTGTTTTTTTGAGCCACAACTCATCAGGAACAAAGTAGTTATAAAAAACAGTAGTAATTTTTTATTAAAAATGATGTTTTTTATTAATTTTTTAACCTTACGCAGTTTAAGTGTTTTATATTTCATTTATATGATTGTTTTTAAGCCTTTATTTCTTAATTTTTTATTCATGCCTTCAATGCCTTGTAATCCTCCTGTATGTATTGCTAATATTTTAGTATTTTCTTTAAAGTATGATTTTTCTATTAGATCATCTATCCCAAAAAACAATTTTGCTGTATATATAGGATCTAAAGCAATACCTAACTCTTTTTTAAATGTATTCATAAACGTAATTAATTGGTTATTTATTTTAGCAAAACCTCCAAAATGATAATTTGTTATTAATTCCCAGTTTGCCTTTTCTTCTACCATATTGCTTATATTATTATTTAAAAAATCACCTTTTAAGGCAGAAAAACCCAGTACTTTTTGATTTTTATTGGCTGTTTTTATTAACCCAGAAACAGTTCCTCCAGTACCTACTGCGACGCAAATATAATCGAATTTTTTATCTTTTTTTGTTAAAATTTCTTGACATCCTTTAATTGCTAAACTATTTGTTCCTCCTTCTGGAATTAAATAAAAATTATCTAATGTTTTTCTTAAGTTATTAATAAAATTAGTGTCTGTTTTTTTTTTATAGTCATCGCGGGTAATAAATTTAAATTGCATACCACAATTAAAAGCAAATTTTAAACTTGGGTTATTATTTAAAGTATTTTCTAAGTTTTTACCTAATTCTTCTCCTCTTATAACTCCGATAGTATTAAATCCAAATATTTTTCCTGTGTAAGCTGTTGCTGTAATATGGTTTGAGAATGCACCTCCAAAAGTTAGTAATGTTTTATTATTTTGAATCCTTGCACTACGAATGTTATATTTTAATTTTCTAAATTTATTACCTGAAATATGTTTATGTAATAAATCTTCCCGTTTTATATAAACGGATATTTTGTTTTTTTTATATAAAAATTCATTTTTACTTTCTATGTCTTTTTCAAAAACCATATTTTAAAATCAGCATTTATATTTAAACGATTTCTTAAATAATTTTACCGTCAAGCATCTTTAACTTTCTGTCTGTCATTGCAGCTAATTCTTCATTATGTGTAACAATCACAAAGGTTTGGTTAAATTTATCACGTAAGGTAAAAAATAATTCGTGTAAGTTTTTTGCAGCAATGGTGTCTAAATTTCCACTTGGTTCGTCAGCAAAAACAACTTTAGGCTTATTAATTAATGCTCTTGCAACTGCTACTCTTTGTTGTTCACCGCCAGATAATTCATTTGGCTTATGGTTTATTCTTTGTGATAAGCCCAAAAAAACTAGTAACTCTTTTGCGTTATTTTCAACTTCTGATTTTGGTCTATTGGCAATAAACCCTGGAATACAAACATTTTCTAGAGCAGTAAATTCAGGCAATAATTGATGAAATTGAAATATAAAACCAATATTTTGGTTTCTAAATTTTGATAATTCGTTATCATTTAATGCCCGTATATTAGTGTTGTTAATTGTCAAACTTGCCTCTGCATTGCTTGGTTTATCTAGAGTACCTAAAATTTGTAGTAACGTTGTTTTACCTGCTCCAGATGGACCAACTATTGCGACAATCTCTCCTTCTTTGATTTGCAAGTCAACTTCATTTAAAACCTTTAATTCGCCATATTTTTTACTTAATAATTTTGCTTTTATCATATTTAAAATTTCATAGCAAATATAGTTATTCTGATTCATATAAACAGTTAAATGAAATAAAGTGTTTATATTTGTAATACTTAGGGGGTTTAAATAATTAATTGTTATAACTAAAAATTATTAATATATAACTAATATGAAAAATATTTTAACAATACTTTTACTATCTATTACTGTATTCTCATATACGCAAACTCCTTGTGTTGGAGGTTTTGCTGATATATATCCTTGTAACAATATGGATTTAATGAGTTTTATGCCTGTAGCTGATTTTGATTCTGGAGCAGGCAATGATTCTTGGGGTTGGACAGATCCAGATACAGGTAAAGAATATGCGCTTTTTTGCAACAGGAGTAATCTTGCTTTTGTAGATATTACAGACCCTGTAAACCCAATTTATATAGGTAAAATGAACAGAACTCCTGGCACGGATCCTAATACATGGAGAGATGTAAAGGTCTATAACAATTATGCTTTTGTAGTAAGTGAGGCCAGTGGCCACGGAATGCAAGTGTTTGATTTAACAAGGTTAAGAGATGTTAGCGCACCTCCTGTGGTTTTTCCTCAAGACGCTATCAATGATAGTTTTGGGTCTGCCCATAATATTGTTATTAATGAAGATACAGGCTACGCATATATTGTTGGCACAACTTCTTTTAATGGCGGTCCAATTTTTATTAATATTCAAGACCCTGAAAACCCAGTTAACGAAGGTGGGTATAGTGTAGAAGGCTACTCACATGACGCTCAGGTAATCACTTATAATGGTGAAGATACTGAGCATGTAGGCAAAGAGTTATATATTGGTGCCAATGAATCTTCAGTTGTAATAATTGATGTTACCAATAAAACTAGCCCAATTAAATTATCGGAAATTTTTTACAGTAACACGGCATATACACATCAAATTTGGATTGATGAAAATCATAAATATTTATATTGTAATGATGAACAAGATGAAAGTTTTTTTGGCTTTAATACTAGAAATATCGTTTTTGACTTAAGTGATCTTGATAACCCACAATTACATCATCAATATTTTGGAACAACTACCGCAATAGATCATAATAATTATGTAGTTGGTAATGAACTATATTTAGCTAATTATAGAGCTGGTGTTAGAGTTATAGACATTTCTGATATTGATAATAATAATATGAGTGAAGATCGTTTTTTTGATACTTTTCCAAATGATAATAGTGCAAATTTTGATGGTGCTTGGAGTGTTTATCCCTTTTTTGAAAGTGGAAATATTGTGATTAGTGACGATATTGGACTATTTATTGTTAGAGCTAGTGATTTACCACTAACTACCGATGAAAATGAGTTGCTTACAACAAATTTATATCCAAATCCAGCAGAAAATATAGTACATATTTCTACAACTAAAAATATTGAGAAAATAGAGGTTTCAAATATTTTAGGTGAAAAAGTAATTACAATTAATGAGAATTTTAGTGATACCAAAAACTATGAATTAGATATTACAACTTTAAATACAGGCATTTACTTTATTAGAGTAAATAATTTTAAAGCTTCTAAGTTCATTAAAAAATAATACAATGAAGTACTTCATACACATCTTTATTGCTTTACTTATTTTAATAAGTTGTAAAAGCGATGAAACAACAACACCCCAATTTTTAGGGGAGTTACAAAAATCAATTACTCTTGGTGGTTCATTAAACGAATCTTTAAATGCCGTTGTAAAGACAAGTGATGGTGGGTTTATAAGTTGTGGTAATATACAGTCTAGTGACAGCAATAATTTAGAAGTTCCAAAAGGAGAAAGCGATTATTTAATTGTTAAGTACGATGCGGACTTTAATTTATCTTGGACAAAGTCTTATGGCGGAACAAGTACAGAAATAGCAAAAAGTATTATTCAAACACAAGATGGTGGTTATATCGTTTCTGGTTTTACAAAAAGTAATGATTTAGATGTAACTGGTAATAATGGACAAAAGGATTTCTGGATTCTTAAGTTAACAGTTAACGGAAGTATTCAATGGAAAAAAACATTTGGTTTCTCAGGGCAAGATGAATCATTTTCAATAATTCAAACACAAGATGGTGGCTTTTTTACTTGTGGTTATTTAGACGTTACAGCATCTGGAGGTGCTGGTAATGATGATGGCACAAGAAATCTAAACCATGGTATAGGTGATTATTGGGGAGTAAAACTAGATGCCAATGGCGATTTTGAATGGCGTAGATATTTTGGCGGTTCAAAAAATGATCGTGCAACTAGCGCCCTAGAAACAAGCAATGGTGATTTTATACTAACAGGTTCTGCGGATAGTGATGATTTTGATATTACTAATTCTAAAGGAAGTGATGACATTTGGGTTATTAGAATATCAAGTGAAGGGACGTTGATTTGGAATACATCTTTTGGTGGTAATCAAATTGAAGATAGTTTTAAAGTTATAGAAACAAACGATGGTAATTACTTTGTATTAGGTACCACAATAAGTTCAGATCAAGATGTAAGTAATAATCTAGGGTTAAAAGATATTTGGTTATTAAAAATAACACCACTTGGTGATTTAATATGGGAAAAAACTTATGGTGGAAATCAATTTGATAACGCAACATCAATTATAGCTTTGCAAGATGGCAATTATATGATTTCTGGGCATACTAGAAGTGATGATGTTTTTGAAATAAAAGGTCAAAATGATATTTTATTAATAAAAATAGATGGCAGTGGCTCTATAATTTGGTCGGATACTTTTGGAGGGTCTAATGTAGATATAGCAAACGATATTATAGAAACCAATCACAATACAATTGTAGTCGTTGGGCAAACCGAAAGTAATGATTTTGATATTACTGGTCATGCAGGGTTTACTGATGTTTTAATTCTTGAAATAAAATAATAAAAATGAAAAAAATAGTCGCTTTATTATTATTGTCTGTGCTTATTACATCTTGCAAGACCGATGATGACTCCGAGAAAATCAGCCCGAAATTTAAATTTACTTTTAATTGGGACGGTGAAGCCATAAACGCATCTGATTTTAACGCTATAAAGTACAGCAATGAAACTGGAGAATTAAGCATTACAAAAATGCGTTATTTACTTTCAAACATTACACTAATAGCTAATGATGACGTTGAAACCAAACTTATAACATATCATTTAATAGATCTAACTGAAGAGGCAAGTTTAAGTACCATCTCTGAATCAACAGTAGAAGAAGGCAATTATAAATCCCTTACATTTACGGTAGGTTTTAATGAAGCAGAAAATACGCCTAATGCATATACTGATTTAAATATAACCAACTGGAACTGGCCAATAGGTCTTGGTGATGGCTATCATATAATGCAATACGAAGGTAAGTTTTTAGATGCAAGTAATCAAGAACAAACTTACTCTCTACATGTTGGTACACGTAAAATTTCAGATGGTGTTTTTGAACCAAATCATTTTATTATTTCTTTTGATACAAACTTAGTATTAAATAGCAATTCTGAAATTGAAATAAAAATGAATATTGCAGAATGGTTTAAAAACCCAAATTTACTAGATTTAAACACTATGGTATTTCCTATAATGCCAAACCCTGTAGCGCAATTAATAATGCGTGATAATGGTGCTTCGGTTTTTAGTGTTGGTATAAATTAAAATATTTAAAAATTTGCCAATTTTTTATAGGAACTTTAATTTAAACACCTAAAGCAATAAAAAACTACATAATGAAAAACTATCTTTACATTTTATTTATTATTGCAATTATTTCCTGTAAAAGTGATTCAGAATCTTATGTTCCCTACCAAAATACAGCATATATCTTAGCAATACCTCAAATTTTTGCTGACAAATTACCAAATCCAGTAATTCCGAATAGTAACCCATTTACAGTTGAAGGCGTTGCTTTAGGCAAAAAATTATTTTATGACCCAATACTTTCTGGTGATGGTACACAATCTTGTGCGAGCTGTCATAAACAAGTAGATGGATTTACAGATGATGTACAATTTAGCGTTGGTATTGACAATATTGAGGGTAATCGAAATTCTATGCCTTTATTCAATATGGCATGGAATCTTAATGAAAAATTCTTTTGGGATGGTAGGTCAATAGGTTTAGAGAGTCAAGCTCTAGACCCAGTAACAAATGTTGTAGAAATGCATAATACTTGGCAAAATGCAATTCACGATTTAAAAAATAGTAGCGTTTATCAAGACTTATTTAACAAAGCATTTCCTGAGCAAACAGCTATGGATACAAATATAACTAAAGAACTCGTGGCTAAAGCAATTGCACAATTTGAAAGAACAATTATTTCTGCAAATTCTAAATTTGACAAATATTTAAATGGCGAAGTCAATTTAACTGTAGATGAATTAGAGGGGTTTAATATTTTTAATGATGAACGAGGAGATTGTTTTCATTGCCATGGCACAGGTAATAGTAATCCGTTATGGACAGATAATATTTTTAGAAATAATGGTTTAGATGCAATATTTACAGATATAGGTCTTGAAGAAGTTACTGGAGACCCAAATGATAGAGGTAAATTTAAAACACCATCATTACGAAATTTAGTATTTACTGCACCTTATATGCATGACGGTCGTTTTACTACTTTAGATGAGGTAATAAATCATTATAGTGAAGGTGTTATTAATTCTAGCACTATTGATACTCAAATGCTTTTTGTTGCACAAGGCGGCACTCAAATGTCAACTCTTGAAAAAGCGCAATTAAAAGCATTTTTATTAACTTTAACTGACAATGAATTTATTACAAATCCAGATTTTCAAGAGTAAAAACTATGGCTGATTATGATTTAAATTTTAATTAAAAAAATATTTATTCTAAAGCGGCTAGATAGCGTTCAGAATCTAGAGCTGCCATACAACCAGTTCCTGCAGCAGTTACTGCCTGTCTATATTCTTTATCTTGAACATCACCAGCAGCAAAAATACCAGGTAAATTAGTTTTTGTAGATTTTCCTTTGGTAATTAAATAACCGACATTATCCATATCTAAAATACCTTTAAAAATAGCGGTGTTTGGTTTATGACCAATAGCAATAAATACTCCTGTTACATTTATTGTTTTTTTATTTTTAGTTTGATTATTAATTACGCGAACACCTTGAACTACTTGTTCTCCTAAAACCTCATCGAGTTCTGTATTATAGAGTACTTCAATATTTTTAGCTTTATTAACACGGTGTTGCATTGCTTTTGAGGCTTTCATATAATCCTTTCTGACAAGTATAGTCACTTTACTACAAATATTTGCTAAGTAAGTTGCTTCTTCGGCAGCAGTATCGCCTGCACCTACTACTACTACATCTTGTTTTTTGTAAAAAAAACCATCACAAGTTGCACAAGCAGAGACACCGCTACCAATAAGGCGTTGTTCACTTTCTAAGCCTAAATATTTTGCTGTAGCACCAGTAGCTATTATAATGGTTTCTGCTTCTATTTCGGTTTCTTCATCAACTATTATTTTATGAATTCCGCCAATTTTATTACTAAAATTAACTTTAGTTGCTAAGCCGATGCGAATTTTAGCTCCAAAACGTTCTGCTTGATTTTTAAAATCTTCCATCATTGCAGTACCATCGGTTCCGTTTGGATATCCTGGGTAATTATCAACCTCGGTAGTCGTTGTTAATTGCCCTCCTATTTGCATGCCTGTGTACATAACAGGTTTTAAATCTGCACGAGATGCGTAAATAGCAGCAGTATAACCCGCAGGTCCAGAGCCTATGATTAAACATTTAATTCTTTCTAGTTTATTTGACATAATTATTTTTTTAGTTTCTAAATTGAAATGCAAATTTAATAAAAATATTTAGGAGTTTAAGGTAACTTAGTTTACAATAGTTTAAATTTAAATAACTTTATTTTGTAAATCTGATATACTTTTATTGTAATTTTTATTTCTAAAAAAAAATAAAACAGTTAAAATTGAAATTAAAAATACTAAAGCACCAAACTGATGCAAAACACCTAAAATAACTGGTACACTATATAAAATGGTGTAAACGCCTAATAAAAATTGAATTCCGATTGTGATAAGCACAAAACGTATAGCCCATTTTTGATTTAAACTTAAAAAATTATTTTGTGCTTTAAAAACAAGGTATAAAACTAAAAAAAATACGATAACTGCTAACCAACGATGTATAAAAATAACGGCATAATGATTTTCGAATAAAGTCATTATGCCGTTTTGTTTAAAACTTTCAATAATCATTTTTGGAAACCATTCTATTCCCATTTTCGGAAAAGTATGATGTAATTTACCTGCTTTTAATCCAGCGACAAATGCTCCATAAATTATTTGTAAAGTAGTCAAAAATAAAAGTATTTGTGCTAAGCTAGCTATTTTTTTTAAGTCTTTAGTAGGTGTTTCTTTTTCAGGGAAGCGTAATTGTAAAATAATCCAATAAATATATGAAAATAGAAATAGTGCCAATACCAAATGTGTTGCTAAACGATAATGACTTACGGCAGGGTTATCAACCAAACCACTTTTAACCATAAACCAACCTACAAAACCTTGTAAAGCCCCTAAAAAGAAAATTACCCATAAATTATTTCGTAATTTTTTAGTTTTAATTTTTTTCTTTATTAGAAAGTATAAAAATGGAAAAAAGAAAACCAACCCAAGAATGCGTCCAATTAAGCGATGTACGTATTCCCAAAAAAAGATTTCTTTAAATTCGTCTAAAGAAAAATGATAATTCTTTTTAATATATTCAGGTGATGTTTTGTATTTAGTAAATTCTATTTGCCATTCTAATTCGTTTAAAGGTGGAATAAATCCTGTTACAGGTTTCCAAGTAACCATAGATAAGCCTGAATGTGTTAAACGTGTAATACCACCAACAATAATCATTGTTGTTATTAATAAACAACCTATTATTAACCAGGTTATTAGTTGTTTATCCCATATTTTTAAAGAATTATTAATGAAACTTTTATGCAATTTATTATTACTCATTCTAGTTTAGCTAATCTAACTGAGGTATTTTACTTATAATTATTTACTGCTTATTTGCTTTTTTACTACCACGATATATTTCATATTTTACAAATTTACATTCTAGTTTCCCATTAAATAGAGGTATTCTTCGTGAAGTTCTTAAGCCTACATTTTTAATTCCTTCTTCTAAGTCGCTTGTAATTAACCAGGCGTCTGTATTTGGGTAAGATTGCTTAAGGGTATCTCCTACTCTACTATAGAATCGTTTTACATCTATTTTTAAGCGTTCTCCATAAGGCGGGTTAAAAAGAAGAATCATTTTCATTTCAGTATGTTTTTCACTATCAAAAAAATCTTGTCTTTCTACTTTTATAAATTCGGATAAACTTGCGTTTTCAATATTTTCTTTTGTTTTTTGTACAGCGCTTGGTGCTTTATCATAGCCTGTAATTTTGCAATTGGTTTCTCTTATCTTTTTTAATAAGGATTCTTTAATTTTTTCAAATAAATCTGCATCAAAATCTTCCCAATTTTCAAAAGCAAATTTTTTGCGGTTAATATTTGCTGGTATATTTAGAGCAATCATTGCAGCCTCTATTAAAATCGTACCGCTACCACACATAGGGTCTATAAAATCTGTAGTACCGTCATAACCCGAAAGTAAAATCATTCCTGCAGCTAGAACTTCGTTTATAGGTGCGATATTTGTCGATAATTTATAACCTCTTTTGTGTAAAGATTGTCCAGAACTATCAAATGAAATAGTACAATTTTCATTCTGAATATGAATATTAATATTTAAATCTGGATAGTCTAAATCAATACTTGGTCTTTGTTTATATTTATCTCTAAAATAATCTACAATTGCATCTTTAGTTTTTAAAGAAACATAGTGTGAATTGGTGAAATTATCTGAAATTACCGTAGAATTTACTGCAAATGTTTTATCGTAAAATAAAAACTCTTCCCAATGAATTTTTTTAATCTCGTTATACAAATCATGTTCATCTCTAATTCTAAAAGTTTTATAGGGCTTCAGAATTCTAATTGCTGTTCTTAAGGCTAAATTTGCTTTATACATAAAGCCTATATCACCGTAGAAGGATACATTTCTAACACCTTCGGTTACTTTTATTGCTCCTAAATTTTTTAATTCTTTTGCTAAAATTGGCTCTAAACCAAATAATGTTTTAGCAAGCATTTTAAAGTTATTTGCCATGCTGTAAAAGTAAGTAAGATATTTGTTAAACTGTTAATGTTTGTGTTTTATTGTTATTCTTCCTTAAACAGGGCTTTTGAAAGCTGAACCAAATAAAAAAGAAGTGTAAAAAATTCAAAACTTATTTGATTTAAGGAATGCCCGAAATTCCTAAAGAAAATTATAGAAGTACAGCAAGAAAAAGTTTATTTTTGCTAATTAAATTTGTACATTTTATAGAAAAATATGAAACAAAAAGAATGGTTTGTAGATTGGTTTGATTCAGAATACTATCATATTCTTTATAAAGATAGAAATTATAAGGAGGCAGAACTCTTTATGACAAATTTAGTTAATTATCTTAAACTTAAAAAAGAGAGTTTTATTTTAGATTTGGCTTGTGGTAAAGGAAGGCATTCCGTTTTTTTAAACAAACTCGGATTTACTGTTAATGGAATAGATTTATCTAAAAATAGCATTAAGTATGCTAAACAATTTCAAAATGATACTTTGAATTTTGAAGTACATGATATGAGAATTCCGTTTGACACAAAATATAATGCTATTTTTAATCTCTTTACTAGTTTTGGGTATTTTAATGATGATCAAACAAATATTAAGGTATTAAAAAATATTAAAAACGGGTTATTTAAAAATGGGGTTGCAGTAATTGATTTTATGAATATTGAAACCGTAAGTAAAAATTTAGTTGCTCAAGAGACGATAACTAAAAACGGAATTGTTTTTAAAATTAAGCGGGTAATAAGTGACCAAAGAATTATAAAAGACATTTGGTTTACAGTGAATAAAATTGAATATCATTTTACCGAAAAAGTACAGTGCCTAACTTTTGAAACTATAAAAAGATATATTTTAAAGGCAGGCCTTCAACTAAAAACTACTTTTGGGGATTATAATCTTACTACTTTTGATTTAAAAAAATCAAAACGATTGATATTAGTTGTGTGTATTTAATTTTATTGTTTGCATAAAATTAACTAACTAAAGTACTGTTAAAACTAAAAAAATCTCACTAGTAGATTACTAGTGAGATTTTTTATAAAAATTTGAACTTTCTTTATAAACTATCTGAAAATGCTTTTACTTCGTTCATTTTATCATACATTTCTAAATTTTCATAAATAGCCATCATCGTTTTTAAAAAATTCTTTTCATTATTCTTACTGTAGTTGGCATCTTTTATTTTATATGCTTTTTCGTATAGAGGTAAAATTTCTCTAAATAATTCTAATTGTTTTGCTTTTAAAGCGTCAAATTTATCAAAGTTTTTCATGTTTTTTTCCATTTCTTTAACAATAACATCTTCTCTTCTTAGTTCAGTATCTGCTAAATTAATAATTGCTTCTTTATAGTCTGGCTTAAGTTCAATTGCTTTTTTAAATGCTTTTTTTGCTTCTTCATTTTTACCTTCTACCCTACTAACTATACCAATATTATTATATATTACTGGGTCGTTTGGTTTGTGCTTTATTGCTTCATTCATTAAGGTAATAAATTCTTCGTTTTTACCCATTTTATAAGCAATATCTGCAGCTGTTAGAATAATATTTACATCTTTTGGCGATTCTTTTCTTGCGTTATAAATAGCTTCTAAAGCTTTTTCATTATCTCCTTTTTCTAAATAAATATTAGCAATATTTTTAATAATATCACCTTTTTTTGTTTCTAAGACCTCTGTTTTTGGATCTATGTATGTTTTTGATTTTATCATCAAATCCATTTCATTTTTTGAGCTAAAGTTGTCTCTTTTTTTGGTTTCTACATTTATTGCTGAATAGTTTGTTGTAATACCTGTATAGCCAACTTTATTTAATTTTTGATAGTGTACTAGTGCTAAATCTAAATCTTTATCTTGATAAGCTGCCATTGCGGCGTAGTTTAAAAATGATGTGTCTAAAGCATTTAATTCAAAAACTTGAGCTAAAGTATTTTTTGCTAAACTCCATTTTTTTTCATCATATTCTTTAATGCCTTCACTTCTAAGTTTTTGAATAAGTTCTTGTAGCATTGGCTCTGCTTCTTTTGTGTATTTTTCTTTACCAATTTTCTTTTCAAAAGCCATTAATTCGTTAATTATATTAGCTGCTTCAGTAACTTTACCAGAGCCATTTAAAGCTTTTGATTTTAAAAAGTAAAATTTAGCTTTTGTTTTATTATCTAAATTGCCAAGCATGCTTTCTACTTTATTTAAAGATGCTAATGCTTCTGTAAAATTGTTTTTAGCCAAAGCTTTTCCTGCCGCTTTTATTTCTTCTTTTTGAGCGAATATTACAACACTAAATAGTATTGCAACTAATAAAATTTGTTTTTTAAATGTTTTCATTATAAGTTAAGTTAATTATTAATTATTATTCTTCCGAATCGTTATTTTCAATATTCATGCCAATATTTTCATCATCGTTTATAATTTCTTCGTCTTCTTCATGTAGTACTTTTGCTACTGCTGCAATAGAGTCATTACTTTTTAAGTTAATTAGTTTAACGCCTTGGGTTGCTCTACCCATAACTCGCAGTCCTGCAACTGCCAAACGAATGGTAATTCCTGATTTGTTAATAATCATTAAATCATCATCATCAGTTACATTTTTAATGGCAACTAAACTGCCTGTTTTTTCAGTAATATTAATGGTTTTAACTCCTTTACCTCCTCGATTAGTTATGCGATAATCTGCCAATTTAGATCGTTTACCGTAGCCGTTTTCTGATACTACTAGTACGTTACTCTCATCATCGTTTACAGAAATCATTCCGATAACCTCATCTTTGTCATCTTTTAGGCGTATTCCTCTAACTCCAGAAGCATTTCTGCCCATTGGTCTTGTTTTTGCTTCTTCAAAACGGATGCATTTACCAGATTTTGCAGCAATCATAATTTGACTTTCGCCATTGGTTAGTTTTGCTTCTAATAATTCATCGCCATCTTTGATTTTTATTGCTGCAATACCATTTGTTCTTGGTCTAGAGTATTGTTCTAATACTGTTTTTTTGGTTTGGCCTTTTTTAGTAACCATAACTACATAATTAGTATTGATGTAATCTTCGTCTTTTAAATCTTGTGTTACTAAAAATGCTTTTACAACATCTTCATTTTCAATATTAATTAAATTTTGTATTGCTCTACCTTTTGCGGTTTTACCTCCTTCTGGTATTTCATAAACTCGCATCCAAAATACTTTACCTTTTTTGGTAAAAAACAACATGTATTGATGATTTGTTGCAACAAATAAGTGTTCTAAGAAGTCTTCGGATCTTGTTGAAACTCCTTTTTGTCCACGACCTCCTCTATTTTGTGTTTTATATTCAGATAAGTTCGTTCGTTTTACATAACCTGCATTAGATATAGTAACTACAACTTTTGTGTTAGGTATCATGTCTTCGATACTAACATCACCTCCTGCATATTCAATTACGGATCTTCTTTCGTCACCATATTTTGCTTTAACTTCTAACAGTTCTTCTTTAATGATGTTCATTCTTCTCCCTTCATCTGCTAATATATCTTTTAAATCCTCAATAGTTTTCATGATCTGTTCATATTCGGTTCTTAACTTGTCTTGTTCTAGACCTGTTAATTGACGTAAGCGCATTTCAACTATTGCTTTTGATTGGATTTCTGATAATTCAAATCTCTTAATTAGGTTCTCTTTAGCTTCGTCTGCATTTTTAGAGGCTCTAATAATTTTAATCACTTCATCAATATTATCTGATGCAATAATTAATCCTTCTAAAATATGTGCTCTTGCTTCTGCTTTTTTAAGTTCATATTTTGTTCTTCTAACAACAACATCGTGTCTATGTTCTACAAAATAATGGATTAATTGTTTTAGGTTTAATAATTCTGGTTTTCCGTTAACTAAACAAATATTATTTACACTAAATGAAGTTTGTAAAGAGGTATATTTATACAATTTATTTAATACTATATTTGGAATAGCATCTCGTTTTAAAACAACAACTATTCTTCTTCCTAATCTACTTGTTTCGTCTTTAATTGCTGAAATTCCGTCAATTTTTTTATCATTTACTAATGCAGCAATTTTCTGTTGTAAATCTGCGCCGTTAATCTGATAAGGTAATTCCGTTACAACGATACATTCTCGACCATTAATTTCTTCAAATTCGGTTTTAGAACGAATAACAATTCTACCTCTACCTGTATGAAAAGCTTCTTTAACACCATCATAACCATAAATTGTACCTCCTGTAGGGAAATCTGGTGCTTTAATGTGTTGCATTAACTCTTCTATTTCAATATCGTTATTATCAATATATGCAATTGTACCATCAACAACTTCGGTCAAATTATGTGGTGCCATATTAGTTGCCATACCAACTGCAATACCTGAAGCTCCATTTACTAATAATCCTGGAATTCTAGTTGGCAGAACTGTTGGTTCTTCTAAGGTATCGTCAAAATTCAGACGATGATCAACAGTATCTTTATCAATATCTGCCAACATATCTTCTGATATTTTTTTCATTCTAACCTCTGTGTAACGCATTGCTGCTGGTCTATCACCATCTGGCGAACCAAAATTACCTTGACCATCAACCATTTCATAGCGTACGCTCCAATCTTGAGCCATTCTAACCATTGCATCATAAACTGAGGTATCTCCATGTGGGTGGTACTTACCTAAAACTTCACCAACTACTCTAGCTGATTTCTTATGTGCGCCAGTAGCTTTAATTCCGAGTTCATGCATACCAAAAAGCACTCTACGATGTACCGGTTTTAAACCGTCACGAACATCTGGTAATGCTCTTGAAACTATTACAGACATTGAATAATCAATGTATGCACTCTTCATTTCATCTTCAATATTAATAGGAATTATTTTTTCTCCTTTTGCCATGAATTTTTATTATTTAATTTATTGTATTTTACAAAAATGCAATATACAACATATCCAAATTTTCATATTAAATATTTAATGTTAAATTAACTGTTTTATTAACAATTTACAGTGTAATTTTTATCTAAATTATTTTTTATTGTGATAAATCATAATTTTGTAATTGTCTTGTAATCAAAAGGTTAAAAATACAATATTTTACATCAAGTCTGTAAAAAAATATACTTTAAAAGTTTATAACAAATACTGATTGGTAATCTAGAAACCAAAGTCATTACCCAAGGGTTAAGTTTATGGTTTACTTGAATTACTTAATGCTTGTAGCGGAAGAAAAACTAGTGCTGTTTAAAAATTGATGAAAGACAATAATGTTAGCAAATAGATTTCATTTTTTTGTTCAAAAAAAAATCCTAATAAAATTAATTATCAGGATTTATATCATTTAACTTTTATTTTTGTTCATATTCAGAGTCCCATTCAGTACCATCATCTCCTTTTTGACCGTCCATTTTAATTAAAAAATTCTTTGCAGGAAAGTAAGGTTTCATATGAATATCTAAATACACTCTATCTTTTTGATTTGGGTCTTGTTCAAATCTTTTGATAGAAAAGTCTTCAATTAATTTATCTGGACCTGTTATATTATCTAAAAATTTAACAATTTGCCCCATTAGTTCTTTTCTTGTTTTGGCATTAAAGTTTTCAAATGCTCTACGGTTAAGAAAATCCATTAACACTTTAGTTACATAATCAAATACTCTTACTACAGAGTACGTTTGAAGTCCTAGATTATCACCATTAAATAAAGTTTTTGCAGAGAACGCCATAACTTTACCGTATTCTTTTACCATAGGCACTAATCCTAACCTTTCCAATTGTGAAATTTCACTCTTCTTAAGATCAAATCGAACACCGTCAATTTCATTAATACCACCAAACTTCTTACCTGCTGTTACTTGAGACATTAGTGTATTATATATTTTACCTGCTAAAGCTCCTGCTGGAGGTATAAATAAATCATCCTCTTCTCCTACTTCATCAACTTTACCTCTACCTACTAGCCAGTTACATGTCATAACAACATTAGAACGGTACTTATCACCGCCTGTTAAATTAGCGGCCTCAAACATTTCCATAACATCATCTGGTTCATCTAAGTGTATAAAATCAGTAATTAACATCGCTTTATTTTCATAGGCTATTTTTGCCCATTTTTCAATGACTTTATTTGAACCTAAATAACCAGGAATAACTAATAAACCGTAATTTTCTCTTAAGTCTAAACGGTCGTATGTAGATTTTAATTCTTCCGCTACCGCATCTATAAAACGGGTGTTGTCTAAGTCTTTTACCTGATCTAATTCTGCATTGAGTATCGAAATATTTTTTAACTTATCAGACTCTGTGTTTTTATAAAATAAGGCAACTGAACGGTAAGAACGCTCTAATTCTCTAGTTGCTTTAAGGGCTGTTCCTAAGTTCTTTTTTAAGGATTCGTTAGCAGTTTGCGAACGTTTTTCTGATTCACTTACCATATCTGGTATGCTATCTGTACTGCCTAAAATTGAAGCCCATATTTCAAGTGTCTTTTTTAAGGTCTCTCGTTCTTCTTTTTTAGAGTTCTCTGCTAAAAAAATTTTCTTTCTTGCCTTTCGTTCGGGATTCATATTTTGAACACCCTCAATACAAGCTTCTAACAAATCAAACCCACCGTATTTAGCTAGTTTTTCACTATTCTCTTTAAGGTGTTGTGAAGGGTTTGCTACTTGATTACTTTGTTTTTTAAAAGATAATGCCATATTCTATTTTTTTTCTTCAATTTCTGTTAATAATGCTTTAATAGATTCTAACAAAGCTGCTTTTGCTTCTGGATTTGTTATTGCAGTCTTTAAAATTTTATTTGTTTTTAATTGCTTAATAACTTTAATGTATTGCTCTTTCTCTGTACTTAAATCTTTTAAAAAAGAACTTTGCTTTGTAATTCCTTTACCTCCAAAGTCTCCAAGATTTTTAAATCCTAATTCTTCTTTCTTTAAAACACCTTCAGAATCTTCAAATTCAACTTCTACTTTAGGGTCATAATGTTCAAATATATCATCAATTGTTTTTAAACCTTTTGTTACAACTGGTTTTATTGGTTGATTGTGAGTTAATTTTTCTACTAGTAATGTTCTATTTTGTGGAATATCCTGTATTGCTTCATTAGCATCGGTTTTTACCTCAGTTCCTCCTAATCCGTATGTTTCCATGTTTAATAAATTAAATGATTAATTACGCCAAATATAAATACTTTTTTGACAATACCAAGCACTTCTTGCTTAATATTTCCATTTTAAGTTATTTTTCTTGTCAATATCTAATGTTATTTTTGCTCCTTTAGTTATTTTTCCAGAAATAATTAGCTTAGATAATGGCGATCTTATATCACTTCTAATAACACCTCTTAAAGGTCTTGCTCCATATTTAGGTGTAAATCCTTTTTGGGCTAAAAATGCGATTGCTTTGTCTGTTATTTCTAATGTTATTTCTAATTTTTCTAATGCCTTGTATAAATCTTTTAGTTGAATTTTAAATATTCGCTCGACAACATCTTCAGTAATCGGTGAAAACGGAATTATCTCTGTTAGTCTTCCTAAAAATTCTGGTCTAAAATGACTTGACATCATTTCTAATAAGTCACTAGACTTTGGTACTATCCCTTTTCCAAAAGATTCTATGATATGGTTACTTCCTATGTTTGATGTAAATAGTATTACTGCATTAGAAAAATCACCTTCTTTTCCTAAACGATCGTGTAATTTTCCTTCATCTAATATTTGTAAAAATATATCAAAAACGGAAGGGTGTGCTTTTTCGATTTCATCAAAAAGCACAATTGAATATGGCTTTTCTCTAATTTTATTTACTAACAACCCTCCTTCTTCATAACCCACATAACCTGGAGGTGCGCCATATAAAAGAGCAGCGGAATGTTCTTCTTTAAATTCTGACATATCTAATCTAATAATCGATGATTCTGTTTGAAATAAAAATTCTGCTAAAGCTTTTGCTAACTCTGTTTTACCTGTTCCTGTAGGTCCAGAAAAGAAAAAAGATCCTGTTGGCAAACCTGGTTTACTTAAACCTGAACGAGATTCTAATACTGCTTCAGTAATTACTTTTATAGCGTGATCTTGACCTATTACGCGTTTTCGTAATTGATCTTCCATATTCAATAATTTTTCTTTTTCATCTGCCTGAAGTTTACCCATTGGTATCCCTGTCTTATTTGCTATTGTAGAGGCAATATCATTTTTAGTAATTTCTTTTTTATCTTTTGAAGCAATTTTAGTTAGATTATTTAAAATGCGGTTTAATGTTTTAAAGCCTTCCGTAGGTGTTTTTATATTTTCAAAATGATCTTCTTCTTTTAGTTCCGTAAATAATAAATAACTTAATTTATTCTTCATCTGAGCATACAACCAACTTTGCTCCATAATTAACGCATCACTTTTAAGTTTACTTTTTTTAAGTTCTTTTAATTTTTCTTTTAATGACTTGATTTCTTTAACCGATGTTTCTATCATAAATTTAGCTGCGGACATTGTTCTGTCAATTAAATCTATAGCAGAGTCTGGTAAACTACGTTCTTTATTGTATCTTTTTGCTAACCGTATAGCTTCGGTTATTGATTCTAAATCAATAGTTAATTTATGATGTTCTGTGTAATAGGAAACGGCATTTTTAATCATTCTATGTGCCTCTTCTTCTGTTGGCTCTAGTAAGCGCACAACTTCAAACAGACGCGCTAACCCTTCATCAGACTCTACGTGTTTTCTAAAGGCATCGTTTGTTGCTGTACCTATTATAGTTATTTCTCCTTTAACCAATTCTGACTTTAATAGGTTTACCAGTCCCTGATTTCCAGAATCTTTATTACTTATGTTGTTTATTTCATCAATTAACAGAATAGGCTTATCAAATTGCCTCATTTCATTAAATACTTTTTTTAATCGATCTTCTATTTCGCCTTTATACCCTGCTCCAGATACTAGGTTAATAAAATCGAGTTCAAATACTTTAGCGTCTTTAAAATGAACTGGTATATTATTATTTATAGTTGCGTATGCCAAGGCGTTTAACATAACTGTTTTACCCACTCCTGGGTCGCCTATAATTAATACGTTTGGTTTTGAACGTCTTCCTAAAATTTCTGTAATCATTTTAATTTCAGCATCTCTTCCTGAAATTTTTTCTAAAGAATCATTTTGAGCTTTTAAGGTTTTATTTACACAGTATTGTGAAAGGGTTGCAGTTCCTGTTGTACTTGAACTCATTTTTGTTTGTGAAAAAGAGTTTTCAGAATTTTTATTTTCTGAGGAAATTTGATTTCCTCCTAAGTTTTCAATAATCTCATTAGGTGTTAACGGAAATGTTTTTAGTTGTTCGTAAGTAAAACCAACACCAGGTGTACAAATTGCTATTAATAAACAATATTCATTAACGGCATCAACACCTAACTTTAACTTTACGCTATCTGCTTCATAAAAAATAGCTTCAACCAAATCATCACTAGACGGGTTTTCAGGAACTCTAGAGGCTTTAGGTAATGATTCTAAACGCACGTCTGCCCATTCATCAACAAAGTAACCATCTTGACCAATTTTTTCTAAATATGCTAACATACCTATGTTTTTATGCATAAGTGCTTTTAATAAATGAGCTGCTGAATATGTTTTATGTGCATACTCTTTGGCTAATGCTTGAGAAATGTGTATTACTTCTTCTAATTTATTGGATAATTTATAATCTGTCATAAAATTTTAAGTGTTATTTTTTTAATTGAACTTACTGAAAAGTTCATATTAAGAATTTTTGTAAGCGTATTAAGTAGGTGACAAATTCAAGGCGTTTTCTATTAATTTATCACTTATTTAGCACAAAGATACAAACTTTAAATTTTAGTACAAACTTCCATTATATTTATTCTTTATTAACTACTGATTTTGTTTTATACTAAAAAAATTGTTGTGAGAATAAGCCCATAAAAAAATCTTAAAGAATACAACATTAAAAACAGAAAACTCTCAAGAAAAATTAATTCTTGAGAGTTTTTACTTAATTATTTTTTAAAAGTTAGCGTTTTGGCTTACTTCTGAAAGTGCCTGCAAAGTTTTATGCAGAGTTTATATTATTTAATGATTTACTAATATTTGCTTAGTTTTTAATTCTCCATTTTCATAAACTTGTAAATAATAAACACCCTCTTCTAAATTCATTGTGTCAATTGTCTTTTCTACATTATTAGACCCTCCTTGATATTTTATATTTGAATATTGGTCATACAAATATATATAAAATTGTGATGTTGATGGTTTGTTTCTAAAATCTAATTTAAAACTTGTATCCGAAGAGTTTGGAAATGGCTTAGGCATACCCCAACCTCCAAAATCATTGCAATTTTCTGCGGTTATATAGATATTAGATTCTTTTAAACCACATTCATTCGTTGTAGTTAATATTGCTATATAATCTCCTTCTTGAGATGCTAAAAAATTTATATTTTGTGGAGGACTTGTTGATATTTGACCATTATCAATAATTAAATTTGAATTATCTATTGTAACTTCATAAGTGGAAGCGCCTGGAGAAACAGGTAACGAATAGACACCTGATTCTTGTACAAATACACCTGTACATATTACTGGATCAGGATCTACAGTATATGCTCTTGGTTTACCGAGCCAAACTTGTTTTTCTACAGTTTGATTGTCAAAAATGGCTCTTATAAATCCCATTTGGCTAGTTAATGAATCTGCAATTTCTACAATAATACTGGTATCATTTGAAAATACAATATTTAGATTATTGGAAACCTCCCAAGTAGGTTCAGTTGGTATTTTACAATTTTCAAAACTATATTCAGCATTTAGATTTTGGCAAAGCATATCTTGACCAACTAAATCATCGCTTTCTAAATAAACTGTTAGATTTGGATTATCACTAGCCAACTCATCTTTAAACCAATTAAAACTTTGTTCTGTAAAAGAGGTATGTTGTTCATTTTCTTGTGGCGCAAAATAATTATCAAAAGGTATTTCATTAGTACAAATTAAATTTCTATTTATATCATCATGCCAATTAAAATCTGGATTTTTAAAACCTAATGCACTCGGTGTTGAAATAAATGAATTTACATGTTCAATTTCCCTTAATTCGTACCAAGATAATTCCCCAGGTATATTTTCTATTGTTGTTTTTGCAATAATCTGATTTGTAGGAAACCAACCGCCTGAAACATTATCCATATTACCTCTAGAATTATTATTCATAATATAATTTGTAACCCCATAAAAAGGATCTTTTTTTCTATAAAATGTTGCTATTTTTTGAGGCATTCCATTATTATAAGCATTATTATAGGCGTGAATTCTTGTACCAACAATCGAAACACCCAAAATATTTTTGATTCCAGTTATATTTAATGTTTGCTCGCTATTATTTGCAAAATTATCATTATATGGAGTAACTTCACTAAACCAATTTTGAGCAAAAGGATTTTGAAATTTTTTTGAACCAGTTAAAGAACCATTAACTAATGCTACTTTTCTTAAATTTTTTGGATATCCCTTACTGTTTCGCACACCATTTTTAAATAAATTATCATAAAACTTAACAAAAAATGGATGTCCTTTATTTTCAGTATATCCCTGTGAAATTGTTCTTGCATCTAAATAATCTTGTTTTAGTGTATAATAAGATTCACCCTGATATAATGTAGAAATTGAACCATTATATTGCTCTATTAATTGCTGCCTTGCCGCCGCTGAACCTAGTTGGTTTTCTACAAAATCTATAGCGCTTACCTGACCAGTAGAGGCCACCATGTTTAATAATGCTTGTGTACCAATTGGTATATTTGCACCTAAATGCGGGCTATCTATACTTAACCATAAACGACAATTGTGATGATTCCTATTTCTCTCCATATATGCTAATGCATAACGTGATATTTGACCGCCCATACTTGGTCCAACAATTACTAACTCTTCATTACTATTGTTCTCTGTTAATTTTGCATTAATTGCTTTGTAAAATGAAGCATGATTTAAACCGTTACGTTCTATATAGTCTGCTCCACCATCTATTTCTATACCATCTGGAGTTGTATAAACAGGGTGATTTACAATAATTACGTCATAACCTAATGATTGTAGTTTTGGAATTATATCTTGTTCTATACCATTACTGTCAAAATAAACCATTGTATCTTCGATGGAACGATGCTCTTCATCAGTACCCTCATGTGGATCAGAATCTTGTATTTTTCTTTTATCTAAAGGGTCAAAACCATCTATAATAATAATCGGTTTTAAAATTTTATTATTGGTATTATTGTTAGCATAGAAAATACGCCATTCTAATTGACCATTTACTGGCGAATACTCATCATAACCTTGAAATGGTATATCCGAAATAAAAGGCTGTTCTAAATTTACTACAGGCTGTACAGACTGTTGTTCTAAGCGCTTAAAATGCATTTCTGCTTGGGTAGTTTTAGTAGTATTATCATTAAATACAACCAAAAAAGTTAAAGTTTTATAACCTGTTTCTGTATAATTAATAGTTAGATTATTATTAGTAAAATTGCCGTTTTCGTAAATGGTGTAATCTATTTTGGTATCAAAATTAGCAATAATACTATTAATTGTTTTATTGGTGTTTTCTTCAAATACAAATTTCTCATCAAAATGAAATGTAATATCATTACCCGTTACAAATTGTTTTAATGGTGAAATAATTAAAACTTCATTGGATTTAAATGCTGTCTTGCCATTATTAATTTTTTCAAATTTATTATCGATTATTTTAAGACCTCCTTCTTCTACATTTTCTTCAAAGTAATTTATTTGATAAAAAGAGGCATTTATTATACCAATATCAACCTCATCATAATTTTTTTTATCTATATAAAAGTTTCTTAAATTTTTATAAGGAATAAATTTCTGCTCATTTGATGACTTATATAACTCTGTCAATGCTTGTTCAAAATGTTTAGTATTAGATATGTTTATAGAATCGGTATAGACATCTAAATTAGCCCAAGAAAAGACTCGATCATATAAAATGTTATTGGTTGATAAACTAGATTTGTCAATATTAACTAGCATAGAATCTATTTTAATAATGGGTATTTCTTGTGCTGTAATATTAATAAATAATAAAAAGCTTGTAATTGTAATTAATTTTTTCATAAATTTGAGTTTGTGATATTGAAATTGTTTAAGTTTCAATGATTTAAGTTAATAATTTTTTATGTATTTTAATAAAGTTTCTCTTTTATTTCATTTCAAAATTACAAGTTCTAACTCTTTTAAGTGTCCAAAATCATAAATTTTGTATGAATTAGGATAAATTTTTATAAAATTAAATTTTAATATTTTCTAAAATTGTATTCAACATTCATTACAAAAAAATTAAAAAAATATATAAATTTTCCTTATCCAAAATCATAATTTCGGACAGTTTTTAATTTGCTTTTCGAAATTGTGTGGGTGTTGTATTTGTAAATTTTTTAAAAGCGGAATAAAAAGTAGATTTAGAATTAAAACCTGATTCTAAACCAATTGCAATAATAGTATACGTACTATATTCTTTGTTAGTTAACAATTTTTTTGCATAACTAACTCTAAAATTATTAATATAATCTGTAAAATTATAAGTACTATAATTATTAATCAATTTTGACAAATTATTGGTGTTTGTATTTATTTTTTTTGCTAAAGAATCTAAACTTAGGTATGGGTCTAAAAATAAATTTTGCTTAATTAATTCTTTTTCAATCTTTTTAAAATCATTTAAATCCTCTGTTTTTAAAACTTTTTTTTTACAAATCTTAATAGCCTCATTTTCATTAATTTTTTTTCGCAACAATATTCTACTTTGCATTAATCTGTTTTGATTAAAACCCTGAAAACCTAACCAATAAATTAAAAATGATGTGCCAAAATGCAAAGGAGCATAAAAATAGTTTGCATCTATATTTGTGAAATTATAATTTAAACAAATTACAACCAGCCAAAAAAATAAAACAATACTAGATAGCAAAAAAAATGTTCTAATCCATTTTAAATTATCATAACTTAAAATAATTTTAAATTTACGTTTCTGTTTAAAAAAAATATGGGTACTAAATAAAAATATGGGTATGGTATATAAAAAAACAAACATATCTTCATAAGTATTATATTTTCTTAAAAAAACATAAAACTGTGCTGTTTCAAATTTAGATTTTATATAACCTAAGAAAAATAATCTTAAAACTATACTTAAAATAAAAACTAAAATAGTAATTAAAAAAATGTTTTTAAGTTGTTTTTTAATTCTTAAATAATTTACTAAAAATAAATAAAACATTGGTCCTAAAAAAATATTCCAAGAAACATGCAAATAGTCTATGTAATAATTTAAATGTATTAAATCTTTTTCAACTAACCATGTTTGTAAATTATTTAAAGATAAAAATAATATAATTAAACTTAAATATAAGATAGATTTACTATTTTTATTATTTTTAATAACTACTATTGTGGTAAAAGTAAAACCTTGAATAATACCAATTAGCAATATTAAGTTCATTATATCAACAATATTTTGCATGGTTTTAAAAATGGTTTAGAGGGATATTAAATACACTTTTTAATTATTGGTCGATTTAAATAAATTATAGTAAATCTTATACTGATTCAGATAAAAGTCCTTTATTTCATTTGTATATTTATTTAATACATTTAAATTTTGTAATTTTTCATTTTCAACTATAATATTATTGCATCCTAATTACTTGTGTTTTTACATTCCTATTCGATGTAACCGAAAAAAAATATATTTTTTTTCGATTTAAAAACTTATTTCAAAGATACAAAACTAACTTTAAATTAAACCTTAAATCTACAAGTATCTTCTACTACGAATTAAACTGTGCGTTATTATCAGGAATACTCGATTTTCGAGCCTTACCATAAATACTATATTTACAAGTCTCAAATCTGTACACACATTTCAACTTTTACTCACGTTTTCACTATATTTAAAATAGCGTTCGTGGTGATTTACACTACAAACTTATACCTAAAGGTTAACTAAGAAAATTTTTATTATTTAGTTAATATTTAATTTTAGCAATTTTTATTACTCCACAACATAAAATCAAAAATTTAAGTTTTTACATCAAAATTTATATTTTAGAAATCAAGTTTAATTTTAAAAAAAAATTGTGATTATATAATAGGATATATGTAAATTTCAAAATATTCTCTTAGTTAACCTGAAATCTCAAGGGTTTTCGTTATGAATGTTAACTGTTGGTTTAATGTAGAAAAAAGAAGCTAAGTATGTTTCTTAAGCATTAACAATATAGGGTTTATAGCAAAAACTCTTGCGAATTTTAAGGTTTATCTAAAATAAATTGAAATTAATTTTTTTTATAAGTTAATGTTTCTTATATTTGCTGTATAAATATATCTTTATATATAAATAATTATTTTTTTAACATTTTAAATCATTAAATTATGAGTTTTAAATCAAAACTAAAAGTAGGTGGTAAAGAGTACAATGTATTATCTTGTAACTACGAATTACACCAAGAAACAGACGCAACAGGAAGACCTTCTTCTATAACTAGAGGTGGAAAAATTTACATTTCTGTTGAATCAACTGCAGACACAACATTATCTGACTGGATGTTCAATAACTTTGAGCGTAGAGATGGTTCAATTGTATTTTTGAAAAGAGATACTGATGCTACTTCTAAAGAGCTTAAATTTACAGAAGGTTACATGGTTAAATATCGTGAAAACTTTGATGCAACAGGAAAAAATCCAATGGCTGAAACTTTTGTAATTTCTGCAAGAACTATCGCTATGGGCGCTGGTCAGCATGAAAATGACTGGGTATAAAAAAACGCTAATTTTATAGTCTTTTCTAAAGAGAGTGTTCTATAACACTCTCTTTTTTGTTTAGTAGTCAATACGTATTACTAAAACTAAGTTTATTATTAATTTAAAAAAATTACTTTATGTCTTTTTTAGCAAAAATAAATATTGATGATGATGAAATGAATGTATTAGATTGTACTTTTACTTTTGAGCAAGGTACAGATTACAACGGAAGACCATCACAAAAACCAAAAGGTGGTCAAATAAGTATTCTTTTAGAATCTACAGGAAAAACAAATTTTTTAGAATGGATGATTTCTCCAAATATGTCAAAAAAAGGAAAAATAACTTTCTTTAAAAGAGATAATTTAGCTAGTCTTAAAACTGTAGAATTTACAGAAGCTTATTGTATAAAGTATTCAGAAAATTTTAATTCTATAGATTCACAGCCACTTAAAACTAGAATTATTATTTCTGCAAAAAAAATTAAAATAAAAAATACTAATTTTATAAATAGTTGGCCTACCAAAATGTAAAACAAAAATTATTTTTAATAAAACTTCCATTTATAAAATTTTATAAATGGAAGTTTTAGATTAATTTAGCCATGAAAGGAAAAATATAAACTGCATATTATGTTTACATCAAAAATAATATGTGATTCCAAAATTTTTAACTTTTTAATTTTTAACTTTCCATTTTAAACACCTACATTTGTACGCAATTAATTCTTAACTAATTGCAACATGTTAAACTCCAATAAAATTTTTGACGAAGGCTTAACTTACGATGATGTTTTACTTATACCATCATATTCAGAAATATTACCACATCAAGTTTCTATAAAGTCTAAATTAACAAAAAATATAAGTATTAATGTACCTGTTATTTCAGCGGCGATGGATACTGTTACCGAAGCTTCTATGGCAATAGCAATGGCTCGTGAAGGCGGCATCGGTGTTTTGCATAAAAGCATGAGTATAGACAATCAAGCTAAAGAAGTCATTAAAGTAAAACGATCAGAAGCAGGTATGATTATAGATCCAATTACAGTAAAAAAAGAGGCTACTGTTTTTGATGCGAAAGAATTGATGCAAAAATATAAAATAGGAGGAATACCAGTAGTTAATGATAAAGGGGAACTTATTGGAATTATTACCAATAGAGATTTGCGTTTTGAAACTGAATTAAACAAACAAATTGATGAGGTAATGACTAAAGAAAACCTTATTACTACAAAAAAAGGGACTTCTTTAGCGCAAGCAGAAAAAATTTTACAAAACTATAAAATTGAAAAGTTACCAGTAGTCGATGCGCAAAATAAACTGGTAGGATTAATAACCTACCGTGATATTATTAAAGTAAGCGAAAACCCAAACGCCAACAAAGACAGTTTTGGTAGGTTACGGGTAGCTGCAGCAATTGGAGTCTCTGGAGACTCCTTAGAGAGGGCTGAAAAATTAATAAAAGCAGGGGCAGATGCTTTAGTTGTTGATACAGCACATGGACATTCAAAAGGAGTAGCCTCTATTTTAAAAATATTAAAAAGTAAATTTCCAAAAACTGATATTATTGTTGGTAATATTGCCACCGCAGAAGCAGCAAAGTTTTTAGTTAAGGCTGGAGCAGATGCTGTTAAAGTAGGTATTGGTCCAGGATCAATTTGTACAACTAGAATTGTTGCAGGTGTTGGTTTTCCACAACTTTCTGCAATAATAGAAGTCTCAAATGCATTAAAAGAAACAGGAGTGCCTGTAATTGCAGATGGTGGCATTAAATATACAGGTGATATTTCTAAAGCAATTGCTGCAGGAGCAGATTGTGTTATGCTAGGTTCTCTATTAGCTGGAACAAAAGAATCTCCAGGTGAAACTATTATTTTTGAAGGAAGAAAATTTAAATCATATCGAGGTATGGGCTCCATAGAAGCTATGAAAAAAGGATCAAAAGATCGCTATTTTCAAGATGTAGAAGAAGATATTAAATTAGTACCTGAAGGCATTGTTGGGCGAGTAGCTTATAAAGGAGATTTAAAAGAAACTATGCATCAGTTTATCGGTGGTTTAAGAGCTGGTATGGGCTACTGTGGAGCAAAAACTATAGCCGCGCAAAAACAAGCCAAGTTTGTAAAAATTACTACAGCAGGTATGCATGAAAGCCACCCGCATTCTATTACCATTACAAAAGAAGCACCTAACTATAGTAGGCGATAATACTTTTGTAAACTTATGTCTTATTCGTCTTATTCGTAAAAAAAATCACAAAATCTGTGTCTAAAAATAAATTTGATTTCATTATAGTAGGAGCAGGAATTGTTGGTCTGGCAACAGCCTATAAGTTACAATTAAAATTTCCAAATAAAGCAATAGCAATTCTTGAAAAAGAAGATGCTATTGGCAAACATCAAACAGGAAGAAATTCAGGTGTTTTACATTCAGGTATTTATTATACGCCAGATTCTTATAAGGCTAAAAATTGTAAAAATGGTAGAGACCAAATTGTTGCATTTGCAAAAAAAAACGAAATTGACATCGATATTTGCGGAAAAATAATTGTAGCTACAACTAAAGAAGAAATACCATTATTAGCTATAATCTATCAAAAAGGATTACAAAATAAAACCAAAGGGATTTGTTATCTCAACAAGCAAGAAACCAAAGAAAAAGAACCTTTTATTGAAGCCATTAAATCCATTTGGGTGCCAACTGCAGGAATTATAAATTATGTAAAGGTTGCTGAAAAATTTGCGGAATTAATTACTAAAATTAATCCAAAAAGTAAGTTAATTCTATCTTGTAGAGTAGGTAAAACCTCTTCTAATTTAGAACAATTAAAAACTATTTTAACAAGTCAAGGAATTTTTACAACCGAAAAATTAATTTTTTGTACAGGTTTACAATCGGATAGAAGTGCAAAAAAAGACAATGTAAAATTAGACCTAAAAATTGTTGGCTTTAGAGGAGATTATTACAAACTTACCAAAGCGGCAGCACATAAAATTAAAAGTTTAGTTTATCCAGTACCAGATTCAAATTTTCCGTTTTTAGGAGTACATTTTACTAAAATGATTCAAGGAGGTGTAGAATGTGGACCAAATGCTGTTTTTTCTTTTAAAAGAGAGGGTTATAAAACGACAAGTTTTAATTTAAAAGATACTTTTGAAGCCTTAACTTATAAAGGTACTTGGAAATTATTTGCGAAACATTGGCGAAAAGGCTTAGCAGAGTATAAACGTGCATTTTCAAAAAAATTATTCCTAAAAGCACTACAAAAAATGATGCCTACACTAACACTTAATGATATTGAAATTGCTCGTTCAGGAGTTAGAGCACAGGCATTAGATGTACAAGGAAATATGATTGATGATTTTAAAATCGAAGAAAAAAAGGGTACAATTCATGTACTAAATGCGCCTTCACCTGCTGCTACATCTTGTATGGCAATTGCAGATGAAATTGTTATTAAAATAATTAATTGCTAAAGTATTTACAAAAATTTTTTTCTGCTTATTAAATATGAAATCAAGATTTGTTCAAAGCCTTTATCTATAGCAACTGGCACATAATCTATTTTATATTGCATACATTTCATTTTTAAATTCTTAAAGTATTCTTTTACTTTTTTTTGATAATTTTCTTGAATTTGTGTAGCATATAAATTAATTTTTTCACCTGTTTCAACATCAATAAACTTTTTGGGCTTATCGTCAAAGTCAAAATCTAATTCATATTTTTTATCATAGGTATGAAATAATACCAATTCATGCTTATTATGTTTTAAATGTCGAATTGCCTCAAACAACTCTGTATCATCTTTAGCAACTTGAAACATATCTGTAAATAAAAAAATTAGTGAGCGTCTATGTATTTTTTCTGCTATTTCATGTAATATTTTACAGGTATTAGTTTCTTTAGAATTCTTCTTATCTAGCAGTTGTTCTAAATTTTCTAGTAACATTCTTTGATGCCTCTCACTACCTTTTGAAGGCGAATAATAATCGTACTTATCACTGTAAATACTCAATCCAAAAGCATCTCGTTGACGTTTTAAAATTTCTATAAGTGCTGCTGCAGCAATTACAGAAAATCCTATTTTATTAAAGTTAGAAATACTTTGAGCCTTTATTTTTGGATAATGCATCGAAGCAGAATTATCTACAATAATATGACAGCGCAAATTTGTTTCCTCTTCATAACGCTTTACAAAGAGTTTATCTGTTTTTGCAAATAATTTCCAATCTATATGTTTAGTACTCTCCCCTTTATTATATAGCCTATGCTCTGCAAACTCTACAGAGAAACCATGAAATGGACTTTTATGCATACCTGTAATGAAACCCTCGACAACTTGTCTAGCAAGTAATTCTAAGTTTTTAATCCTATTACTGTTGTTAGTTTCAGATAATTGCATATCAAATTTTTAAATAAAAAGGTTCAGACCAAACCTTTTTAATTTTTTTTAAAATCTGTTATAATAAGCCTTCTAATTTTGTAGCATATGTTTTTTTTGGTGCTACACCTACTTGCTTTTCAGCAACTTTACCTTCTTTAAAAATTAATACAGTAGGTATGTTTCTCACACCATATTTTGCTGCAAACTCTTGATTTGCTACAATATCAACTTTGCCAACTACTGCCCTACCCTCAAACTCTTTACTTAAATCTTCTACAATCGGAATTAACATTCTACAAGGCCCACACCAAGCAGCCCAAAAATCTACTAATACTGGTTTATCTGATTTTAATACTACCTCCTCAAAAGTAGCGTCTGTAATTTCTAATGTCATTTTTTATTTATTTTAATTCTTAATTATTTATCATCACAAAGATAACAATTAATTTGTCAAAGTATTTTTACAATTATTATTTTTATTTATAGTGTTATTTATTAAAATTATACTTGTAAAATCAAAAAATATAGACTGAAAAATAGATTTTGATTATTACGAATTGTGTTTCTTTCTTAAAGAAAAAAATCAATCAATAATTTTAAAAACAGATTCGTATAAATCTCCATTAGTAATTACACATCCTTTTTCTATTAGTTCAAATATTTCTAAATTATTTTCTTTAAAATAGGATTTTTGTCCTTTAAAATAAGAAAGCGATGTGTCTTTTGAATTATTAATAAACCACTTATAATCTTCTTTTTTAGAAAAGTCAAAATTTTCTTTAGAACATTTAATTACAATTCTATGAATACTTTCTGTATCACATCTAAATAAATTAAGGTTTTTTTTGGATAAATTACTTAAATATTTTGTTTTACTTAATACTTTTTCCCAAACTAAATCACTAAATAAATTTAGTGCTTCTTCTACCCTTTTTGGTTTAGTATCTTTAATTTCTTGCCATTTTGTAGCATCAATTTTTTGACTTGCTAAAAAGACTGCAAACTCTTTATGCATTTCATTTAATTGTTCTGTAGTAAGTTGTCTGTACTTCATCATTTTCTAATTAACTTTTATATGCTAATAGTGCTAATTTTAAAATTGTAACTGCTCTAATTAAATCTTCTTTTTTTAATACATAAGCAATTCTAATTTGATTCTTACCAGCGTTTTTTGTAGAATAAAATCCACTAGCAGGAGCAAACATCACTGTCTCATCATTGTCTTGGAAATTTTCTAAAATCCATTGTGCAAAATGATCTGCATCTTTAATTGGCAATGCAACAATTAAATAAAAGGCACCTTTAGGCTTAGAAATTTTAATATTAGCTATTTTTTGTAATTCAGTAATTAATATATTTCTTCTACTTACATATTCTTCAATTACAGCATCAAAATAACTTTGTGGTGTATCTAGTGCTGCTTCGCTAGCAATTAAAGAAAAAGTTGGTGGGCTTAATCTTGCTTGTGCATATTTTAATACTGTTGCTATTAAGTCTTTGTTTTTAGAAACTACACAGCCAATTCTAGCACCACACATACTGTATCTTTTAGAAACAGAATCTATTAAAATAGCATGATTCTCTAAGCCTGTTTCACTCATAACAGAATGATGCTTTAACCCATCATAAACAAATTCACGGTAAACTTCATCTGCAATTAAAAATATATCATGCTTTAAAACTAAAGTTGCTAATTTTTTAATTTCTTCTTTAGTATATAAGTAACCTGTTGGGTTTCCAGGATTACAAATAATAATTGCCTTTGTTTTAGTCGTTATTTGATTTTCAAAGACATCTATATTTGGCAGAGAAAATCCTTTTTCAATAGTTGAAACTACTGGTTTTATAATAACGCCATTGGCAATAGAAAAGCCATTGTAATTTGCGTAAAATGGCTCTGGAATAATTAGTTCATCACCAAAATCGGTAATACTACCTATGGTAAAAAATAAGGCTTCAGAGCCACCTGTTGTAACTACAATATCATTTGCAGTAACCATAATATTTTTACTTTTGTAATAATCAACTAATTTTTTACGATAAATTTCAGAACCCTCAGAGCGTGCATAAGCCAACACTTCTAACTCGCTTTTTTGAACGGCATTTAAGGCAATTTGTGGTGTTTTAATATCTGGTTGACCTATGTTTAAATGATATACATGATTACCTTTTTTTTTTGCGTTTTCTGCAAATGGCACCAACTTTCGTATTGGTGATTCTGGCATTTTTAATCCTTTATTAGAAATTTTAGGCATGTTATTTGTGCTTTATTTAGAGTGCAAAAATGCAAAAATATATTTAATTTTACAATGTTAGTTAAATTCTATTTTAATGTTAAAAATTTATTAATTTTAAAACAAATTATTTATTAATTTACTATATATGGATAAAATTATTTTTTCTTTTTTTATTATTTTAATTATAGCAATAAACCCTTCTAATGCACAAAGTAATTTTAATATTATAGGCAAAAAGAAATCAGTTACAATTCCTTTTAAATTAGTTAATAACTTAATTATATTACCTATTAAATTAAACGGACAAGAACTCGCATTTATTTTAGATACAGGCGTTTCTAAATCTTTATTATTTAATGTCGTCTCTAAAGATTCTATTTCGTTAAATCAGACAAAAAAAATTCAAATAAAAGGGTTAGGTAACGGCAACTATTTTAATGCAATATATTCTAAAAACAATCTTTTTAGATTAAAAAATATTATTTGTCCAAATTTTGAAATCTATTTAATTCTAAATAAACAATTTGATTTCTCTGCAAGAATGGGTGTTGATATAAATGGATTAATTGGTACAGATTTTCTAAAAGATTTTGTTGTAGAAATAAATTATATTAAAAAGAGTATTAAAATAACAAAACCTGAGTATTACAAAAAGAGAAAATGTAAAAAATGTACAGATTTTGATTTATTATTTCAAAACAGAAAACCTTACATTGATTCTTATGTGAGTTCTGATAAAGGGTTAATACCTGTAAGACTATTAATCGATTCTGGTGCAGGTGAAGCATTGTGGTTATTTGAAGAGAGTCTTAAAAAAATTAAAATTTCAAAGAAAAATACTTATGAATTTTTAGGAAAAGGTTTGAGTGGTAATATTTTTGGCAAAAGAGCAAAAGTAACTAAATTTAAAATAGGCGATTATAAATTTAAAAACCTTATTGTTTCTTACCCAGACTCATCTTCTGTTTATTTTCTAAATAAAAGTCTAAATAGAAATGGTACGCTTGGTTCAGAAATTTTAAAAAGATTTCATCTTACATTAGATTATAAAAATAAAAAAATTACATTAAAATCTAACCGTAATTTTAAAAAACCTTTTTATTATAATAAAAGCGGTTTAGAAATAATTTATAATGGTAGAATGTTAATAAAAGAAGCAAAAGCTATAACTACATTTAGCAGAAAAGAGGAAGGTATTATTACTAGTTACGCCTATAATTTTACTTTTAAAAATTCATATATTATTTCTTTGGTAAGACCAGGTTCAACAACAGCAATTGCTGGGCTTAAAGAGAATGATATCTTATTAAAAATTAATGGAAAACCAGTTTATGAATACACATTACAACAATTAATACAAAAATTAGCAAATAAAGATGGGAGTAAAATAAAATTACTTATTGATAGAAACGGTTACCCATATACTTTTACATTTAAATTAAAAGATATTTATTAAATAGAATTGTTGATAATTTAACTATAAATCGGTTTTAAAAAATCAATTTTACTTTTAGGCTTTTGTATTTTTGTTTTTAAATATTTCTACAATGGCTACAACTCAAGAATTAAAAGATTTCACAACACAAGTAAGACGTGATATTATTAGGATGGTACATGCTGTAAATTCTGGTCATCCAGGAGGCTCTTTAGGTTGTGCCGAATTTCTTACCATATTATATCAAGAAGTTTTAAATTATTCTTCAGTTTTTAATATGAATGGTGAAGGTGAAGATCTTTTCTTTTTATCAAATGGTCATATTTCACCCGTAATTTATAGTGTTTTGGCTAGAAGTGGGTTTTTTCCAGTAAAAGAATTAGCAACTTTTAGAAAGTTAGGAACCCGCTTGCAAGGACACCCAACCACATATGAAGGTTTGCCTGGTATTAGAATGTCTGCAGGTTCATTAGGTCAAGGCATGTCTGTGGCTATTGGCGCTGCACAAGCAAAAAAACTAAATAATGATAAGGGTATTGTGTATTCTTTACATGGTGATGGTGAATTACAAGAAGGTCAAATTTGGGAATCTACAATGTATGCTGCAGGAAAAAAAATTGACAATTTAATTGCGACAATAGATTATAATAAGGCACAAATTGATGGCGCAACTGATGATGTCTTGCCTTTAGGAGATTTAAGGTTAAAATTTGAAGCTTTTGGTTGGTCTGTTTTAGATATTTTTGAAGGAAACGATATAGATGCTATAAAAAAAGGATTAACTAAAGCAAAATCTTTAACAGGTAGCGGAAAACCAATCTGTATATTATTACATACAAAGATGGGTAATGGTGTTGATTTTATGATGGGTACTCATGCTTGGCATGGTAAGGCACCTTCTGATGAGCAATTAGCAATCGGTCTTGCTCAAAACGCAGAGACTTTAGGCGATTATTAAATTAAATTCAACTAATAGGGAGTCTTTCAGTAATTTTACTTTCTATTGTCATAAAGAATTTACATATTCAAGCATTAGGGCATAACCCTCTTCGTGTCTAATAGCAGTACCAATTTGTGGCATTACATATTCGCTACTTGGGTCTAAAGACATTCTGATATTAATATTATCTTTTACATTAGCAATATTAGTATCATCAAATAGTAATTCAAACCGAAGGTCAAAACTATCAAAAAAATTAACATTAAAAAAACCACCAGTTTGATGGCAATGAGCACAATTAACATCTAAGTAGGCTCTTCCTCTTTCTTCTAGACTATATGTGTCATCATCTTCCCAGTTTGGTAATTTAGTAATTTCAGAAACTGCTGGTGCATTTGTTAATAAACCTAAATCTATATAATGTTGCAATTGATTTCCAACATTTATATTTCTAATTTTTGGTCCAATCGGCATTCTTGTCCCGTTATTTTCATGACATTTAACACATGCGGCATAATCTGGTACTTCATAAGTAAATGACCTCTCAATACCTTCATTATTTATCCAAGTTATCGGTAAAGTAGTGCCTGATTCATCTCGTACAGCATCTGTTTGTTCATCATTCCAAATATAATTACCAATTTCCCAAATACCTGCTTTTTTAATTAATACCCTTGTCTCAATTATTTTTTTACCTAATGATTCATCTCTTTCATCGTTTAAATAATAAAAAGTTTTTGTAAGAATAGTATTGTTTGGGTAAATAGGAAGACCCGCACCATTATAAACCATATTCTCATCTTTCGGGATAGAAATAAATCTTATCTTTTTAGCATAATCAGTATATAAAGACGTTTGTAAATCAAAAACATGTACAGTCTCTATGGGCTCAATATTTGACATTAGACCTTTAAAAAGATTCAGTTCTGATAAATTCGGAAGTAATTCTGCTACAGCATAAGATGTATTGTCTATATACGGATTAGTACCATTTGCAATTTCATCACCATTTAAAATACTATCATCATCACAATTTGCATTAGACCAAATAGCATTAGTAGCATCATAGTCTGTATAACCAGCTTCTTGTTGAGGGTCACAGGGGTCATTTTTATCTGTTCCGTTATCTATTTCAATAGCGTCATAAATACCATCACCATCGGTATCAATATCAATTTGAATATCATCATCATTTTTACATGAAAATTGCGCGATGATGAGTACCAATAAGCTAATTTTAAAAATATTTTTCATAATGTACAAATTTTATTTTTCAAAAATAAAAAATTTAAACCAATAGTAAGATAGATTACTATCATTTTTAATAACTTTGTGAAGAAACAATTTATTAAGATTTTACCCTAAATTTAAATAAAGAAATTCCAAACCAAACCAAACCTAATCACAAAATCTCGGTACGGATATGTTGGTGCAGTATAATAATTTTTTTTTGAAAAAAGAGAATTTAAATGTTCTGCTTTAAAATAAATTCGAGTTTGTCTAATTTTAGCGTTAACAAAGAGATCTATTAACGGAAAATTACCTATTTCGGTATCATTTTGTACACTAAATTCGGATAATAACGGATTATAGTCATTTGCAAAATATTTGGTAAAATATTTAAAAGTTATTCCTGTTTGCAGAAACATAGGTTTCTTTTTAAATACATAACTTGAATAATACAAACTATTTCGAGTAACAAAGTCTGGCACTCTTAATACTTCTTTGCCATTGGTTACGTTTTGATACATTACTGTATTGTCTACTGTAAATTTTTTAAACTTTATTTTTTTTGATACTTTGATTTTTAGGTAATTTACGATTCCGTTAAACTGTATTGGTTCTATTTGTCCATCATTATCAATATCTGTAAAGTACGCATAATTATCTAGTTGTGTAATTTGAGCAGTTGCGTTAATCCATTTATCTGATTTTAGTTCAAAAAATAAAGTTCTAGTCAACTCATTTTTAAAGCTGTTTTGCCAATTATAAGCTTGATAAGTACTTTGATTTAATAAAAAATTAAAATTAGGCGATTTACTATTATTTAAAAACGAAGCATTTATAGTAAATAAACTGTCTTTTTTATAAGTTGCTGTTGCTTTTATATAATTAGCATTTAAATCGTTTGTTATCGTAGAAGCGGCTTTAGCATGAATTTTAATATTTTTATAATAAGTAACCCAATCTGCTCCAAATGAGGATACATTGCCATTTAAACTTTGTGCAATAGTCTGGTTGTTTATATTCACCAAATTTTGATATCTATAATTATAATTATAATTGTCTAAATGTAATTTTAAAGTTCCTAAAATTACTGGAGATGTCAAACTAACATTTACTTGGTTGTATAGTTTTCTTAATTTATTTTTGTCGTTTATTTCAGAATCAAAAGCATTGCCAAAAAAATCATTTTGAGCAACTTGGTTAAATTCGTAATGTTTAGTTTCATAGTTTAATACATGTCCAATTTTTAGGCTTGTTTTAGTATTGCTTAAACTATCAAGTCTTCTCCAAATTGCATAGTCATGTTCTAAATAACTTCTGTTGCTTCTTAAAATATTTGTAGCATCAATAAAATTTGTTACTAACCTGCCTCGTTCTTTAAAGTCAGGATCATTAGTTTCAAAAAAAATAATTGAATCAGGAGTTAAACCACCATTTTCATCATTAATTATTTGTTGTGCAGTTTGGTGTATTCTTAAGTTGTAGTTGCCTTTTTTTGATTGATAACTATAAGTTAAACGCATATTACCGTGACTACTCAATGTATTTCTATATTTACCTAGAGAACGTAAGCCTTTGTATGATAATGAAATATTCTGTCTTTTAGAGGTGTTTAATGTAATTAAAGCATCTAAAACCTGACCTTGTTCTAAGCCCGTTCGCCATGCTAACTCGGTTGTTGGTGTTGGGACTTCATAATATTTTATATCTTCTACTTCAAAATGACTAAAGTGTTTTGCCCTTGCTCCTAATTCAGGATAAAGGGAAGTTTCTGTAAAGGTATAAGCTAAATTATTAAAAGTCTGCCCTTGGTTCTGAAATTCTAATAATTCAAAAGCGTCTTTTCGTATAAAATTAAACACATAATCTTTCGCAATAGTTAAAGTAGTGTCTATATACGTTGTGTCTTTTTTATGAGAGAAAATTTTATAGTCTGTAAATTTTGTTTTACCACTAAGTTTTACCTTAATAGCATCTTTAATTGGTATACTATCTGTTAATCTATTTTCAAAACCTGCATCATTATTTATAGTTCTTATTTGTGAAAACCCTACTGTTAAAGTTAAAAAAGCACAACTAAATAAAATTTGTTTAAACATAATAGCAAAGGTAATAGATTGAAGAAATCTAATTGGTAAAATTTTGCTAATTTTTGATCGTATCATAAATTCAATATTAAAGGTTTAAATTTTAGCAAAGTTGTGTTTAAAATCTATTATCTTTGAACTAACTAATAAAGAAAACTAAAAACATATTTTATGTATAATTCAAAAATAATAGGTTTAGGTTACTACCTGCCTGAAAATAAAGTTACTAATGCTGACCTCTCGAAAATAATGGACACTAATGATGCATGGATTCAAGAGAGAACTGGTATAAAAGAGCGAAGATGGATTAAAAAAGGTACTGAGGACACCTCTGCTGTAATGGGAGCAAAAGCAGCCAAAATTGCCATTGAACGTGCTAATTTAACTAAAGATGATATTGATTTTTTAGTATTTGCTACATTGAGTCCCGATTATTTTTTTCCTGGATGTGGAGTGCAAGTGCAAGATATGTTAGAAATGTCTACTATTGGTGCAATTGATATTCGAAATCAATGTTCTGGTTTTATTTACGCTATGTCAACTGCAGATCAATTTATTAAAACAGGTATGTATAAAAATATTTTGGTAATTGGTGCTGAATATCATTCTAACGGATTAGACAAAACAACTAGAGGACGTGGAGTTTCTGTAATTTTTGGTGATGGTGCAGGTGCATGTGTACTTACTCGAACTGAAGATAATACTAAAGGTATTTTATCATCACATTTACATTCAGAAGGTAAGTATGCTGAAAAATTAATGGTAAAATCTCCGAGCATCAAACATTGGGTTCCAGAAATAATAGCATCTAAAGGCGAAGATATTTCTTATTTTCCTTATATGGACGGGCAGTTTGTATTTAAAAATGCTGTTACCAGGTTTAGTCAAGTAATTTTAGAAGGTTTAGAGAAGAACAATCTAAAAACTAGTGATATTGATATGTTAATACCACATCAGGCAAATTTGCGAATCTCACAATTTGTACAACGCAAATTTGGTTTAAGCGATGACCAAGTATTTAATAATATTATGAAATATGGTAATACTACAGCAGCTTCTATCATTATTGCTTTAACCGAAGCTTGGGAACAACAAAAAATCAAAGAAAATAATTTGGTTGTTCTTGCCGCTTTTGGTTCTGGTTTTACTTGGGGAAGTGTAATTATTAGATGGTAAGTAAATTTTTTAAAGCATAAAACTCTAGCGCTACCCTTTTTAGTTTGTAAGGAGTTATAGCAACTCAACAAACAAATCATCATTTGTTTTTTCAACTTTTGCCAATTTATTTTTAGTTAAACTCTTTATGGTTTTATCCCATTTTTTATTGCTTAATTCACTTTGAGTTTTTAAATCAGTTAATTTTAGTTTACTTTCTTTTTTAAGAATTTCAAAAACTTTTTTTTCTTCATCAGTCATTGTAATTTGCTTTTTTTCTGGTCGCATTTGCGGAAAAAAAAGCACTTCTTGTATTGAAGAATTATTAGTCATAAACATAGTTAAACGATCTATACCAATACCAATACCAGAAGTTGGAGGCATACCATACTCTAAAGCACGAACAAAATCTTGATCTATAAACATAGCTTCGTCATCGCCTTTTTCAGATAGTTTTAATTGTTCTTCAAAACGTTCTTTTTGGTCTATTGGGTCGTTTAATTCTGAATAAGCATTTGCCAATTCTTTGCCAGCAACCATAAGTTCAAAGCGTTCAGTAAGTCTTGGATCATCACGGTGTTCTTTACATAACGGACTCATTTCCTTTGGGTAATCAATTATAAAAGTGGGTTGAATGTAATTGTGCTCACATTTTTCACCAAAAATTTCATCTATTAGTTTCCCGATACCCATAGTTTGGTCTGCAGTAATGTCTAATTTATGGCAAACTTGTATTAATTCTTTTTGATTCATTCCGTTAAGGTCAAAACTGGTATGCTTTTTAATGGCCTCTAAAATAGGAATACGAGCATAAGGTGCCTTAAAATTAATTTGGTGTTCTCCAAAAGTTACCGTTGTATTCTGATTAGATTCTAATGCTATTTTTTCTAGTAATTGCTCGGTCATATTCATCATCCAATTATAATCTTTATAAGCAACATAGAGTTCCATTACCGTAAATTCTGGATTGTGGGTTCTATCCATTCCTTCGTTTCTAAAATCTTTAGAAAATTCATAAACGGCATCAAAACCACCAACAATAAGACGTTTTAGGTATAATTCGTTAGCAATTCGTAAATATAAAGGTATATTTAACGCATTGTGATGTGTGACAAAAGGGCTTGCAGCTGCACCTCCAGGGATAGGTTGTAAGATAGGTGTTTCTACTTCTACATAATTACGTTCGTTAAAAAACTGACGAATCGTATTTGTTATTTTTGTACGTTTTATAAATGTTTCTTTTACATGATCGTTTACAATTAAATCTACATAACGTTGTCGGTATCGTAATTCTGCATCTGTAAAAGCGTCATGAACTTTACCTTCTGCATCTATTTTAGCAATAGGTAAAGGTCGTAATGATTTAGATAAAACAGTTAATTCACTCACTTTAACAGAAATTTCACCAACTTTAGTTTTAAAAACTTCACCTTTTATACCAATAATATCTCCTAAATCTAGTAATTTTTTAAAAACAGTATTATACATTGTTTTATCATCACCAATACAAAGCAAATCACGATTAAAGTAGATTTGCATTCTACCAGAGCCATCTTTTAGTTCTGCAAAAGAGGCAGAACCCATAATTCTACGACTCATTATTCTACCTGCAAGAACAACTTGTTTACCCTCAAAATTAGAGAATCTATCCATTATCTGTTTGACAGAGGTAGTAGTGTGGAACTGTGCTGCTGGGTATGGATTTATACCTAAATCTCTTAATTTTTGGAGTGATTCCCTTCTAACAATTTCTTGTTCGGTTAGTTGCATTTGTTATCTGTTTATTAGGTCAAGCCATAAAGACCATACTTAGACCAAAGTTTGGTGCAAATATATAATTTTAGAGATTAGTAAATTGTTTTTAAATTTATTTTTTAGGTCTATTATCTTTGTGTTTTTCTTGTGAAAATTTCTTTTTTAATAACGCTTTTTAATCATCTACAATAAGATTTATTATAGCTTAATTTTGTTGTTCTTTAGAAGTTTCTTTTTTTCCTACAAAAAATAATACAGCACCTATAACAACTAGAGCAATTTTAATAACCCAAGCGGTAGTTTCTCCCCAAGAATAAATCCATATTAATATTGCTGGTACACGGTCTAAAAAATTCATTACTATTGCTATAATTCCTACAATTGCCATTGTTGACCCAATTTTTTTCATGATTATTTAATTTTTAGTTTGTTGAAAAAACAAATATAACTCTTTAATTTATATTAATAGTTAAATAGGCTTATTAATAAAAAAAGAAGTAGATTTGCGTTCTTAAAATTTAACAAATTAAAAACCAAGGTCGAGAACCTTAAAATTTAACAAATTATGCCAGTAAAAATTAGATTACAAAGACACGGTAGAAAAGGAAAGCCCTTTTATTGGATTGTTGCAGCAGATGCACGTTCAAAAAGAGATGGTAAATTACTAGAAAAAATTGGGACTTATAACCCAAACACAAACCCTGCAACAATAGATTTAGATGTAGACAAAGCAGTAAGTTGGCTACAAAATGGTGCACAACCTACTGATACAGCAAGAGCATTGTTATCTTATAAAGGTGCTATGTTAAAAAATCATTTAGCAGGTGGTGTTCGAAAAGGAGCTTTAACCGAAGAGCAAGCTGCAGAAAAATTCAAAACATGGCTAGAAGAAAAATCAGGTCTTGTTAGCACAAAAGAAGAAAAACTCGAAAAAGCAAAAACAGATGCAAAAGCAAAAGCTTTAATTGCTGAAAAAGCAATAAACGAGGCAAGGGTTGTTAAGGATACTGAAACTACTGAAGAAACTACTGATAGCAAAGAAGTTACAAGTAACGAAGAAGAATAAATTTAAGTTTTAAACTTAAAATAAATTTCAAGGTTTAACAAAGACCTTACAGGTTTTTAACTTGTGAGGTCTTTTAATTTTCTACATTTTTATGAAAAAGGAAAATTGTTTTTATTTAGGAATTATTGCCCGAAAACATAGTTTTAAAGGTGAAGTCGTAATTGTATTAGATGCAGATGACCCTGAACTTTACACTAACTTAGAAACTGTTTTTTTAGAGCTAAAAAACACACTTTTACCATTTTTTGTCACAGAAAGTTTATTACAAAAAGGCAATCAATTAAGAGTGAAATTTGAAGATATAGATAACGAGTTAGATGCCGAAAATATACTAAAAAAAGCAGTTTACCTACCGCTAACTTTATTACCAAAACTAGAGGGTAATAAATTTTATTACCACGAAGTAATTGGCTTTACTATTATTGATGAAAATTACGGCGAACTTGGAGTTCTAAAATCTATAAACGATACTACAGCACAAGATTTTTTTATAATTAAAAATAATGATGGTAAAGAATTACTAGTTCCGATAGATGCCTTTTTAGTTGCTGTAAATAGAAGCAATAAAACAATTAAAGTTAAAACTCCAGAAGGTCTTGTTGATATGTACTTAAATATATAAGGCAAAATAAAAAACAAATTTAAAATTATATGTAAAAATTGTTACCAAAAATTTTAAAATTAAGTGATTAACGAATATTATATAAAAAGGTGTTTACAGTTAGCAAAATTAGGCTTAGGAACAACCGCTCCAAACCCAATGGTTGGTGCTGTTTTGGTTTATAAAAATACTATTATTGGCGAAGGATTTACAAGCCCTTTTGGAGGAAATCATGCAGAAGTAAATTGTATAAATTCGGTTAAGGACGTGTATCTTAAAAATATTTCAAAAGCCACTTTATATGTTAGTTTAGAACCATGTTCACATTTCGGAAAAACACCACCTTGTTGTAATTTAATTGTTAAAAAAGGAATTAAAAAAATAGTTATTGGTCTTAAAGATACCCATAGTTTAGTTAAAGGAAATGGAATTCAATATTTAAAAGATAATGATTGTGAAGTAACAATTAATGTTTTAAAGAAATCTTGTTTTAATTTAAACAAACGATTTTTTACTTTTCATGAAAAGAAAAGACCTTATATTATTTTAAAATGGGCAGAAAGTAAAGATGGTTTTATTGGTCAATTAAAAAAAGAAAAAGTTATGCCAATTTGGATTAGCAATAAATACTCACAACAATTAACGCATAAGTTTAGAAGTGAAGAACAGGCTATTTTAGTTGGTACAAATACAGTTGTAAGTGATAACCCCAAATTAAACACACGAACTTTTAAAGGTGAAAACCCGATAAGAGTAATTCTAGATAATAATTTAAGAATTCCTACTAACTTTCATGTTTTAGACCAAAGCATACAAACAATTATATTTACTTCAAAAATCATTCAAAAAAATAAAAAAAACTTAATATTTGAGTGTATAAACTTTGATGCAAATATTGCAAAACAAATTTGTAATGTGTTGTATAAATATAAGGTACAATCAGTTATTATAGAAGGGGGCAGACAGACCTTACAGCATTTTATTACAACTAATTTATGGGACGAGGCACGTGTTTTTTATGGTAATTTTCTTCTAGAAAACGGTATTAAAGCGCCCAAATTAAAAGGAATAATCATTTTTAATAAAAAAATATTAGAAGATCAATTAGTTGTAAAAATAAATAATGAAGCAATTTAAAACTTATTATTATAGTCTTTCTGGCAAACTAATTAAGATAGTTCTTAATTATATTGAATGAAAATAATCTAAAAGAAAAATTTTTATTGATAAAATAAATATAATAACAAAAAACGGAATTAATCCGTTACAATAATTAAATTAATAATTACCAAGCCAATGATATATATAGTTTTAAGCGTTTTAGTAAATGCCTTACTGTTTATTATTTTTAAACTTTTTGACAAATACAAAGTAGATACATTTCAAGCAATTGTCTTTAACTATTTATTTGCTTTTTTAGTAGCGTATTCACAGTCTAATGTAACTTATAGTTTGCTAGAAATACCAAAGCAAAAATGGTTTTTTGGAGCCGTCATTTTAGGCTTTTTATTTATAATAATTTTTAATGTAATGGCAAAAACAGTACAAAAAATGGGAATTTCTGTTGTAGCAGTTGCTAGTAAAATGAGCGTTGTAATCCCCATATTATTCGGAATTTTAATTTATAAAGAAGCCATAGGGCTGTATAAAATTATCGGAATAATTTTGGCTTTAATTGCAGTCTATTTTTCTTCCGTTAAAAAAGGAGAGGTATTTAATATAAAACTGTTGTATTTACCAATCGTCTTATTTTTAGGTTCGGGGACTTTAGATACTTTACTTAAATATATAGAAAAGAACTTTGTACAAGCAAATGAAACAGCAATTTATACAGGTACCATTTTTTTAGTTGCCGTTTTATTAGGTTTTATTGTAATGATATACTTAGTCATAAGTAAAAAATTAAAATTAAGTTTTAAAAACCTAATTGCAGGGGTTATTTTAGGCATACCAAATTATTTTTCCATTTATTTTTTACTAAAAGCATTACAAACTAAAGGTCTAGATAGTTCAACTATTTTTACTGTAAACAATGTAGGTATTGTGCTACTTTCTTCTATTATTGGTCTATTACTTTTTAAAGAAAAACTATCTAAAATGAACTATTTTGGTATTATACTCTCCGTTATTGCAATTTTACTAATTACTCTATTTATTTAAATGAAAAATGAGAAATATACATATTTAACTGTTGCAAGTGATTCTGTTGGTGAAGTTTACAAAGAAAAAGGAAGTAAATTTATAGGCTATGCTTTTTCTGTAGAGACCGAAGAGGAGATTAAAAATCACATCAACCAAGTAAAAATTATACATGCAAAAGCAAGACATTGGTGTTATGCTTGGCAATTAGGAGTCGATATCATTACTTATAGAACAAATGATAATGGAGAACCAAATAACAGTGCTGGAAAACCAATTTATGGACAAATTTTAGCTGCAAATATCACTAATGTTTTAATCATTGTAGTTAGGTATTATGGTGGAACGAAATTAGGTGTTGGCGGTTTAATTTTTGCCTATAAAAAAGGGGCAAGTAATGCTTTAAAAATTGCAAAAATTACAAAAAAAACAGTTAAAAAATACATTAGCCTTACTTTTGAATATAAAGATTTAAATACAGTAATGAAAATGATAAAAAAATTTGATGTAAAGGTTATTGAAAAACAAATGGATTTAAATTGTTATTATAAATTAGTAATTCGTAAATCCTATTTTTCTGATTTTAAAAAACAAGTATCAAATTATGACAATAGTATACTTATGAAAATTTAATTATTTTTCTATTAAACCCAACACTATCTATTAAAGGTGTCATAGTAGATGTAAAATATTGGCGAAAAACAGACCCAAATAGTAGCAACAGGAATATTACAGCAAACTTGATACTATGTAAGTTTTCTATTTAATTGCTTCTAGTAGGTTGCTTTTCATGTAAAATATCATTAAGAGGTTAAGTCTTTGGCTATTTACGGGTAATTTTGCAATTCTTATATTATTGGTTTTATATTCTTCAAATTTTTTTAGTGAGTTTCCTTTTAACAAGTACAGGCTCTTTATTTTATATCGTTCTATTGTTTTTGGAGATGCTTTTACAAATTTGCTGCATAAGCTAGTAAGTCAACAATTTTAGTAGAGTAACCAAACTCATTATCATACCAAGAAATAATTTTAAAGAAATTTGAGTTTAACTCTACTCCTGCACTTGCATCAAAAACAGAGGTTCTTGTTTCTGAAACAAAATCTTGAGAGACTACTTCATCTTCTGTATAACCCAAAATACCTTTGAATTCATTTTCAGATGCTTTTTTCATCACTTTTTTAATTTCATTGTAAGAGGTTGCTTTTTTTAACCTTACTGTAAGGTCTATTACGGAGACATTTGCTGTTGGTACGCGAAATGCCATTGCATCCATTTTTCCTTTAAGTTCTGGTATTACTTTGGTTACTGCTTTTGCTGCACCTGTGGTTGCTGGTATAATATTTAATATTGCTGAGCGTCCTCTTCTCCAGTTTCCTGCGGGTGCATCAACTGTTTTTTGACCAGAAGTTGCTGCGTGTACTGTTGTCATTAAACATTCAACAATACCAAAATTGTCATTTAGAATTTTAGCAATTGGTGCTAAACAGTTTGTGGTGCAAGATGCATTAGAAAAAATAGTATCGGTTGCTTTTAATTTTTTATGGTTAACGCCCATTACAAACATTGGTGCATCTTTTGAGGGTGCAGAAATCACTATTTTTTTTGCGCCTCCTTTGAGGTGTAGGCCTGCTTGTTCTTTTGATAAAAAGAAGCCTGTAGATTCAATAATATATGCTGCCTCTACTTCATTCCATTTTAATTTTTCTGGATTTTTTTCGGCAGTAACTCTAATTGTATTTCCGTTTACAACTAAATGTCCATTTTTAACCTCGACAGTACCTTCAAAGCGACCGTGTACTGAATCATAGCGTAATAAGTATGCTAAATATTCTACTTCTAATAAGTCATTTATTGCTACAACTTGCATATTTTCCCTTACTATGGCAGATCTAAATGCTAGCCTACCTATTCTTCCGAATCCATTTATTCCTATTTTAATCATTTTATTATATTTTATTATATGCTTCGTTTAACTTTGTTATTGCCTGATTATGCAGTTCTAATGAAGATATTTCATTATTATTTTTTCCTAAATCTTTAATTATACGTTCTTTTGAGAAGTATAATTTTCGTAAGTATTGTTTTTGAGGTTGATTTTTTAGTGTAACAAATTGTTTGATTTTTATATAAACCAATCCGTCATTATGATAATAGAATTCTTTTATTTCTTTAAAATTATCTACTAAATGATTTGTTATAAGAATTTTAACTAGCTTATCGTCTTTGTAAAAAGATTCTTCTTCTAAAATATCAATAAAAATTTTTTCTTCTTTATCTTTAATTTCTATTTTTTCTGCTTGTTCATCTTCTTTAATTAAGCTTGCTTCAATTTTTGCTATATAGGTTTCTATATTTTTTATTAATTCTATGTTTGAATTTGTTTTAACTTGTATTCTTTTTTTAGAACTACAAGAATACAATAATATTCCTAATGTGATAATTACTATTCCCTTCATTAATTTTAAATTATATCGATAATATATCTGACATTCTTAATAGTTCTTCATTTATGGCATGTTTTCCTTTTACGGCTTTTTCTAAAGGTACTGTTACTACTTTATTATTTAAAAACCCAACCATTATATTAGATTTTTTATCTAATAGCATCTCTACTGCTCTTACGCCTAATTTTGATGCTAATACGCGATCAAAACAGCTTGGCGAACCTCCTCTTTGCATATGTCCTAAAACGGACACTCTCACTTCATATTCTGGTAAATTAGCTTCTATATAATCTGCTAACTCAAATACGTTTTTACCTATTTTATCTCCTTCTGAAACGACTACAATACTAGATGATTTTCCGCTTCTTTTACTTCTTTTTAGTGATTGCAATAGTCTTTTTAATCCTAATTTTTCTTCTGGTATTAATATTTCTTCTGCTCCTGCTCCTACTCCTGCATTTAAGGCAATAAATCCTGCGTCTTTCCCCATAACTTCGACTAAAATTAATCGGCTATGAGAACTGGCTGTGTCTCTAATTTTATCTATTGCGTCTATTACTGTATTTAGTGCTGTATCATAGCCAATTGTATAATTTGTACCAAATATATCATTATCTATTGTACCTGGAATACCTATTATCGGAAAGTTATATTCTTGGTAAAAGACCATTCCTCCTGTAAAAGTACCATCGCCTCCTATTAATATTAAAGCATCAATTTTATTATCTTTTAAATTTTTATATGCTTTTTTTCTACCTTCTTTGGTTCTAAATTCTTTTGACCTTGCTGTTTTTAAAATTGTACCTCCCTTGTGAATAATATGGTGTACAGAACGGGCATTGAATTGTTTAAAATCACCCTCAATTAAACCTTGATAACCTCTATAGATTCCAAAACATTCTATATGATAATAGGCACAGGATCTTACTACTGCTCTAATACAGGCATTCATTCCTGGCGCATCTCCTCCGGAAGTCATCACTGCTATTTTTTTAATTTGACTGGTCATAAAAATTTTTGCGAAATACAAAAGTACAATAAGTTATTGTTTTTTAACAAAAATTTCATATTAAATAATCGCATTAAATGGTAATTATTTTTGGCTAGTTTAGTCAAGTAATTTGTATTCTTGCAAGAGTTTTTCCCAAACCAATTGTTGGTTATAGCGTGTTGTAATACTTTTTCTAGAGTTTTGTATTAATTTTTGTCTCAAAGCAGTATTTAGTACTAATTCTTTCATTGCTACAAACAAGGCTTTTTTGTCTTTTACTGGAATAATTAAACCGTTTTTATGGTGTTTAATAATTTCATTACAACCATTAATGTTGGTAACTATACTTGGTAAATTCATTGCTGCAGCTTGCAAAACAACGTTTGGAAAACCTTCTCGATAACTTGGGAAAGTCAATACATTTGCTATAGCAAAGTAGGGTCTAACATCTTGTTGGTAACCAACCGAAATGATATTGTTATGGTTTTTTATTTTAACTATGGTTTTGTTTTCTAAAGGGTCTAGTTCTGTTTCTAATGCGCCAACAAGTAGTAATTTTGTATTGGTGAATTTGTTGTTGATATTTTCGAAAGCATTTACTAACTCATTAATTCCTTTATCAGATACTAATCTGCCAACAAAAATGAAAACAAAATCATTTTTTAAAATATTTATTCTTTTTCGTAATTTTTCATTCTCTGTTTCTAAATAATTAGCAGGGTTAAAATAGGCGGTATTTATTCCGTTAGAACTTCCGTTGGCAATTACTTTTAATTTTGATTCTTTACAAAATTTTTTAACAAGAATAATCTGTTTTAAGCCATAAGAGTTTGGTAATATTTGAGTGGCTGCTGCATAGGTAATTTTTTCAACTATATTTAAAATGGTGCGTTTTATGCCTTTTGTTTCTAGTAATGGTAAACCTGCAATGGTATGTAAACGGTTTGGAACTCCTGCTAATTTTGCTGCTAACATTGCTATTGTTCCTGCTTTTGGTGTATGGCTATGTACAATTTCTGGTTTTTCTTTTTTTAGAAATTTATAGAGTTTCCATAACGCTTTTAAATCTTGTAGTGGTGTTATTTTTCGGGTTAATTCAATATGTTTGGTTTTGATATTGTTTTCAATTCCAAATTTTTTTAATTGTTTTTTATTTGATGAGATTGCAGTTATATCAAAATAATTTGACATAAATGTCAATTGATTTTCTAATAGTTTTTCTAAAGATATGGGTACTGTTGTTATTCTTATTAGTTTGGTTTTATTCATATTGTTCTTTAAAAGAACTTTCGTTTCTTTATTTATAGCTAAGAGTTACATTTCTAAGGCTTTTTTTGCATCGCCGTTCATTAGTAATTCTATTGGGTTTTCTAAGGCTTCTTTAACTGTAACTAAAAATCCAACAGATTCTTTACCGTCGATAATTCTATGATCATAAGATAATGCAACAAACATTATTGGTTGAATTACTACTTCATTATTAACTGCCATTGGTCTTTGTACAATATTATGCATTCCTAAAATGGCGCTTTGGGGTGGGTTTATAATTGGTGTTGATAGCATTGAGCCAAAAATACCACCGTTGGTAATGGTAAATGTTCCTCCTGTCATTTCATCAACTGTAATTTGTCCATCTCTTGCTCTTATTGCCAATCGTTTAACTTCGGATTCTATACCTCTAAAGGTTAGGTTTTCTGCGTTTCTAATTACAGGAACCATTAATCCTTTTGGTCCAGATACTGCTATGGATATGTCTATAAAATCATGTATTATTTTAAAATCACCATCAATCATAGAGTTAACACCTGGATAGATTTCTAATGCTCTAACTATAGCTTTTGTAAAGAAACTCATAAAGCCTAGACTTACACCGTATTTAGCTTTAAAGTCTTCTTTATAAATTTTACGTAAATCGAATATGGGTTGCATGTTAACTTCATTAAAGGTGGTTAACATCGCTGTTTCGTTTTTAACTGAAACTAGGCGTTGTGCTACTTTACGACGTAGCATAGACATTTTTTTACGAGAAGACCCTCTATTGCCACCAGAGGTTGGTGCCCCCATAGATGGTATTGCTTTTGTTGCATCTTCTTTGGTAATTCTACCGTCTTTTCCTGTCCCTTTTATGTTACTTGCATCTATTCCTTTTTCTGTTAATATTTTTTTTGCTGCTGGTGACGCAGTGCCTGTTGCATAAGTCTCTTTAGGTGTTATGTTTTGGGTTTTGGGTTTTGGGTTTTGGGTGTTATGTTTTGGGTTTTGGGTGTTAGGTGTCGTGCTCACTGGTCTTTCTGCATCTACATCAATTAAGCATACTACTGCTCCAACGGCAACTGCGTCACCTTCTGCTGCTTTAAGCGTTATTATACCACTTTCTTCAGCAGGAAGTTCTAGTGTTGCTTTATCTGAATCTACTTCGGCAATTGGTTGGTCTTTTTCTACATAATCGCCATCTTCTACTAACCATTGTGCTATTTCTACTTCTGTAATTGATTCTCCTGGAGAAGGAACTTTCATTTCTAGTATCATAATATGCTATTTATTTTATTTTGAATTTTGAATATTACACTTTTCATTTTACATTTTAACTTCATCTTCAAAAACACTATTAATTACACGTTGGTGTCTTCGTTTAAATCTTGCGCTAGATCCTGCTGCTGGAACTGCATAGAATGGTCTTGAACATACTTGTAGCCTTACCATATCAAAGCGTTCTAACATATGACTCCATGCGCCCATATTTCTTGGTTCTTCTTGTGCCCAAATATAATTGGTTACATTTTTATATTTATCTATTATTGTTTGTATTTTTTCTTTGTGTAAAGGGAACAGTTGTTCTATTCTAATTAATGCAATGTCATTTCTATCTAGTTTTTCTCTTTCTGCTAGTAGGTCGTAATAGAATTTACCAGAGACAAATACTAATTTTTTTATTTTTTTTGTATCTAAAGTATCGTCTATTACTTCTTGAAATTCGCCTGTTGCTAATTCTTCTATTGGAGAAACTGCTTTTGGGTGGCGTAATAAACTTTTAGGTGTAAATACAATTAATGGTTTTCTAAAATCACGTTTCATTTGTCGTCTTAACAAATGGTAAATATTTGCTGGTGTGGTACAATTAGCAACATTCATATTGTCTATTGCGCAAAGTTGTAAATAACGTTCTATTCTTGCTGATGAGTGTTCAGAGCCTTGTCCTTCGTAACCGTGAGGTAAAAGTATTATAATTCCGTTTTGGAGTTTCCATTTATCTTCGGCTGCTGCGATGTATTGGTCAAATATAATTTGAGCACCATTAGAGAAATCTCCAAATTGTGCTTCCCAAATGGTTAAGGTATTTGGGTTTGCCATAGCGTAGCCGTAATCGAAACCTAAAACACCATATTCTGATAGGTGTGAATTGTAGATATACATTTCGCCTTTATTATTTGGGTTTGTATTTAACAGGTTTATTCTTTTTTCGGTAACTTCATCTCTTAAAATAGCATGTCTATGTGAGAATGTTCCTCTTTCTACGTCTTGACCAGAAATTCGTACATTAAATCCTTCTTCTAATAAAGAGCCATATGCTAGGTTTTCTGCCATTCCCCAATCTAAGGTGTTGGTTTCAAAAACCATTTTATCTCTAGCATTTAAAATTCTTATTGCTTTACGAATGAACTTTACGTCTTTTGGTGTTGTAGAAATTACTTTTACAATGCCTTCTAATTTTTTCTTAGGATAACCTGTTTTTACAGGTAATAGCATATCTTTTAAATATTTTCTAGTAAAGCCTTTCCAACTTGAATTCATAAAAGGTTTTATGTTTGAAGTGGTGTCTTTTTTAGATTTTGTGTACTCTTCTTCGAGCATTGCTTTAAAAGTAGCGGTGATTTTTTCTACGTAAGCGGCATCCACTGAATTTTCAGCAATTAGTTTGTCTGCATAGATTTTAAATGGGTTGTCGTGTTTAGCAATTGTTTTATATAAGTTTGGTTGTGTAAAACGGGGTTCATCACCTTCATTATGTCCGTATTTTCGGTAACCTAATAAGTCAATAAATACATCGCGTTTAAATTTCATTCTAAATTCTAATGCCATTTCCATTGCATGTACAACGGCCTCAGCATCATCTGCATTTACATGTAAAACTGGTGACAAGGTTACTTTTGCAATATCTGTACAATAGGTACTTGATCTTGCATCTAAATAATTGGTGGTAAATCCTATTTGGTTATTTACTACAATATGTATTGTCCCTCCTGTTGTGTAGCCGTTAAGTTTACTCATCTGTATTACTTCATATACAATACCTTGTCCTGCAATTGCAGCATCGCCATGTACTAATATGGGTAATATTTTTGAGTTATCACCTTTGTATTTTCTGTCTATTTTTCCACGAGTGATTCCTTCCGCGACAGCGTCAACGGCTTCTAAATGTGAAGGGTTTGGTACTAAATTCATCTTAATACTTAATCCGTTTTGATACGTTTTATTTAAAGTTAAGCCTAAGTGGTATTTAACGTCGCCATCAATATTTTTATCTTCAAAGTCTTTACCTTCAAATTCACTAAATAGTTCACGAACTGGTTTTCTAAATATATTGATCAGGGTACTCAAACGACCACGATGCGCCATACCTATGACAGTTTCTTTAACGCCAAAATCTTTTACTGCATTAAATAATGCGACACTAATTGCTGGTATTAAAGTCTCACCACCTTCTAGTGAAAATCTTTTTTGACCTACATATTTTGTTTGTAAAAAACGTTCAAAAGTTACGGCTTGGTTTAATTTAGAAAGTACATATTTTTTTGCTTTTAAATTGTAATTCGGGTGGTTATTATTTTTATTTAATTTATTTTGCCACCATTTAATTTCATTAGGGTCTCGAATATACATATATTCTACACCTATAGAGTCGCAATAAATTTCGTTAAGGTGTTTTATAATTTCTTTTAAGGTTTGACCTCCAATTCCTAATATTTCTCCTGCTTCAAAAACCGTATTTAAGTCGTTGTTTGTTAGTCCAAAATTTTCTAAGGCTAAAGTTGGCACATATTTTCTACGTTCTCTTACTGGGTTTGTTTTTGTAAACAAATGTCCTCTAGATCGATATGCGTTAATCATTTCGATGACTTGAAATTCTTTATGTACTTTTTCAGGAACTACAATTGTATTTTGATCTTCTTCTGTTAACGAAAAATTGGCATTTGCTAAATCATAGCCTTGAAAGAAACTTCGCCAACTGGGTTCAATTGCATCTGGGAATTTTAGGTATTTTTGATACAAATCTTCAATAAAACCTGTGTGTACTGCATTTAAAAATGAAAATTTATCCATAAAAAATAATTCCTCTTTTGTTAATAGAAATTTTAAGACACAAAATTACACTTTTTAGTATTAAATTAATAGTTTTAGTTAAAAAAAACTAGCATTGAATAAATTAAAAATTATTTAAAAACACTTTCATAACTAAAAATAAAGGCTATATTTGCACTCGTTTAAAAAACAAGGTAAAAAAATTATAAATTTATGTACGCAATTGTAGAAATAGCAGGGCAACAATTTAAAGTTAAAAAAGACCAAAAAATATTTGTACATCGTTTACAAGAGGAGGTTGATTCAAAAGTGAGTTTTGACAAGGTTCTTTTATTAGATGATGGTAAAGTAGTTATTGGCGCCCCAGTTATCAAAGGTGTAGCTGTATCAGCTAAAATCCTTAGTCACTTAAAAGGTGACAAAGTAATCGTTTTTAAGAAAAAACGTAGAAAAGGGTATCGAGTTAAAAATGGTCATAGGCAATATTTAACCGAAATTAAAATTGAAAGTATTGTTGTTAGTGGAGCAAAATCTTCAAAAAAAGAGATTTTAGAGCCAGTAGCAAAAAAAGAAGTACCTAAGGAAACTGCAAAACTAGAACAGGAAGTTGTTAAAAAAACAATTACTAAGGCAGATGATTTAAAAAAAGTAGAAGGAATTGGTCCTAAAATTGCTGAAATTTTTAATGATGCAGGAATCGTTACTTTTGCTGATTTAGCGGCAACAGAGGTTGTAAAATTAAAAGAAATTTTAGTTGCAGCAGGTTCTAGATATGCTTCTAAAATTCCAGATTCATGGCCAAAGCAAGCAAAAATGGCTGCTACTGGAAAATGGGATGAGTTAAAGAAGTGGCAAGATGAAATTAAAGGAGGTATTGAAAAGTAATCAAAATCAAAATAGAATTTAAGCATTTAAAAATTTGAATTATGGCACATAAAAAAGGAGTTGGTAGTTCTAAGAATGGTAGAGAGTCAGAATCGAAACGTCTTGGAGTAAAAATTTTTGGTGGTCAGGCTGCAATAGCAGGTAATATCATCATACGTCAAAGAGGCACAAAACATCACCCTGGAGAAAATGTATATATGGGCAAGGATCATACTTTACATGCTCAAGTAGATGGTTTAGTGAAATTTACTAAAAAGAGAAATAATAGGTCTTATGTTTCTATTGAGCCTTTTGAGGCATAGTAAATTTTTAAAATAATCGTATAAAAATCCTTTTAAAATAAATTTTAAAAGGATTTTTTGTAATATATTTATTTATGAACAAATACACATTAGTGGCAGTAGTCGTTTTTTTTATTTTTTCTTGTGCTAAAGAAAAAAAAAATATGATAATAACTGGTAATGTAACTGGTTTAAAGAAAGGAAAATTGTATTTACAAAAAATTAAGGATACTTTAATTGTTAATGTTGATTCAATTGTTTTAGATGGCAGTAATTTCACTTTAGCAGATAATTTAGAAAGCCCTGAAATATATTTTTTATCGTTATCAGGTACTGATAAAATTTTGCAATTTTTTGGGGAAGAAGGAAAAATTAATATTGAAACTGATATAAATACATTTAATTATAAAGCAGAAATTACAGGGTCTAGTAATCAGGATTTGTTAAATGTGTTTAACGAAAATATGCGGAAATTCAATAATTTAAAATTAGATTTAATTAAAGAGAAATTTGATGCTGTAAAAGATAAGGAGTCAGAAATTCAAATTATTGCCATTGAAAAAAAAATTAATAATATTACAAAAAGAGAATTACGTTACACCTTAAATTTTGCCTTTAATAATGTAAATTCTGAAATTTCTCCTTATTTAACCTTATCTGAATTATATAAGTTAGATACATATTATTTAGATACTATCGCAAATTCGCTTTCAGAAAAAGTAAAGGCATCTAAATATGGTAAAAAATTAATTGCTTATATTGCGAAGGTTAAAGGGTAATTTTTATTTTACCTTAACCTTAATACTCCATTGGTAAGTAAATGAAGAAACTTCAATACCTTGCTCATTAAATCCTTTTGAGGTAAGTACTACAGTCTGCCCTTCTTTAGTGTCAATAGTTCTATTAATTGCATTTTTTATTTCATTTCCACCTTTACAAGAAAAAGTAATTTTACCAGTAGCTTTTTTGTAAAAATCACCTGTTTGACGTGTAACTAACATTGATATTTTTTTACCACTATCACTAATATGTTTCATTACTAATACACCAGTAGTTAATTCTGAAGCCATTCCTTGAATTGCCCAATAGATTGATTTAAAAGGGTTTTGATTAATCCATCTATGTTTTACAGTTACTTCTACCTCATTTTCGGTTAATTTACTTACTCTTACGCCTGTAAAGTAAGCCGCTGGTAGTTTGAATATTAAAAATTTATTCATTTTTTTTACTGTAAAATTGCTCATAAAATACTTTAGTTTTTAATTTTAAATTTCAAAATTACAGCTTTATGTTAATTTTAAGTGATAATATTAAAAATATTATCCTTGAAATTAAAATTAAAATACAAAAGCCCATTAAATTGACTACATTTGTACATATAATGCGTGTAAATTTAATACACAATTGTGCAAGATTGTTTAATACGTTTATCTGCATGTTAGGCACAAGGTGTGACCGCAAAAATCACACTCAAAAAATAAAACGTTAAAAAACAACAATATAGAATAAATTAATAATCTAGCAAAGTAAAATTTAGTTCTGCCTACCCACAAACTAAATTTTAGAAGTGCATGAAAAATAATAAATTAATTGCAATTAACTATTAATTTAAAAGAAGTAGAATAGCATATTTTAACTATAACATAAGTAATAAAAACAAGACATTAACAAAATCAATAATTATGAAAACACTATTAATACTTACAATTTTTCTGACAACTCTAACAAGTTGCGAAAGAAACGACAATGATTTTAACCCAACATTACCCGAAGCAACCCAAACTGGAAAAAACACTTTTGGTTGTTACATAGATGGCAACTTACTTACACCTCGTGATGGCACAGGTACAACCTTTGGTCCAGATCGTGGAATGAGATTTGTTGGTTCTCCATCAAATTTGAATTTTGCTGATTTAAAAATTTGGGATTTTAAAAGCGGTACAGGTGGTTTGTTAAAAATGCACATTGTTGATTTAGAAGAAATTGGTACAGGGATTTTCACAATGCAGGAAAGTAATTGCCTTAACGGTTTAGATGCCAACCCAACAATTAATTTAGTATGTAGATGGTGGGATAATGATATTGAAGCATATAAATGGTATTGTTCAATCGAAAGCACAGGAATACTTAACATCACAAGAAATGACTTTGAAAATGGAATTATTTCAGGCACTTTTAGTTGCCAAGCCGTAAATCAAGATAATCCTGATGATATTATAGAGATAACCGAAGGTCGTTTTGATTTAAATTGGAACACACTTTCAGACACAGAATTTCCATAAAAAAAAGGTGCCACACCAATGACACCTAATTTCATCCTGAATTTATTTCAGGAACTAATAAACAATTCACATTAACCATTTATTAAAACACTAAATTATGAAAAAAACAATTACCATTGCATTTATTTTATCGCTTTTTATAAATTTATATGCTCAAGAACCCGAAATAAGTATCGACAGCATGCTTGTAAATATTGATAAAACAAGTTTTACAACCAATGTTTTATACGACAAAACGATGCCTTGGTCACAATTAAGTACATTTAACGAAGAAGATAAAAACGTTTCTTCATTAAAACATTTTGAACAAGCACTTAACGAATTATACAACGCCTCAGACAAACAAAAATTTGTATCCTATAAATCAGTAAGAACAAATTACACACATCGTAATAATAAAAATACGGTAGATGTCGGAATACTAAATGCTTCATTTCATGAATTAAATTTTAATAGCAATGATGAAACTAAAGGTGGTCTTCGTCTTTCAACAAATACGAACAAATTTGAAAAGTTGACCAATGACAAACCTGCGTTTAAAGAAAAACATGTTTTAGTCATTGCACCTTTAAAGGAATATTTAGTAGGTAGCGACATCACATTCAAATTTGACAATACTTTCTTTATCGAAGAAACAGAAACCAAAAAGATACAAACATTAATTGCAAATTTTGATACCGAAACAGATTACACTATTATTAATGATGGAATAATTACTACCAATAATATACAAGTACATTATAATAATGAAGGTTATAAAACATTAATATTTACCGCAACTTTTACGGATGGCACAACAAAAACAACAAGTAGTGTTTTACATACAAAATTAGCCTTTATAAGACCACCACAATCTTTAATAGTTGATGGTACAATTACTGCTGATATTCCTTTTCAAGGTTATGACGGTTCACCATCATTATTAGGCGAACTTGAATATAGAATTTACCACCATACAAATAATGGCAATACCCAAGGTGTTTTATTAAAACCAATTGTAATTATTGATGGTTTTGACCCAGGTGATGAACGTAAAATTGAAGATTCTGATTCCGATTTGCCATCAGGTAAACATACATCTATTTTTGAATTAATGGAGTATACTGATAATAACGCTACACCTCCAGAGCAATCTCTTGTGACAAATCTAAGAGCATTAGGTTACGACGTAATAATAGTAAACCACATAACTTACGAAAGAAATAATGTTGATATAGATGGCGGTGCAGATTATATAGAAAGAAATGCAATGGCACACGTTGCATTATACCAACACTTAAACACATTATTAAATCAAAATAATAGTGATGAAAAATTAGTAATTATGGGACCAAGTATGGGTGGTCAAATATCACGTTACGCATTAGCATATATGGAAGACCACAACTTAGAACATAACACAAGACTTTGGGTAAGTGTAGATAGTCCACATTTAGGAGCAAATATCCCAATAGGTATGCAAGCAATGATGAATTTATTAGATGCATTTGGGGATAGTACAGCAGCAGCCGATTTTTATAACAACCGTTTAAAATCAGTTGCAGGAAATCAACAACTAATTGAACAACATTTGCCGTATCATTTGCCAGACCACTTAAATAATGGTTCGCCAGTTAGACAACAATATTTATCCAACTTAACTTCAAACGGTTTAGATGGCTCAAATGGTTATCCTCAAAATTTAAGAAAAATAGCAATGGTAAATGGATCACTTATGGGCATTAATGTAGACGTTGCAGGTATAGAAGATTTTAGAATACACGGTTTCATAAATCAATTATGGTGGACAGTTAAAGTTGCCGAAATGAATACCAACTATATGCCAAATACAGGTCAAACAAAACAAATAGCAAGATTATGGAGACGTTTTAAACCAAATCGTACTGCAACATATACAAACAATAACCCAAACGGAAGTATGGATATTGTGCCAGGCGGTTTATTCGACACCGAAGATCAATTACATAGTGCGGTTTTAGGCGATGACCCTGGTATTTCAAATTGGGGTAATGGTATAAATATTCAAGAAGTTTTATTAGCATATTATTTTGGTATTTGGGGTGATTTTTTCTCATCAAGAACAAATAAAGAAATTCATTCATTTGTACCAACAGTTAGTGCTTTAGGTTTTAAAAACCCAAATTTTAATTGGAGTCAGAAATTAGATAGAAATTTAGTTTGCTCAAATGAAATTCCTTTCGATAATTATTATGGTCCACAAACAAATACACAACATGTTTCTTTTACTAAAGAAAGTATCGATTGGTTATTTGCAGAATTAGATGTTAATACTCCAAATCCACCACCATCAGTTTATTTAGATGGTGATATTCAAGGTTCTTTTTTTCTATGTAATAATAATAACGAAGAATATTATTTTAATAATTGTATTATTCCTTCTAATCCCGTTTGGGAAGTTTCAAGTAATTTGCAAATTATTGGTTCTAATAATAATGAAACAGTATTAGTTCAAAAAAACGGAAATAATGGTAGTGGATTTATTAAAGCAATTTTTGATAATGAAACAATTACAAAAACTATTTGGGTTGGTAACCCATCTAATCAAGGTCAAGGATTAGTAGGCGATGCTGAAATTGATGCTTTTTCGCCTCATGCTTATAATTTAGTATCTAATCAAACCAATGTTGTTGAATTCTATTACGATTGGACAGTTCCAAGTCAATGGTCTCCTCCAAATGAATATTTAGATGGTTTCGGTAATAAAATAATTAATATATTATCAGGTTCACAAGGTAGTGGTGGTTTAGTAAGTGTTGAAGTTTCAAATTCTTGTGGTACTGTTTATGCAGACATGAATGTAGTTGTAGGTCAAAGTGGTGACACTTCAAAAATCATTAAAATTGGTACAAATAAATATAAAGTCTTTAATATATTAACAGGCGAATATGAAAATATAACCTTATCAGAATTATATGATATATATGGTAATAAAAAACAAGACTTTAATTCTAATCAAGAAGAAATGAATATTAATTATCATAGTAATTCAGGTGATATTAGAATTATTAAAGCAAATGTAAATGGTGAAATTTTAACGAAAACAATTATTGTGGATTAATTTAATTCTAAAATATACTCATTGCACATTAATGTTATTTTAAATCTGTGCGGTGAGTATGTTATAATATTTAACTCTAAGTTTTAAAAACAATAATTATAATTTAATTTCGTTAAATGATTAGTAATCATTACATTTACTATTATTAACATTTAAAAAAATTGAATTATGACATTACAGTATGAAACAGGACACGCAAAAAACGTTGCAAACCTTCAAAAATTAATCGAACAAATTACTACTTACACAAATTACAATCCAAGTATTGATAATTTAAAAATTCCAGCAATCACAGAACTTTATGACAATGCTTTAGCAAGCCTTAATAATGTTATAGACAAAAGAAATGCAAACAAAAACGCTATACATTTAAGACAAGAACTTTACGAAGACTTAAAATCAAAAGTAACAAGAATAATAAATCAGTTAGATGTTTTAAATCTAACTGATGGTATATTTGAACAAGCAAAATCATTAAACAGATTAATTCAAAGAAGTAGAAAAACAACAAAAACCATCGAAACAAACGAAGATGATTTTAACGATGAAGAAACCAAAAACAAAGAAACAAAATCCACATCACGACAATCATTTACGGAAACAGCAGAAAACTTAAACAAACTTTTACAACTAATTGAAATAATAGAAACCTACAATCCAAATATTGAAGATTTAAAGTTAGTAAATCTAAAAACCTATCAAAAGGAATTAGTAAAGGCAACCCAAAAAGTAAACCAAACAGAAGCCGAACTAAAAAACAGAACTTATAAATAGAAACAGCATCTTATATAATGAAGAAAACGGAGTTTATGAAATTAGGACAAAATGCTAAAAAGTACGTAAAGAGTGTTTATGGTGCAACATCACCAGAATATTCAAATGTATCAAGAATTAAATTTAAAGGCAGACAATAATATTTAAATGAGATAAATTATAAAACTATCAATGGCACTTATACTTCTTCTGAAGGTAAATATAAAACTGTCGTTAGCATTTATAAAAGTGTCAATACAAAACATACTATGACCAAAACAAAATATAAAACAAGTATAAAGTTTTAATATTCTAACGGAATAAAACAAATATACTGCATAAAAAAGAAGACCATGTGCCTAACAGAGGCTATACTTAATTGCTTAGGTCAGTTCTACTTTGGAAAAATCTTCGATTTTTCCAAGTTGGTTTTGTACTTATAAAATTAAGTGCTAAATTGTCGCAACTAAGCATAGCCAAATCGTTGTAAACAATGTCCCAACTGGAAAATCAGGTTGGATAAATTGAAAAAAGAGGAACGGAACAATGAGCATACAAATTAAATTACACGTTGAAGATCTGGTAATAAATTTACTAGATTATCAACAATCGGTAACACAAAACAGTGATTATACAGGTCGTCCATCCGCAAAACCAGTAGTTCAACCCATTGGTTTTAGTTATGAAACAGTCAAAAACGACCCATTTTTTGAAAAATTGGTTAGTGGAAAAATGTCAGATACATTGACATTTAAAATTTCTCCAATAGCAATGAACGGTAAAAGTACTACTGTAACGGTTAAAGACTATTATATAAAAGTACATCACGAAAATTTTGATGGCATTAATAATCAACCAATGACTACATACGTTGAAATAACATTTGCCATATTAATAGTAAATGATGTTGTGATGGATGTAAAATATTGGAAAGTTAGCGACCCATACCAAAAATCACCAGTAACTACCCTAAATTATAACGAAGAAAAGCAAGAAGAAATCATAGAAGAAAAAAAAGACAAAAAGTGCGTTATTAAATTTGAAGCAGATAATAATGATATTAAAAATGGAATATTTGGCTTTGACACCATACCAGACAAATACAAAAGAATATGTACATCTGATATTACAAAATTAGAAAACGAATACCCATCACTAACCATTGAAGGCGAAAAGTATTTTCCTGCTTGGGTAAGTATGCGTAAAGACCAAACCATAACGTTAGACCTAAAAAGCACCATTAAACAAAAAGAACAATACGAAAGTATTGCTTTTGAAGAACACCTCGGACTTTACCATAACACCAACCGACAGAAAAGGCAACAAAGTTGCTTTAAAAGAAGCCAAAAAAGTAAAAATAACCTGTAAAAACACTAACCAAAATACAACACAAATAAAAGTAATTGCAGACGGTAAAGACGCAGGAGCAATAAACTTCTTCTACCCAAAACCAAAAACTATTAACTTAAAATGGTATTTTGTGGAACTTACAGGAGAAGAAGAAGATAAAGGTGATTTAGAAAATCTAATTGACAAAATCAAATTAGAAAACTTACTAAAAAAAGGCTTAAATCCTGCTTTGATTGATGTAACACTTTCAAATACTACTGCTGAAATAATTGATATTACGGAATATAGAGAGCGTTTAAAAAACAGTAAGTTATTAAACACCTACAAAAAAACAGATGGTAGTATAATGAAATATATTGAACGAGGTGTTAATGGGAGAAAAGCAAATCGTGTTTTTTCTACCTTTAATTTGGTTCATACTAAAAATGATAAGATTATTAATTTATTTTGTGTAAATCGAAAATGTATAAATACAGTAGATATTGTTGATAGTGGTGAATATCCAATGGCAGGTGGTTTATCTCCTGTCAATACAGGTATTGCTTATATGGTCTTAGATGATAATGAAAAAATGCTTCCAAAACATATCATCCACGAAATATTACATAGTTTCGGTTTAGAACATACTTTCAGCACAAAAGCAGTACACACCTTTAAAGATAAAAAAACTAAAAACTATATGGATTATAGTGACACTAAATTTTTAACTTGGAAATGGCAATGGGAAAAATTACAACAATATTTACACTTAAAATAAACTATTATGAAAGCATTAAAAAATAAATTTTTCATTTTTCATTTTTCATTTTTCATTTTACTGTCTTGCAGTTCTATACCAAAAGAATATTTAACTAACGATGATATTTGCCATTATAACGACCCTATTTTTAAAATAACTAAAGATGAAATGACTTTTAATGTTGAAAAATATAAGAGTGATTTTAAAATAAAACCTGGACCTATTACAATTGAAAATAACAAAAAATTCAAAAATGAAGTATGGACATCAAATAATAGAGGGCTAAGAAACAAACAAACAAACAAAAAACTAAATATTCAAAAACTTATTAGGTATGATAGTCTAGGTAAAATATCATATTCATATATTACTTACTTAAATGGCAATGCTAGAATAGGGAAAAGAACATATTTTGATTTACAAGGCAATATAACCAAAGTAATAGATTACGAAAAAGGCTACAAAATATGTTGGGCAGAAGCCATAGCAATTGTAAAACAAATAGCAAAAAAAGATATTAAAAAGTATCAAATTAAAGCGTTTTATGTTTCCAGAAATGATTTAAATGAGTTTCCTACAGCAAAACCTGTCTGGACTATTGGGTTAATGAATGGTAATGAAAAATTTTCCGATCAAAAAGATAAAAAAGGAAATATTAGATATGTCATTAATGGCATTACAGGAAAACTTATTAACACTTTTAGAGTTAAAATGACTTACTAATAATTTAGAATAATGAAGCCCAATAATGCACAGTTTACAACACAAAATATACGTAATTGCGGTTTTGGTGCTTAATCAAAAGTTTGTACCTTTGTACAAAATTCAGTAATAAATCCAAAGTAAGAGCCTTTAAAATCCGCAACTACACATATTCAAACCGTTAAATATTAATTCTAATACAAAATAAATTATTCTATTTATTGAAAAACAAGTGATTTATGCCAAGTCAACAAACAGAAAACAAAACTACTTTATCATTTACAGATTTTAAAAATGAGGTCTTAAAAGACTATAAAATTGCTGTTTTAAGTCGAGAAATGAGCTTGATTGGTAGGCGAGAAGTATTAACTGGTAAAGCAAAATTTGGAATTTTTGGTGATGGTAAAGAAGTACCTCAATTAGCTATGGCTAAAGTTTTTAAAAATGGAGATTTTAGATCTGGCTATTATCGTGATCAAACTTTTATGCTAGCTATAAACGCTTTAACTCCACAAGAATTTTTTGCAAGCCTTTATGCAGATGCTAACCAAGTTCGTGAACCATCATCTGCAGGAAGACAAATGAACGGGCATTTTGCAACACAACTACTTCATGAAGACGGATCTTTTAAATACTTGAAAAATAATAAAAATGTAAGTGCAGATATTAGTTGTACAGCAGGACAAATGCCAAGACTACTAGGTTTAGCACAAGCATCTAAAATGTATCGTGAAATTGATGTTTTGAAAGGCGAAAATAAATTTTCAGAGAATGGTAACGAAATTGCCTTTGGCACCATAGGGAATGCAAGCACTTCTGAAGGTCTTTTTTTTGAAACCATAAACGCAGCAGGGGTTTTACAAGTACCTATGGTCATGAGTGTTTGGGATGATGAGTACGGAATATCTGTACATGCAAAACACCAAACTACCAAAGAAAATATATCTGAAATATTAAAAGGATTTCAACGCACTAAAAAATTAAAAGGATTTGAAATTTTTAGAGTTAATGGGTGGAATTATTCACAACTAGTAAATACCTATAATAAAGCGGTTAAAATAGCTAGAGAAGAACATGTACCTGTACTAATTCATGTAACTGAATTAACACAACCACAAGGACATTCTACTTCTGGCTCACACGAAAGATATAAATCTACAGAACGCCTACAATGGGAAAAAGAAAATGATTGTAACTTAAAAATGAGAGAATGGATTCTTAATTTTAAACTACAAAATGAAGAGGAAACTTTACGTTTTGTAGATAGTGAAGAAGAATTAATTCTAATAGAAAAAGAAGCAAAAAATGAAGTTAGCATTGCAAAACGCACTGCTTGGGCCGCTTTTCAAAATCCGTTAAAAGAAGAAAGAACTGAACTTCTTCATATTTTAGATACTATTATTTCTCAAAGTAAAAATAGAGCATTCATAATTAAATTTAAATCTGATTTAAAAAATTTAGATGTTCTAGATAGAGCCATTATCTTAGATACAGCACGTAAAATTTTAATTTATTTAAGAAATGAAAATTTTATTGCTAAAAAAACACTTCAAAACTGGATTCATAATTACAGCAAAACACAACAACCTAAATATTCTGCACATTTATATTCTGAACAAAAAAATAATGCATTAAGTATTACTGAAGTAAAACCAACTTATGTAGATAATTCAGAATTAGTAGATGCAAGAGTCATATTAAAAAATAATTTTGAAACTTTATTCACTAAACACAAAGAACTTTTAATTTTTGGTGAAGACACTGGTAAAATTGGTGATGTAAATCAGGGTTTAGTAGGCTTACAAGATAAATTTGGGGAACTTAGAATTAGCGATACAGGTATTAGAGAAGCAAGCATTATTGGTCAAGGTATTGGTATGGCAATGCGTGGCTTAAGACCAATTGCTGAAATACAGTATTTAGATTATATGTTATACGCTATACAAACTCTTAGCGACGATTTAGCAACATTGCGTTGGCGAACTTTTGGTAAACAAAAAGCACCCCTAATTATTAGGACTCGTGGACACCGTTTAGAAGGTATTTGGCATTCTGGATCACCAATGGGAGCCTTAATTCATTTACTAAGAGGTATCTATATTCTAACACCGAGAAATATGACCAAAGCAGCAGGGTTTTACAATACCTTATTAGAAACCGATGAACCTGCTCTAGTAATAGAAAACCTTAACGGATACCGATTAAAAGAAAAATTACCATCTAATTTAGGTGAATTCAGAACACCTATTGGAGTTGTAGAAGTCCTAAAAAAAGGTACAGACATTACCGTTTTATCATATGGCTCTACTCTTAAAATCGTAGAAGAAACTGCCAAAAACTTAACTCAAGTTGACATTAATATCGAAATTATAGATGCTCAGTCATTATTACCTTTTGATAGTAACCATAATGTGGTAAAAAGTATTCAAAAGACAAACCGTTTAGCTATTATAGATGAAGATGTAAATGGTGGAGCCTCTGCCTATTTATTAGACGAAATTTTAAATAAACAAAATGCATATCAATATTTAGATAGCAAACCATTAATGATAACTGCAAAAGCACACAGACCTGCTTATGGTAGCGATGGCGATTATTTTTCTAAACCAAACAGTTCAGATATGTTTGAACAAATTTATGCTTTAATGCATGAGGTTAATCCTAAAAAATATAAAAGCCTGTACTAATTTTTGACAAAAAAATCAAAAATGCAAATACATTTTCTTAACAAATTTTGTGGTTAAGTAACTTACTACCTACAACGCATTGTAAGCAATTATTTTTCTTACAATAATTAGTATTCAATTGCAGTAATGCTTGTGTTTTTAAAGCCGAATCAGATTTAATACCTAAATTATTATACTTATCAATAATACTATTTTTCTCTGAACTTAAAGAATTAATCATTTTAAATAAAGCATCAATATCCAAATTACCTATTTGCCTTTTATAAATAAATTGTAACGGAATTATAGTATTTATCAATAGTAAATCAATAAAAGATTTAGTTAACTTTTTATTGCTTTTTTTAGATGATACACCGAAAGAATAATGATTTTTCCAATATTCAGAAACACCAACCGTAAACAAATTATAAAATCCGTGTGGTGTATTTATATACATAATTTTAGAAAATAATGATTTTTCTTTAACATATAAATTTGCCAACTGAGAAAGCCGTATAGTTGGAAAATTATTTGGTCGCAATCTAAAAAATTTAATTTCTGATGTATGAATTGGTGTTAATTGAAACTTGTTTTTTAAAAATTGATATTCATTTTGTAAATTTAAATAATATGCGTCAGACTCTTCTTTTTCTAATAAATTAGCCTGTCCAAAAAACAAACTTTCTATTTGCTCTATATTATTTGAAGTTTTTCGTAACACCGAAAAATCAAACGAATTTGCTAGATTAAAAAAAGCATCACTATTTATTTTTAAACCAAAAGATTTTGCAAATAATTTAAATAAAACAGCCTCCCAATTATTATTAGACTGTTTTAATAACTCTAAAATAAATATAGATTTTTGTTCTAAACGTTCTATATATAGTTTCTCTAACCAATTATTTAAAGTGAACTCAGAAATCGTTGTAATATCATTTTCACAATTTAACCACTTTTTAGATTTACTAAACAATTTTTTATACGAATTAATTAAAACTATATCTACATAGTTTTTTAATTCTAACGTAGTGATTTGATTATTTTTACTATCAAAAACTGCCATATCACTCTCCCAAACCACATGTAATATTATAGTATTATAGGCTATGTCTTGTTCGTGATGATGCACATACCAATCAGAAGCGTTAATGTGTATTTCTACATTTCCTGCCCACTTTTGATTTGCAACTATTAATAAAGCGTTAGAAAAATCTGGACCTGCATTTAAATTATGATTTCCTGTTTTTAGTATTTGAATTTCTTCGCCTAACGTAGAAATTAAATTATTGGTTTTAAAGAGTTTATTCTTCCAAATAAAATGTAAAAAATCTTCTTTTAGCAATTTGTTATTACATTTAATAATACTGGGTACAAGTTAACAATTTATAAACAATTAAGTAACTTTAAATTAAGTAACTTTAAAATTACGTTATATAGCCCATTTTTCTCATCCAATCATTATTGAACATCTTACCTACATAACGACTACCGTGATCGTGAAATAAAACGACAACTACATCATTTTTTTTAAAATTATTTTTAAGTTGTAACAAACCTTTTATAGCAGAACCTGCAGAATTACCAACAAAAATACCTTCATCAAGTACTAATTTTTGGGTATAAATTGCACCATCTTTATCAGTAACTTTTTCAAAACCATCAATAACATTAAAATTTACGTTTTTAGGTAATATATCTTCACCAATACCTTCGGTAACATATGGGTAAATTTCATTTTCATCAAAAATACCAGTTTCGTGATATTTTTTAAATACAGAACCATAAGTATCAATTCCCCAAATTTTAATGTTTGGATTTTTTTCTTTTAAATATTTACCAACTCCAGAAATAGTTCCTCCAGTACCTACTCCAACTACAAAGTGAGTGATTTTACCATTGGTTTGTTTCCAAATCTCTGGCCCTGTACTTTCGTAATGAGCAGCCGTATTAGATGGATTATCATACTGGTTTACATACCAAGCATTTGGTGTTTCTTCAGCTAGACGTTTAGAAACCGAATAATACGATCTTGGATCGTCTGGCTCAACAGCTGTTGGACAAACTACAACCTCTGCTCCTACGGCACGTAAAATATCTACTTTTTCTTTAGACTGTTTATCAGCCATTACAAAAATACATTTATAACCTTTTAAAGTTGCTACAATTGCCAAACCCATACCTGTATTACCAGAAGTACCTTCTATTATTGTTCCACCTGGTTTTAAACGCCCATCGTTTTCTGCATCTTCAATCATTTTTAACGCCATTCTATCTTTTACAGAGTTACCTGGGTTAAATGTTTCTACTTTTGCTAAAACTAAAGCATCAACATCTTTAACAATTTTATTTAATTTAACTAGCGGTGTATTACCTATAGTTTCTAATATATTATTATAATATTGCATTTTTTATTTTTAAGTTGCAAACTTAAACATTTAATCTATTTATTTTATACATTTCAATGATTTTGAGTTTAAATAAAACAAAACGTCTAAATATATTTTAGACTATTATTTCAAAAAATAAGTTCGCTATTTTAATTTAATTAATAAAACATTTTAGGAAAAATTTCTTTAACTGATTTATTTAGTATTTGCAATCGAAATTGTGATTTCAAAAAACCTAGCCCATAACCTAAAAATTGTATTATTGTTGTAAATATACTTAAAAAAGCAACTCTAAAGTTTCTGTTTTTAAGTAAAGAATCAAAAAATAGAAGTGCAAAGTAAGTTACATAAAAATAAGTATATATAAAAATATGAAAAATAATAAAAATTAGTGAAATTATTAAACCAATTATAAATAACGATGGAAACCAATAGGTAATTTTATTAGAGTTTTTATGTAACTTATTAAGCACTGGTCTTGCACTACCAAAATTTAAAGTTTGCTTAAAAAAATACTTAAAATTAGTTCTTCTTTTATGATATACAAAGGCTTCTTTAATAAATTGAGTTTTAAAATTTTTTTTCCATAATCTATAGGTTAAATCTATATCTTCTCCAAATTTTTGCTTACTAAAACCTTGAGTTTCCTCAAAAACTTTTTTTGAGATCCCCATATTATAACTTCTTAATTGAAATTTATTTAAACTCCCCCTATTATTGCGCAAACCTCCTGTTGTTAAAAATGAAGTCATCGTATAATTTATTGCTTTCTGTAATGCTGTAAATGACTTATGCGTAGTATCTGCACCACCAAAGGCATCGGTAAAATTAATTTGAAGTGATTTATCAATTTCTATTAAATAATTTTTAGGTAAAATAATATCAGAATCTAAAATAATAAAGTAATTACCTTTTGCATAATTCATACCGTAATTTCTACTTTGCCCTGCTCCAGAATTTTCTTTAAATAAATAGGTAACGTTTAATTTATCTCTAAAATTATTGACTATTGAATCGCATTTATTGGTTGAACCATCTTCAACTATAATAACTTCATATGCTTTTTTATAGGCTTGACTTAATAAACTAGTTAAAAGGTCTTCAATTTCTTGTGGTCTATTATATACTGGTATTATTATAGTGTAATTAAGTTCCAATATAGTACTTTTTAAAGTTGGGCTACAAAGGTATATTTTATATAAGTATAAAAAAAAAAAGACTTCAATTTCTTGAAGCCTTTTAAATAAAATAAATGCTATTGTTATTTTTTAATTATTTGATAAGAAGCTACTTGATTATTAGAAGTAACTTTCATAACATAAAAACCAGTGCTTAATCTAGAGATATCTAATTGTGATGTAGTCTCATTTATGGTCTGAGTAATAACTTTTTGACCAAGTGCATTAAATAACTCAATATTATCAATGGTATTTAAAGCTTTTAAGTTAATTACATCATTAGCAGGGTTTGGATAGAATTCAAAACCTTCAATAATATTATCTGTGATTGATGCTGTAGCATCTGTATCTGCAATTAAACACCATGTGTTTAAAACCCCATCATCATCATTTGCACTATCGACCACTGTTAATGTCCAATCTCCTTCAAAAGGCTCTCCATCAAAAGCAGATAAAGGATTGTCTGGTACAAATACACCAATTACTGGAAAAAGAAGACTCCCGCAAATTAATGATGCACCTTCATCATCAAACATAATATTAATATCTCTACGAGCAGCACATTTATTAAAAAATAAATCTACAACTGTTCCTGCTGGGCTAGTTAGGGTAATTTCTAAATCTGATGTCCAAGTATGTGTAATATCTATAATAACATTTAAATCTGTTATATTTCCAGCATCTGCAGGTACTGTAATAACATCTACTGGGTCATTTGCATCATCTATAATTGCTGCAGGTGAACTTGTATGATCAGCACAATCAACTATTGGTAAGCCTAAGGTAGTAAACGCAAAAGGACCTACCCAATCACTACTATCATTAGCGTTACAAGCTGCTCTTACATAAAATTCAAAATCTGTTGTAATTGTTAAATCAATTGCAGTAAACGGATTGTCTGGAGTATCTGAGACCATGCCTAACTCTGTTTCTGTTCCTGGTAAAAATCCTACTGGACCCCATTCTACATCCCACATAGATTCAGCATCTGGACCAACTGTCCAACCTAAATCAGCAGAAGTGGATGCAATATTTGTTACTATACCTTCACTTGGTTCCCCACATGGAAAAGTTAGTGATGGTAGTAAACACCACGTGTTTAAAACCCCTTCATCACCAGGTGCGTCATCTACTATTGTTAGTGTCCAATCTCCTTCAAAAGCCTCACCATCAAAGGCAGATAGGGCGTTATCTGGTATAAATGTACCAACTGTTGGCTCATTACAAACCAAAACATCACCTTCATCATCAAACATAATATTCATATCATTATTATCAGTACATTTGTCAAAAAATAAATCTACAGTCGTTCCAGCAGGGCTAGTTAAAGTAATATTTAAATCTGCTAAAAATGTATGTGTAATGTCTATAGCAATATTTAAATCATTAATAATACCTGCATTTACAGGTACTGTAATAACATCTACTGGGTCATTTGTGTCATCTATAACTGCAGCAGGTAAACTTGTATGATCACCACAATTATCTGCTGGCTCAGAAAATGAAGAAGAAGCCCAAGCAATTTGTGCTCCTGTAGTAGCAATCACCGTAGTTAAACCAGTTGTAACATCTACAGAACGCAATTCTAAAGCATTACCATTACCAACATCTACACTTGTCATATAAAAAGTATCTGTGGCAGTTTCCCAGAAAAAACCTTGACCAAACCCTGAATCAAAACCAATTGGTCCAACTACTGTTGATGTTCCGTTAGTTAAATCAATAGCGTATAAGTTATCATCCGTAAGGTCCCAAGCAAACGCATTACCAGCACCATCTATGGCAAGCCCTGGACTTACAAGCATAGTTGTTGCACCTACCAATGTAGATGTTAAACCTACGATATCAATAGTATGTAATTCCGTAATAAAATCTGGACTAACACCAGTTAATGCAAGACCATACAATACACCTGTAGTTGGATCAAATTCTAAACCCCACCAACGACCAGCAATTGTTCCTAATTCTGTATATACGCCAGTAATTGCATTAACACTAAAAAAAAGACCTGTATCATCTAAAACATAAACTGTAAAAGGGTCATTTGGGTCAACTGCGCCTGCACTCTCAAAATTATCAGGAGAAGTAGCAATTCCTGTTAAAACACCATCTGCCGTGTCAAAACTACTAAATTCTCTTGAGCCATTATTTATACCAAATGCTATAGATTGAGCGTTAGCAACTTTTAGAGTATTACTAGGTTTATAAAAATATTCTTTTATTAAAGCCTGTTCTTCGGCTGTAAAATAATCATTAATGTTAGTGGTATGATTAGGGACGTTAGACATTTTTTTTTGTAACGCTTCAAGTTGTAATGTTTGATTTTTTTGGGCATTCATTGTAAATATACACAACACCGTAAAAACAAAAATTGTAATTTTTTTCATGATTTATAAAATTTAAGTTAATATTTATTGGCTAATTTAGGTAAAAAATTATTACTACGCAAAATAATATTTTTTTGTAACAGGAAAAACGCTCACTTTTTCATATTCGATGATAATTATTGCTTGTGTTTTCAGTTTTTCTAACTATTAGATTTTTTAAAAACAAAAGTGTATGAATTTGTTCTATTTTTGTAATGCTTTAATTAACTTTTAGCTGAAAAACTTTCAATTATAGATTGACTCACTCCCATATTTGAAAATCCTCCGTCATGAAATAGATTTTGTAAAGTTACTTTTTTTGTAAGGTCAGAAAATAATGTAATGGTGTAGTCTGCACATTCTAATGCTGTTGCATTTCCTAAGGGTGACATCTTTTCGGCATAATTAAAAAAGCCCTCAAAACCTTTTACACCACTTCCTGCCGTTGTTGGTGTTGGTGATTGCGAAATGGTATTTACACGCACTTTTTTCTCTACACCAAAGAAATAACCAAAACTACGAGCAATAGATTCTAAATAGGCTTTATTATCTGCCATATCGTTGTAATCTGGAAAAACTCTTTGCGCGGCCATGTAGGTTAATGCAACTATACTCCCCCATTTATTCATAGCATCTTGACGATATAAAACATTCATTACTTTATGAAACGATACTGCTGATATGTCCCATCCTTTTTCTGTAAATTTGTAATTCTGTTCCGTATAATGGTTTCCTTTTCTAACATTGACGGACATACCTATAGAGTGTAAAATAAAATCTAATTTTCCTCCTAAAATCTTCATAGATTTATTAATCAAAATCTCCAAATCTTCTATTGAAGTTGCATCTGCAGGTATTATTTCAGAGCCTGTTTTTTTTGCTAATTCTTTTATTGCTCCCATTCGCATTGCAACTGGCGCATTGGTCAATACAAAAGTAGCTCCTTCTTCGTGTGCTCTTTCTGCTATTTTCCAAGCAATTGATTTTTCATCTAATGCTCCAAATATAATTCCTTTTTTTCCTTTTAGTAAATTGTACATTTGTTTGTTTTTGTTTGGCTTAATTTTTATTTTATTAACACGTAATATTCCATCTTAATATTCAACTGAATTTAGATACTTCAATTTTTGTTTCCATACCGTTAGCTCTAATTGTTGTTTTTCTATATTTTTATAGACTCCTTTCACCATTGGATTATCTGTTGGTGTATGTTTAAAAAAACCTAAATTGTTTTCTAACAGTTTTATTTCTTTGGTTATTTCGTCTACTCTTTTACGAATAAATAGCATTTCATTATCTAATTTTCGAGTATTATTTTGCACTACAAATGAATCTATATTATTTTTAAACCTTAACAGTACAGATTCATTTTTATCTATATCTAATTTAGCGAATAATTTATCTATTAGTTTATTAAATTTAGATTCTATAAAACGCATATTTTGTGGCACATTTCCAAAATTTCTCCACGCTACAATGTATTCTTTTACTTCTTCTAAAGTGACTTTTTCAACACTTTTTAATTGTTCTAAATACTCCTTTTTTGCATTAAATACTTCCAATAACTCTTTATTTTCTTCATCTTGTACAGTATGCATTCTGTCAAAAAAGTGATTGCAAGCGCCCCGAAATTCTTTCCATAATTTATCCGAAAATTTTCTTGGTACATGACCAATTTTTTTCCACTCTGCTTGAATTTTTTTATAAATTTCTGTGGTTTCCTTAAAATTTTCGGCATTTTTTAAACTTATGGCTTTTTCTATTAAGGCTTTCTTTTTATCTAAGTTTTCTTGATGCTCTTCTTTTATATTTTTATAAAACTCATTTTTCTTTTTATTAAAATTACGTGTTGCCTCTCTTAATGCCTGCCATAATTCTTCCTTTTTTTCATTGGTGACTTTACCTATTTTAAAAAATTCATTTCTAAGTGATTCTAATTCTTTAATTTTATTTTGCCAAGCATTGTGCGAGGTTATATTTTCATCAATTAACTGTTTAATTTTTTGAACTACCTCTTCTTTTTTTGGTATATTTTCTTCCCATTTCACTTCTAATTCAGCGAATAATTCATTTCTTTTATCGTGAATTACCTTTGTTGCTGTGCTAAATTTTTCCCAAACTTCTTCTCTAAACTCTCTTGCTACTGGCCCTATATCTTCTTTCCAAAGTCTATGTAAAATTTGCAATTCTTTAAATGCTTTTGCATTATCTAATTCTTGAGTCAGTTCTATTGCTCGTTCTACTATTTTAGTTTTTTTTTCTAAATTATGTTTAAAGTCTAAATTCCTAAAATCAGATCTTAAATGTAAAAAGTCATATACTTTTTGCTCATGAAAACGAAACGTTTGCCATATATCTTCATTTTTTTCGAAAGGTACTGGTCCTGTTTCACGCCATTTTTCTTGAATTGTTTTTAATTCACTATACATGGTTGAAGACTCCGAATTTGAAATTAATAATTTTAACTCTTCAACTAAAGCTGTTTTTTTAATAAAATTACCTTTTCGTTCAATTTCTTTTTGATTATAGTAGTGTTGAACTTTATTTCGGTAGTCTTTAAATACAGAAAAAAAAGTATTTTTAATTGGTATTGTAAAATGAAAATCTATTTCGTTCCCTCCTTCTGCAATAAATGCCTCTTTTTTTGCTTCTATTAATTCTTTTAATTTCTTATTAAAATTTAATTTTAAGTCGTTTACTTGATTTTTAATTTTTTGAATGGGCTCATTATGTACTATTTTTTTTAATGATTCTAATAACTCTTCTAATGTTAAAGTACTAAAATTTAGTATAAATTTTTCTTCCTTTTTATCTAAAGTTTCATTATTCGTCATTTTTTCTACTTCTTTTTCAGTTTGTTTTTTCTGTGTAGTTTTTGAAGTATTTTCTTTTTGTTCCTTGTTTTCTAACATCTTAATTTAATGTTTAATAGTCAAAATCTAAATTATCTAATAAATAAGTAGTGCAATATAGTAATAAAAAGATGCTTACAGTATTAATAGTTAATTTGTTTTAATTCTATACTTTTTTTATAATGTCATTCTGAAAAGAACAACCATAGACCTAAAATTTATCGAAATAATATAGAATATTACGTTATTTTAAATATTTTTTGTCAATATAAAAAGTACCAAATGGTATTATTGAAGCTATAAGTACTGTAAAAAATATTTTATTATTCCATTTTAATTCTGGTTTTAATAAAAATGCTATGACAATATAGCCTAAAAATAAAATTCCGTGAGGCATTCCTAGCATTTGAACATAGGTTTCGTTGTCAGTAAAATATTTTATGGGTACTGCAACAAACAATAGTAATATAAACGAAACTCCTTCTAAAAAACTAATAACTCTAAATATGTTTTTCATAATTCTACTGTTCTTGCCTCAGCGGAGACAACGGTATTTGATGTCGTTTTAAGTCCTGTTCAATGAAGTACCTAACACCTGTACTTCTAATTTAAATAGATTTCATATGTAGGAGTACTAGTAAGTAAACTCTAATCAAAATTATTTTAATTTTATTATTATTTGCTTGCTTTTACTTCAAAAGTAATATCAAAAAGATCATTAATAAACTTATCTTTTAAGTTATCAAAAAACTTTTTTGACTTATATTTAATTCCAAAATCTGTTCTGTCAATTTTTATTGCATTACTTAAAAATGTTAACTCTCCGTCTTTTTCTATTATTGAAGCAGGAAAAGAAATACTTTTAGTAATTCCTTTTAAAGTTAAATTCCCTTCAATTGTAGAGGTTATATCCGCTTTTATTACTTTAGTAATTTCAAAAGCCCCTGTAGGGAATTGTGTCACATCAAAAAAATCAGAATTCACCAAATGACCCATTAAATCAGCATTATCTTTAGTGTCTTTAATATCTAAAACTTTAATACTTGTCATGTCAAAAGTAAATTTCCCTCCTTTTAAATTGCCATCATAATTTAATACTCCCTCTTTTAAATCAATTGTACCGTTATGAACTCCTGATGGTTTATAACCTTTCCAAGTTAATTTTGAAGAAACTACTTTATATTTATTATTTACCATTTCTGTTTTTACAACTTCTTTTGCATCTTGAGTGTCTGTTTTTTTTGATTTATCTTCTTTACACGATATAAAAAATAGACCTACTATACTTAGTACTACTATTATTTTCTTCATTATTTTTATTTTTTTAGTTATATTTGCAAATATACTTAATTTAGAACGATTTTAAATTAAACTTTTGAAAAAATTTTAGTTCTATGTAAAGTCGCTCTATCATATGACATTCGTAAATCAAAATTACATTAAGTTTACGCTAAAAAGACATAGAACTAAAATTTCGGACTTACTATTTTTACTTCTAAAATAGAAACCGTAATTTACAAATGCAATTAAACTATTTTTTGTATTTTTGAATTGAATTATTTTTACTGTAAATTTTTAACATAAATCATTATCAATCAAAGATGAATTGGGAACAATTACTTTCACTAAAACGTTTTGGCGACACCAAAAAAAGATTAAGAATTAATCAAAATGAAACAAGGTTAGGTTTTGAAGTAGATTTTGATCGTATTATTTTTTCGGATTCTTTCCGGAGTTTACAAGGTAAAACTCAAGTTATACCTTTATCTAAAACCGATTTTGTACACACTCGCTTAACACATAGTTTAGAGGTTTCAGTAGTTGCAAGATCACTGGGTAGAATGGTTGGTAAAGCGCTGATAAGCAAATATTCAAACCTCTCTAAAAAAGGTTATCAAGCAAATGATTTTGGAGCTATTACAGCCGCTGCTGCTCTAGCGCATGACATTGGAAACCCTCCTTTTGGACATAGCGGTGAAAATGCGATAGGTAAATATTTTAAGACAGGTAATGGTAGTCCGTTTAAAGAAAAGTTAACAGCTAAACAATGGCAAGATTTAATTGATTTTGAAGGTAATGCAAACGGATTTAAAATTTTAACAGAAAGTAGAATCGGTGTAGAAGGCGGTTTACGATTATCTTATGCAACCTTAGGTGCTTTTACGAAATACCCAAAAGAATCTTTACCTAAAAAACCAACGAAAAATATTGTAGATAAAAAATATGGCGTTTTTCAATCAGAAACAACAACTTTTTTAGATGTTGCTAGTGAATTAGGCTTAACCATAAAAACAGGAAGTGGTATCGCTACTTTTAACAGACACCCACTAGCATTTTTAGTAGAAGCAGCAGATGACATTTGTTATACCATAATAGATTTTGAAGACGGTATAAATTTAGGTTTAGTTGATGAAGAATTTGCATTAGAATATTTAATTAAGTTAGTAAAAGATACAATAAATACAAAAAAATATTATGCATTAACCACAAAAAAAGACAGATTAAGTTATTTACGTGCTTTAGCAATAAACACCTTAATTCAAGAAGCAGTAACTATTTTTATAACAAATGAAGAGTTAATCTTACAAGGTAAATTTACAAATTCATTATTAGATAAAAGTAGTTACGAAGCACAAATTAAAGATATTATAAAAATTAGTATTGCTAAAATTTACAAAAGCAAAAATGTAATTGAAAAAGAAATTGCAGGTTATTATGTAATAACGAATATCCTAGATACTTTTATAAATGCAATAAATAATAACTATGAAAATAATGCTTCAAACTACGACGAAATAATAATACATTTATTACCAGAAAAATATCAAAAATTAAAGAATTCTCTTTACGAAAGACTGTTACAAATATGTTGTTTTGTATCCAGTTTATCAGATACTTCAGCAATTTTATTAAATAATAAGTTAAAAGGTATGGTTTTTTAGAAGTTAGTTGTTTTTTTTACGATATTGCATGTCTAATTTAAATTATATAGTAATGAACAAATTAAAAATTACATTTTTCACATTTTTATCAATAATTATATTAGTTGTATTTCTTAAAAAGAAAAAAACTAATAATATTGTAGATTTAAGAAAAAATCATCAAGAATTTATTGATAACCACCCATTTCAGGAAGCCTTAAAATTAACTAAAAAAGAGAGAAAAGCAAATGGAATTCCTCCAAACAAATATTTTGAAGAAGAATATTTGTTAGAAATGAATCCACATACAGGTAAAACGGAAACAGAGAAATTGTTTACTTTACAAGAGAAATTAAGAATAAATGCCTTACAAAAGGCAGTCCCCGGAGCTGATGCAGCAAATGCTTGGGTCGAAAGAGGCCCAAGAAATGTTCCAGGTAGAACTAGAGCAGTAATGTATGATCCAAATGATGCAACTCATAAAAGAGTATTTGCTGGTGGTGTTAGTGGTGGTTTATGGGTAAATGATAATATTGAAAGTGGTATTTCATCGTGGCAATTATTAGATGTTCCAGAAAATTTAGCCGTATCTTCAATAATTGCTGACCCTAATAATCCCCAAATTATGTATGTCGGTACAGGAGAATCATATGTTGCAGGAGCCGTAAACGGAAATGGTATTTGGAAATCTGAAGATGGAGGAACTACTTGGTCTCATAATTTTGGCGGTAGTTCTGGAATTACAACTTTTGTTAATGATGCAGAAGTGACTATTAATTCAGGTGGTTCAGGCAGTTTTGTTGCTGTACAATCAGGTACATTTGGACCAGATATTACAACATCAATATCCGGTAATTTAGCAATAGCAATACCTAATGATGCTTGTGCTACAATAACTAACGGAGCATCTATTAATGGAAATATTGCAGTAATTGATAGAGGTACTTGTGATTTTACGAACAAAATATTAAATGCTCAAAACGCAGGAGCAACAGCAGTTCTTATAGTTAATAATACGGTTAGTTCTCTTTTTGCAATGGGAGGAACTGATGCTAGTGTGACCATTCCTTCTGTAATGATATCAAGTGCAGATGGTCAACTATTAAAAGATGCTATTGCTAACGGGACAGTTAATATTACTATTAATAATATAGATACAGATTTACCTGCAGGTATCGTTTTAGTACCAGGTAAATATCATGTAAATAATATGCTAGCTTGGAATGATTCAGGTAATACTGTTTTATTTGCAGCAATTAGTGAATCTGTATATTCAGAAGTTTTAGCAAATACATTACTTGGTGGCGAAAGAGGCTTGTTTAAATCTACAGACGATGGTAATACTTGGACACAAGTTAATTTACCATTAACCTCAGGTGGAAATCCATTTCAACCAAATTCTTTATTAGTTACAGCAGACAATAAGATATGGATGTCAACGACAAGTAGTAACTCTTTTGGAGATGGAGGCGGTACTGTTTTTTCTTCTATAGATGGCAATACATTTACACAGCAATATGTATCTTCAGGAGGAAGAAGAACTGAAATAGCTGCATCTTCTACTGATCCAAATAAAATTTATTTATTAATTGAGACAGGCACAGTTCGAATTGAAGTAACAAATGATGCTTTTGCTACAGAACCAATTATTTTACCCTTACCCGTTGATGCTGGCGCAAGTATTCCTGCAAGTGATTTTACTAGAGGTCAAGCATTTTATGATTTAACTATAGCCGTTGATCCAAGTAATGATAATACGGTTTATGTTGGTGGTATTGACACATTTAGATCTACAGATGGAGGCTCAAATTGGGATCAAATTACAAAATGGATTATAGGCAACGGTCAGTCTGCTACAGTACCTTTTACGCATGCTGATATTCATGGATTAATTTTTCACCCAACAGATACTGATAGAGGTTTAATTGTTTCTGACGGTGGCGTAGCGTATGCAAATTCTTTTTCGACAGCAAATAATAATGCTGGAGCAATTATTAATAGATTTAGAGACAATAACACTACACAATTTTATAAAGGTAGTATTGGTCAAGATGTAAGCCAAGATCAATTTTTAGGTGGCGCACAAGATAATGGTACTAATTTTATCAGTAATGCAACAGCAGGAACATCTTTCTCTGAAGAAGTTTTTGGAGGCGATGGTATGTTTTGCTTTATTGATAAAGATGGTGATTATATGATACTATCTGTTCCTCGTAATTCGTTTTTTAGATTAGATCTACCACATACAGGTGCAGGTCAACTCATTGTTCAAGAAAATTCAGGAACTTTTGTTAATCAAGCAGATTTAGATGATAACTTAGATATTTTATATACCAATGCAACAGAAGGTAGTACAGTTAGAATTTCAAGATTTACAGATATATTAACAGCATCACCTATAAGAACAAATTTAACAAATGCCTTATTCAATAGACCGCCTACGGCTATTAAAGTATCCCCATATACAACTGCAAGTACAACTTTATTTGTAGGAACTGATACTGGTGGGCTATTAAAAGTAACAAATGCCGATACAACTCCTACATGGTCAAATATTCAAGGTTCAGAGTTTTTTGGCAGTATCTCTGCTATAAATTTTGGTGCTAATGAAGATGAAATAATGGTAACTTTTCATAATTATGGTATACCTAGTATTTGGTATACAGAAAATGGCGGATCTACATGGTTAAATAAAGAAGGGAGTTTTCCAGACATACCTGTAAAAGCAATACTAATGAATCCATTATTAAACGATGAAGTAATTATTGGAACAGATTTAGGTGTTTGGCGAACAGGAAATTTTAAAGATAGTAGCCCTACTTGGTTTCAATCTCAAAACGGAATGAAAAACGTAAAAGTAACCAGTTTTGATTTACGTATTGCTGATAATACAATTCTTGCAAGTACTTATGGTAGAGGGTTTTTTACTGGTCAATTTACAAATGTACCTTTAGGAATAAGTGATGCTGAATTAACCGATGTATTAAGCATTTACCCAACGGTTTCTAATGGTGATTTCACAATTACTTCAACAACTATTTCAAAAACAAATTTACAAGTTTTTGATATGAATGGCAGAAGAGTTTACCAAAAAGAATTAAATATAAATGGTAAAACTAACATTTCGTTATCACTAAACAAAGGTGTATATTTTGCTAATTTCATTGGTGATAATTTGAGAGAATCTCATAAAATTATTATTAAATAAAAATGAATTACAATTTTGATAATCAAGGGTTTCATTTAATGAAACCCTTTTTTTGTTCTATTCATTTACTTAATCGAATTTTTTTTTAGTTTATTTTTTTTTCTCTTAAAAAGAAAAACCATAAAAAAACCATATATAATACCAATAACTAATTTTAGAATAATATACTTTAAAGTCAACCTATAATTTATAATTTCAACAATAGTTTTTTTAGAATTCAGCGCAAATAAAAAATCAAACAAGACAACTATTACTATAAAAATAGTTGCAGATATAATTCCTAATTTAGTATAACTCATTTTTGTTTTTTGCATTTTATTTTAATTTTTTATTTTGATGATGCCTCTCATGATCTCTTTTTGTTTTAATTACTAATTTTTTATCAAATGCTTTTTTTAAATCAATTCCAGTTTGGTTTGCAAGACATAGTACTACAAATAGAACATCTGCTAATTCTTCGCCCAAATCTTTATTTTTATCGCTCTCTTTTTCACTTTGTTCTCCATAACGTCTAGAAATAATTCTAGCTACCTCGCCAACCTCTTCAGTTAATTGTGCCATGTTTGTTAATTCATTAAAATAGCGAACTCCATGTTCTTTAATCCAATTATCAACTTGTGTTTGTGCGTTTTTTATATCCATTATTTTAATTTTATTTAATCTTATGGTTCTAAAATCAAAAATACAAAAATTAATTTCTTAAATTTGCTTTTATAAATATGAAAATTCCTTTACTTAATACTGTTATTGCATGGTCTCTAAAAAAGAGGAAACATCAAATGGAATTATTTTTAAAATACCCCATTGATGTACAATATGAGTTATTAAGCAGATTGATTGACAATGCGAAAAATACTGAGATTGGTGTTAAATATAATTTTTCTTCAATTACTGATTATGAGTCGTTTGCTACATCAATTCCGATAAAAAAATACGAAAGCATAGAGCATGAAATAAAAAAAACACGAAAAGGGAATCAGAATATATTTTGGAATTCAAACATTAAGTGGTTTGCTAAATCTAGTGGCACTACTAATGCAAAAAGTAAGTTTATACCTGTAAGTGAAGAGGCTTTAGAAAACTGTCATTATAAAGCTGTAAAAGACATGCTTTGTATATATGTTTGTAATAATGAAGAAACGAGAATGTTTAATGGTAAAAGTTTAAGACTAGGTGGCTCTAGTGAAATTTATAAAGATAACAACACCTATTTTGGTGATTTATCTGCTATAATTATTGAAAATTTACCACTTTGGGCAGATTTTAGTTCTGCACCAAGCCAAGAAATTGCTTTGATGAGTGATTGGGAAACTAAAATGGATAGAATTATTGATGAAACACTTGATAAAGACATTACCAGTTTAGCAGGTGTACCTTCTTGGATGCTAGTCTTATTGAATAAAATTTTAGAGCGTACTGGCAAACAAAATATTTTAGAAGTTTGGCCAAATTTAGAAGTTTATTTTCATGGAGGTGTTAATTTTAGCCCGTATCATGAGCAGTATAAAAAATTGATTCCAAAAGTCAATTTTAAATATTATGAAACTTATAATGCAAGTGAAGGTTTTTTTGCAATACAAGATAAGAATAATTCTTCAGAATTACTATTAATGTTAGATTATGGTATTTTTTATGAATTTATACCCATGAGTGCGTTTAATGATGAAAATTCAGTTGCTATTCCGTTAGAAAAAGTAGAGTTACATAAAAATTATGCTTTGGTAATCACTACAAACGCTGGTCTTTGGCGTTATTTAATTGGCGATACTATTAGATTTACTTCTTTAAGTCCTTATCGAATAAAAGTTACTGGTAGAACCAAACATTTTATCAATGCTTTTGGTGAAGAATTAATTATTGAAAATGCAGATACTGCTTTAAAAATTGCTTGCCAAAAAACAAATGCTACAATTTTAGAGTTTACTGTTGCTCCTATTTTTATGACAAAAGATATTTTAACAGGGTCAATAACTAAAGGTTCGCATGAATGGTTAATAGAATTTTCAAAAAAACCAACAGACCTTGCTTATTTTACGGAAGTTTTAGATAATAGTTTAAAGGCAATTAATTCTGATTATGAAGCAAAACGTTATTTAAACATAACTCTTGAAATGCCTAAAATAACGATTGCAAAAAAAAATTTATTTTATAATTGGCTTAAAAAAAATAATAAGCTTGGCGGTCAACATAAGGTGCCTAGATTGGCTAATAATCGACATTTTATAGATGAGTTAATAAAATAATGTTTTATATTTACCTGAATCAATTATTAATCTATATTTTTACAAATTGTAAAATATACAAAAAAAATCATTATTTTTTTAACTGTATTTAAAAAAATAATGTACATTTGCACGCTTAAAACCTATCCGAAATAAATTCGGCAATTGGTGTACATAAAAATCATTTAAATAAATATTAGCATGTATTTAACAAAAGAAAAAAAAGCAGAAATTTTCAAAAAACATGGCAAAAAGGTCATAAACACTGGGTCTGCAGAAGGGCAAATTGCATTGTTTACATTTAGAATCAATCACTTAACAGGGCATTTAAAAAATAACCGCAAAGATTATAACACCGAACGATCTTTAGTAAAATTGGTAGGAAAACGTAAAAGTTTATTAGATTACTTAATCAAAACAGACGTATTACGTTACCGTGTAATAATTAAAGAATTAGAAATTAGAAAATAATCTAAACATAAAGAGAGGCAAAATTGCCTCTTTTTGTTTTTTATAACTCGCTCTATATTTTTGTGAGAAAAATAAACTTCATTGGCTACTTAAACACACAACTAAAGTAAAAAATGTTTAACGTTCTTAATAATAGAACAAAAATTAAAAAAATATGATTCCAGAATTATTTACGGAAGAAATTAAATTAGATGACGGTAGAGTCATCACTATTGAAACAGGAAGGCTTGCAAAACAAGCGCACGGTTCAGTCGTAGTTAGAATGGGTAAAACTATGTTGTTAGCAACAGTCGTTTCGGCTTATGAAGCAAAAGAAGGTATGAGTTTTTTACCATTAACAGTGGACTATAGAGAGAAATTTGCTGCTGCAGGTCGTTACCCAGGAGGCTTCTTTAAAAGAGAAGCGAGGCCAAGTAACGAAGAAATTTTAGTTATGCGTCTAATTGATCGTGTTTTAAGACCATTATTCCCAAAAGATTATCATGCAGAAACTCAAGTAATGATACAATTGATGTCTTCTGACGAAGATGTAATGCCAGATGCTTTAGCAGGCTTAGCAGCATCAGCTTGTATTGCTTTAACAGACATTCCTTTTGAATATCCAATTTCAGAAGTAAGAGTTGCTAGAATTGATGGTGAATTTGTAATTAATCCTAGTCGAACAAATTTAAAAAGAGCAGATATCGATATGATGGTTGGTGCTTCGGCAGAATCTGTTATGATGGTGGAAGGTGAATTTGATGAAATTTCTGAAAAAGAAATGTCAGACGCTATTAAATTTGCACACGAGGCAATTAAAGTTCAATGTCAAGCACAAGTGGACTTAGCTAAAAAAGCAGGTAGAGTTTTAGAAACTCGGGAATATGTAATGGCAGAAGAGTGTGAAGAAACTGCTAAAAAAGTAAATAGTTTTTCTTACGATAAATGTTATGCAGTAGCAAAATTAGGCGTTTCAAAAAAAGAAAGAAGTCTTAAATTTTCTGAAATAAAAGAAGAAGTAAAAGCATTATTTACCGAAGAAGAATTAAAAGAAAAAGAAAGTTTAGTATCTAGATACTATAATAAATCTCAAAAAGAAGCAATACGCAACCTTACTATGGACGAAGGAACTCGTCTAGACGGAAGAAAAACCACAGAGATTAGAGATATTTGGTGTGAAGTAGATTATTTACCATCAACACATGGTTCTGCGGTATTTACTCGCGGTGAAACACAAGCATTAGCAACAGTTACTCTAGGAGGTTCTAGAGATGCAAATAAAATAGACCTGCCAACTTACGAAGGCGAAGAACGCTTCTATTTACATTATAATTTTCCTCCATTTTGTACAGGTGAAGCTAGACCATTACGTGGAACATCACGTAGAGAAGTAGGTCATGGTAATTTAGCACAACGCGCTTTAAAAGGAATGATTCCCGAAGATTGTCCATACACAGTAAGAGTAGTTTCCGAAGTTTTAGAGTCTAATGGGTCTTCTTCAATGGCAACAGTATGTGCAGGTACAATGGCATTAATGGATGCTGGAGTTGATCTAAAAAAACCTGTCTCAGGTATTGCAATGGGCTTAATCACTGATGCTACATCTGGTAAATATGCTGTTTTATCTGATATTTTAGGTGATGAAGATCATTTAGGTGATATGGATTTTAAAGTTACAGGTACCGCAGATGGTATTACTGCTTGTCAAATGGATATTAAGGTAAAAGGACTATCTTACGAAATTTTAGAAAAAGCATTAGAGCAAGCACGTGATGGTAGATTACACATTTTAAGCAAGTTAACTAATACTATTGCTAAACCAAACATAGAAGTTAAATCACATGCTCCAAAAATGGTAACAATGGTTGTTGCTAATGAATTTATTGGTGCAATTATTGGCCCTGGTGGAAAAGTAATTCAAGAAATGCAAAAAGAAACAGGTACTGTTATTGCAATTACAGAAGATGAAAACGAAAATGGAGTTGTAGAAATTCAAGGTGTAAATCAAGAAAAAATAGATTTAGTTATTGCAAAAATTAAATCAATTATATTTAAGCCAGAAGTTAATGAAATTTACAATGTAAAAGTGATTAAAATATTAGATTTTGGTGCAGTTGTTGAGTATTTAAATGCTCCAGGAAACGAGGTTTTATTACATATTTCTGAATTAGCTTGGGAACGTACAGATAAAGTAACCGATATAGTTAATATGGGCGATGAGTTCGAGGTAAAGTACTTTGGAATTGACAAAAGAACTAGAAAACCAAAAGTTTCTAAAAAAGCTCTTTTACCAAGACCAGCTCGTAAAGAATAGAAATAAATTAGTATTGCAATGTAAAATCTCGCAATAAATGCGAGATTTTTTTATTTAGACATGTAAAATTCCAAAATAAACAATCTTTTTATCCGCTGTTTATAACTAAAACCTTTCTGAAAAATCATAATAAATACCTTCAAATATTAATTAAGTTAATTATAAAAATTCAATTATTGAACTGTTTTTTTATCGAGCAACAATAATTTATATAAAAACATAAATAATTATTGCTTAATTATTGTTCAACTTAAAATTATGTAGTATTATTGCAATCCAAAAATTAGGTCCCATAGCTCAGTTGGTTAGAGCACCTGACTCATAATCAGGGGGTCCATGGTTCGAGCCCATGTGGGACCACTTTTAGTTAGAATAGAACTAAATTTTTATACAAACCTATTAAATAATTATTTAATTAAGTTTCGATATTTTCACTCTTTCTTTTTTTCTAGTTTTTAAAAACTAAAACCGTAGCAAAGGCTATGCTTACATTTTTTATTTGGCTAAAGAAAAAAATAAATTTATCAAAATTTCCAAAAAACTATTTAATTTGGGTATATTTGCAAACTTGAAAAAACACACACTTTAATTGTTAAAGTTTATGTTTTGATTTAGTTAAAAAAATAAATACGATTTTAAATATATTATAATAATGCAAAACAAAGGAGTAATTAGATTATTTGCCATCATTTTAGGATTGATATGTTTATATTACCTATCATTTACTTTTTCGGCAAAAAATGCTGAAAAAAAGGCCGCTATTCATGCAAACGGAGATATACTTAAAGAAAAAGCATACTTAGACTCTATAAAAATAAATTATATAACTAATGACTTTACTTATAAAGATGTAAAAGATAGAGCCATGAATTTGGGTCTAGACCTCAAAGGAGGTATTAATGCTACTTTAGAAATTTCGGTAAGAGAAATATTGAAAGGTCTATCAAACGACTCTAAAAATAAAGAATTTAATAAAGCACTTGACAAAGCAAGTGAAATGCAGAAGAATACGAGTACCCCTTACTTGGATTTATTTGTCAATGCTTTTAAAGAAATAAGTGCGGGTAAAATAAAGTTAGGTCACCCTTCTATTTTTGGCAAACTAGGTTCAGAAATTACTCGAGAAACATCTGATCAAGATGCTACTAAAATTTTAAAAAGACAAGTAGACGCTTCTATTTTAACCGCTTTTAAAGTTTTACGTAATCGTATTGACCAATTTGGTGTTACACAACCAAATATTCAACGTATTGGTAGTACAGGTAGAATTTTAATAGAATTGCCTGGAGCAAAAGATATAGATCGTGTTAAAGATATTATTACAAGAAAAGCAGAATTACAATTTTGGGAAGTGTTTACCTCACAAGAATTAGGTGATTTTTTCAACGTTGCTAATCAAAAATTAGCAACCATTATTAAGCCTATAGAAGAAACTATAAAAGAAATAGATACTACAAAAACAGATGTTGAAAAATTATTGGAAGGAGATACAAAAGACAGTTTAACTGTAAACAATCCTCTAGGTTCTATTTTTACACCTTACCCAAACAGTCCTTATGCAATTTTAGGTGTTGCTACAATAGCAAATAAAGAAAAAATAAATGAGTACTTAAACAGAAAAGAAGTAAGAACATTATTGCCTTCAACATTAAAAAATGCTAAATTTCTATGGGATAATCCTAGAAAAAATAGCGACACAATACGCTTATATGCTATAAAAGGTAATCGTAAAAATGAAGCACCAATACATGGTGATGTTATTAAAAGCGCAAGGCAAGATTTTGAATCTTTTGGTTCTAACCCATTAATTTCAATGACAATGAAAAGCGGTGCCTCAAAAAAATGGGCAAAAATGACTGAAAAAAACCTTAACCGACCTGTTGCTGTTGTTTTAGATGATATTGTTTATTCAGCGCCAACAGTACAGGGTGTTATTAAAGGTGGTTCTACGCAAATTACTGGTAATTTCACTATTGAAGAAGCACAAGATGTCGCCAATGCATTACAGTCTGGTAAATTACCAGCATCTGCACATATAATTCAATCCGAAATTGTAGGTCCTTCCTTAGGACAAAAAGCAATTGATAGTGGTTATAAATCTTTTATAATTGGTATTATATTAATTTTACTATGGATGCTGTTTTACTATGGAAAAGCGGGTATCTTTACAAATATAACATTAATAATAAATATGTTATTTGTCTTTGGTGTTTTAGCAGCATTTGGAGCTGTATTAACCTTACCAGGTATTGCAGGTATTGTACTTACTATTGGTATGGCAGTAGATGCTAATGTACTTATTTACGAAAGAATTAAAGAAGAATTAAACGGAGGAAAAACTCTCAAGGAAGCAATTAATACAGGTTATAAAGGCTCTTTATCATCTATTTTAGATGCAAATATTACTACCTTATTAACTGGTATTGTATTGTTTGCTTTTGGTTCTGGCCCTGTTAAAGGATTCGCTACAACTTTGATTATTGGTATTTTAACCTCATTATTTTCAGCAATTTATATTTCAAGATTACTTATTGAATGGTTTGTAAATAATGGAAGAACAATGACCTTTAACACCAATATTACTAAAAATTGGTTTAAAAACATTAACATAGATTTTTTAAAGAAACGTAAAATTGCTGGAATAGTTTCTGGTATTTTACTAATCTTAGGTTTAGTATCCTTAACTACACAAGGTCTAAATTATGGGGTTGATTTCTCGGGAGGCAGAACTTATACCATTAAATTCGATAAAGACGTTGATCCTACCGAAGTAGCAACTTCATTAAAAGGTGCTTTTGGCACTACACCAGAAGTAAAAACTTATGGAGGTAAAAATCAACTAAAAATTACAACAAAATACGAAGTTGAAAACACTAGTAAAAAAATTGATAGTGTAATACAATCTTTACTATTAACTAATCTTAAATCATTTTTACCAAAAAATATGACTTATGATGAGTTTAAAATTTCTGCAACTAAAAATGATATTGGATTAATGCGGACAGAAATGGTTGGACCAACAATTGCAGATGATATTAAACAAGCGGCAGTATGGGCAGTTTTTGGTTCATTACTTATCGTTTTCTTATATATTTTATTACGATTTAGAAAATGGCAATTTAGTTTAGGCGCAGTTATTGCAGTTTTTCATGATGTGTTAATTGTATTAGGTATTTTTTCACTATTACAAAAATTCTTACCTTTCGAAGAAATTAACCAAGCATTTATTGCTGCAATATTAACCGTTGTAGGTTACTCTTTAAATGACACGGTGGTAATTTTTGATAGAATTAGAGAATTTGCAAATAACCATGAAAATTGGAATTATAAAGATGTTGTAAACAAAGCACTAAGTAGTACTTTAGGCAGAACAATAAACACCTCATTAACAACATTAGTTACGCTATTAGCCATTTTTATTTTTGGTGGTGATTCTATAAAAGGATTTATGTTTGCAATGATTATCGGTGTTATTGTAGGTACGTATTCCTCTTTATTTATTGCAACACCTATCATGTATGATTTTATCATGAAAGGAAAAAATAAAAAGTTAAAAGAAGTAGAATAATTATAACTTATGATATAAACTAAACCTTTCAAAATATTTATTTTGGAAGGTTTTTTGCTTAAAAATAAAAAAAATAGATTACAGAAATGAGTATCCTAAAAATACACGATAAATATTTTAAACCATACAAAAGCAGAAAGAAAATTGCTAAGTATGTATCACTTTTAGCACAACAAGTTGCATTGGACTTAGGTAAAAAGGAAGTCCCTTTATTTATTGGTATTTTAAACGGTTCTTTCATGTTTGTAGCAGATTTTATTAGAGCCTATAAAGACCAATGTGAAATAAGTTTTGTAAAATTTACATCTTATAAAGGAACGACATCAACAGGCGAAGTAAGAAAACTTGTTGGTATAAATGAAAACTTAGAAGGTAGAACAGTAATCATATTAGAAGATATCATAGATACTGGAAATACACTTGTCGAAATCTATGAAATTTTCAGAAACAAAAAACTAAAACAATTAAAAATTGTAACCCTGTTCTTTAAACCAAATGTATTTCGTAAAGGCTTACCAATAGACTACATAGGTAAATCCATACCAGATAAATTCATTGTAGGTTACGGATTAGATTACAACGGGTTAGGAAGAAATTTAGATTCTATTTATCAATTAACAACAAGAAAAATGACAAATATTGTATTATTTGGACCTCCTGGATCAGGAAAAGGAACACAAGCAACTATCTTAAAAGATATATATGGTTTAATTCATATTTCGACAGGTGATGTATTTAGATATAACATTAAAAACAGTACTGAATTAGGCTTACTAGCAAAATCTTTTATGGATAAAGGCAATTTAGTACCAGACGAAATAACTATAAATATGCTTAAAGCAGAAGTAGATAAAAATACAGACGCTAAAGGTTTTATTTTTGATGGTTTTCCTAGAACAGAATTACAAGCAAAAGCATTAGATAACTTTTTAGCAGAAAAAGGAGAAACCATAAACGGAATGGTTGCACTTGAAGTAGAAGAAGATTTATTAGTAAAAAGACTCCTAAAAAGAGGAGAAACTAGCGGAAGACTAGATGATCAAGACGAATCTAAAATAAGAAATCGTTTTAATGAATACAAAAATAAAACATCCGTTTTAAAAAATTATTACCAAAATCAAAACAAGTATTTTGGTGCAAATGGCGTAGGTACAATTGAAAAAATTACAGAAAGACTATGTCAAATTTTTGATACTTTATAAGTTTTTTTAACTAACTTACATAAAAACGATTTAATAAATAGAGAACAGAAATGACTGAAGGAAATTTTGTAGATTACATAAAAATATTTGCGTCTTCTGGTAACGGCGGTAAAGGCTCTGTACATTTACATCGCGAAAAATATATTACCAAAGGAGGACCTGACGGTGGAGATGGTGGTCGTGGTGGTCATATTATCATTAGAGCAAATAAAGAAATGTGGACACTATTTCATCTAAAATTTAAGAAACATTTTAGAGCAACCGAAGGTCATGGAGGAAGTAAAAGCAGGTCTACAGGTAAAGATGGAAAAGACATTTTTATAAATGTACCATTAGGTACAATTATACGTGATGGAGAAACACAAAAAAAACTATTTGAAATAACTGAAGACAAACAAGAAATTATTTTATTAAAAGGTGGTAAAGGCGGTCGTGGTAATTGGCATTTTAAATCTCCTACAAACCAAACACCAAGATATGCACAACCTGGAGTAGATGGTCTAGAAGGATGGTTTCAATTAGAATTAAAAATTCTAGCAGATGTTGGTTTAGTTGGCTTTCCAAATGCAGGTAAATCAACATTACTCGCTACAATTACTTCCGCAAAACCAAAAATTGCTGATTATGCGTTTACCACTTTAAAACCGAATTTAGGCATTGTGAAATATCGTGATTTTAGATCTTTTGTAATGGCTGACATTCCAGGTATTATTGAAGGCGCAGCTGAAGGAAAAGGTCTTGGTCATCGTTTTTTACGTCATATAGAACGTAATTCTACATTGCTTTTTATGATTCCTGCTGATAGTGATGACATTCAAAATGAATATGAAATATTATTAAATGAATTGCGAAAACATAATCCAGAATTAATAGACAAGCAACGCTTATTAGCCATTTCTAAATCAGATATGTTAGATGATGAATTAAAAGAAGAAATAGAAAAAGAATTACCAAAAGACATTCCGTATCTGTTTATTTCTTCAATTGCTCAACAAGGTATTACAGAACTTAAAGATAAACTTTGGAAAATGCTACAAGTGTAAAGGTTAACCTGACATATTTATTTAATAAAAATCAACGCAACATAACTTTAGCACGCTCCAGAGCTTCTACAAAACTAGTAATCTCTTCTTTCGTATTATAAAAAGAAAACGATGCCCTAATAGTACCAGGAATATTAAAAAACTGCATAATTGGTTGTGTACAATGGTGACCAGTCCGTACTGCAAAGCCTAATTTATCTACAATACTTCCAATATCAAATGGATGAATTTTACCAATATTAAAAGAAATTACACATGCCTTTTTTGTTGCTGTACCATAAATTTTTAAACCCTCAATCTTAAGTAGTTTTTCCGTAGCATACTGCAGCAATTCATTTTCGTAACTGGCAATATTTTCAATACCAATTTCATTTATATAATCTATTGCAGTTCCAAAAACAATTCCTGCTTCGATATTTGGTGTTCCTGCTTCAAATTTATGTGGTAAATCAGCATAGGTTGTTCTCTCAAAGGTAACTTCTTTAATCATTTCCCCTCCTCCGTGATAAGGTGCTAATTTATTTAACCACCGTTCTTTTCCATAAAGAAAACCAATACCAGTTGGACCATACATTTTATGACTTGAAGCACAGTAAAAATCACAATCTAAAGCCTGAAAATCAACTTGTATATGTGGTGTTGCTTGTGCACCATCAATTAAAACTACGGCATTAAATTGATGTGCTTTATCAATAATGTTTTTAATAGGGTTAATAGTACCCAAAGAATTAGAGATATGACTAACCGCAACAATTTTGGTTTTATTATTTAATAACTTATCAAATTCTGTAATAATTAATTCGCCTTTTTTATTAATAGGAATTACTTTTAACTTCGCTCCTGTTCTTTTGCACAACATCTGCCAAGGCACAATATTAGAATGATGCTCTAATGCTGAAATAATAATCTCATCCTCTTTTTTTAACAAAGATGTAAAACTACTTGCAATTAAATTTATACTTTCGGTTGTACCTCTAGTAAAAATAATTTCATGATTGTATTTTGCGTTATATTGTTTTTGAATTTTATTTCGAGTTTCTTCATAAGCATCTGTTGCTAACTGACTCAAAGTATGCACACCTCTATGAATATTAGAATTAATTTCTTGATAATAAGCACTAATTGCATCAATAACTACTTTAGGTTTTTGACTTGTTGCTGCATTGTCAAAATAAACTAATGGTTTACCATTCACTTTTTGACTTAAAATAGGAAAATCTCTTCTTATTTTTTTTATATCTAACATTTTTTCTTTATTTATAACAGCTATTCGACAAAATTAAGTAAATGAATTGATTTTGTAACAAAAAATTAACCTAACTATAAACAAATATATATTTATAATTTCTTATTTTTACAATCAAATACTTAAATAAAATATTATTTTGGTATGATTCTTGAAAATTTAAAGTAAAATCAACACCCTATGTATAAAAAAATACTACTAATTATTGTTTTAGTTTCGTTTACAGCAAATGCACAAGACACCATTCGTGGCAAAATGAAACCTACAAAAAATTATTCATATATCATTTTAAATCAATTAAATACGATTAATAAAAAATATATTACTAATACTGTAATTACTAATGGTGAATTTAAATTAGTAATTCCTAAAGATGCAAAACCAGGTATGTATCGTTTAGAATATGATGTAAATAAAAATTTATTTATTGATTTTCTTTACAATAACGAAAATATTGATTTTGAATTTCACCCTGATTACCCTAATGATTTAGTGAAATTCAACACCTCTAATGAAAATAAATTATATCAAACATATATAGATGAAGTTTCCGTAATTCAAAATAAATTAGATTCCGTTCAAGTTAAGTATTTTCAAACAAAAGATATTGATGAAGAAAAAATACTACATAAAATTTATATAGACGAATTAATAAAAATAAATACAACGCAAAATATTTTTAGCAAGAAATCAAAAGGCATGTTGGTTTATAATTTTATAAATGCCAATAAAAGACATTATAATGAAGATTTAATAAAAGATACAGATGCTTATCTAGAAAATCTAAAATTTCATTATTTTGATAATATTGATTTTAATAATGGTGCGCTTATAAAATCTTCCCTATTAATTGATAAAGTAATGGACTTTGTTCTTTATCTAACTAATTCTAAAGATCGCGATGAACAAATAAAATTACGTAAAAAAGCAATTACAACTTCCTTAGATAAGATAGAATCTAATAAACTTAAAAGTGATATAATACAATCTTTATTATATTTATTTGCACAACAAGAAAATAAAGAAATAACCGATTATATTTTTAAAAATCATTTTAGTAAATTACCAATAGCATTACAAGATCTTAAATTTAAAGAAACAATCAATGGTTTATTTAAAACAGCCATTGGTCAACCTGCGCCAAATATTGAATGGGATGTATTTGGTAAACCATACAATTTAGAAACTTTAGAAAAGTCGGAATATTACGTGGTTCTCTTTTGGGGTTCTACTTGCGCTCATTGTTTAAAAGAGATACCAAAACTTAATGAATTCTTTAAAACAAATAAAAATATAAAAACAATTGCTATTGGCATTGAAGATACTAATTCTAAAGCAGGCTGGAAAGAAGAAACTTTTGAGTTAGAAAACATGACTCATATACTTGGATTAAGTAAAACAGATAATAAATGGGATAATACATATGTACGAGACTATGGTGTTACAGGAACTCCAGCATATTTTATATTAGATAGTGATAAAAAAATCATAGCAAAACCATATGATTTTGTTGCATTGAAAGAATTTTTTGAAAAAACAAAATAAAATTTTAAAAGTTCTAAAGCAAACAAGATAAACAGATTATAAATTTTTATCCGCAAGAGATTTACAGAATAAAAATCCCAAACCAGTAACGATTTTACATTTATGAAAGAAGATATAACTAACCCAGAATTAGAATTAGCTTTAAACTTTGTAGAAAAAACGGATAGAAATATTTTTCTTACAGGAAAAGCAGGTACTGGTAAAACAACTTTTCTTCATAAAATAAAAACAGAATCCAATAAACGTTTAGTTGTTGTTGCTCCAACAGGAGTTGCAGCAATTAATGCAAAAGGTGTTACCATTCATTCCTTTTTTCAGATGCCATTTGGTCCAATTGTTCCTGGAGTACAAGGAAAAAAATCTAAATTTAGGTTTGGAAAAGTTAAAATTGATATTATTAGGTCTTTGGATTTATTAATTATTGATGAAATTAGTATGGTACGTGCTGATTTATTAGATGGGGTAGACCAAGTTTTAAGACGTTATAAAAATCGGAATAAAGTTTTTGGTGGCGTACAAGTTTTAATGATAGGCGATTTGCAACAACTATCTCCAGTTGTAAAACCTTACGAATGGGATTTGTTAAGTCCACACTACGAAACACCATACTTTTTTAGTAGTATTACCTATAAAAAAGCAAATACTATTGGCATTGAACTCAAGCATATTTATAGACAAGACAATCAAGAATTTATTAATATTTTAAATGAAATTAGGAATGATAGACTATCAGTTACAGCAGCAAATAAATTAAATGAACGTTATCAACCTAAATTTTCACCTAAAAAAGAAGATGGTTATATAACCTTAACAACGCATAATAACAGAGCCAACACAATCAATGATTTTGAATTAAACAAATTAGATGTTAACGATAAGGTTTATAAAGCAACAATAAAAGGTAAATTTAATGAATATGCCTACCCTACCCATGAAAAGTTAAAACTAAAAGTAGGCTCTCAAGTCATGTTTATTAAAAATGATAGTGCTCTAGAAAAACGATATTACAACGGTAAAATAGGCATAATTACCTATTTAAAAAATGATTCAGTTGGTGTAAAGTGTTTAGAAGATGCTAATATTATAGATACAACATCAGAAATTTGGAAAAACATTACTTATTCTATAAATCAGGATACTAAAGAAATTAAAGAAGATATTGCAGGTTCTTTTTCACAAATTCCATTAAGATTAGCTTGGGCAATAACTATACATAAAAGTCAAGGTTTAACATTTGAAAAAGCAATTATAGATGCCGAAGCATCTTTTGCTCACGGACAAACTTATGTTGCCTTAAGTCGTTGTAAAACTTTAGAAGGCATCATTCTTAAAACTAAAATTACAAACAATGCAATAATAAATGACAATAGAGTAATAAAATTTACAAATAAAGTTGAAGAAAACTTGCCAAACAAACAAGATTTAAATAAATCAAAAAAAATATATCAATTAAATTTGATAGAAGATTTATTTAGTTATCAATCTTTTTTATATCCAATACAAAGGTTAACCAATATTTATTACGAAAATAAAACTAGTCTTAAAGGTAATATTATTAAACCCCTAAATCAAATAAAGGATATTGGAATTGTAAAATTAATGCAAGTTAGTAGTACATTTAAAAGTCAGTTGGTGAAATTGAGTGAAAATGTAGAAAATCCAGAAGAAGATAAAAATGTGCAAGAACGTATTTATAAAGGAATTAATTATTTTATAGAGTACACTTTAGAACATATTAAAAAACCATTAAATGCTATAACTTTTTTGACCGATAATAAAACTGTAAAAAAAGATTTTACCAAGCAATTAGATAATTTAGAAACTTTATTAAAATTAAAATTAGCATGCCTTTGGGGTTTATCTAAAAATTTTAGCACTTCTAAATTTTTAGAAATTAAAGCAAAAGCAGTTTTAGAAGAATCAGAAATAATAACCTCTAAAAAGAAAGGTAAAGTCAGAGTAGATGTGGTTGATACAGATCATCCTGTATTGTTTGAACAATTAAGAATTTTACGATTAGAATTATCTAATATAGATAATTGTCCACCATTTCAAATTTTCACGCAAATTTCTTTATTTGAAATGTGTGCCTATTTTCCAAAGACCCCAATTGAATTAAAAAAAATTAATGGTATGGGAAAAATTAGAGTAAAAAAATATGGTGATAAAATTCTTGAAATTATTAATAAATATGTACTAGAAAATAAAACCACACCAAAAGAAGAAGTTTACATAAACAAACCCGAGAGCATAGATACAAAACCTAAAAGTATTACTACAAAAAAACACTCTTTTAATTTGTTTAAAAGTGGTAAAACTGTAGAAGAAATTGCTAAAGAAAGAGGTTTTACAAAAACAACAATTGAAGGACATTTGTCAAACTATATTAAAACTGGCGACATAAAAATTACCGAATTAATACCCAAAGAAAAATATTTAGAATTAAAAAAAATAATGAAAACTATTAAATATGATGGTTTTTCAGAATTAAAAAATAAAATTGATGATAAATTTTCTTACGGAGAATTAAGAATGGTAGCTATAATTTTAGATAATAAGTAACGGCTATGTTAAAAAATTAAATAACAAAATTTTTATAAGTAGCCAAATCAAGTATTTTTATTGTATATTTGGCTACTTATAAAATATTTTTTATGAATAAATTAATTGGCAGAATATATGAACAAGAACTGTTAATCAATGCTTTAAATTCAAATAAATCAGAATTAATTGCTGTTTACGGAAGACGTAGAGTTGGAAAAACTTTTTTAATAAATCAAGTTTATAAAAATCATATTATTTTTTCTTTTTCTGGTTTAATAAATGCAAGTTTAAAAATACAATTAGAAAATTTTCATATTCTTTTATCTCAAAAAAAAAATAACAATAAAAAACCCACAAGTTGGTTAGAAGCATTTTATCAATTACAGGTATTTATTGAAAAGAATAAATTAAAAAAAAAGAAAGTTATTTTTATTGATGAATTTCCATGGTTAGATAGTAGAAAATCTAATTTTTTGACTGCCTTTGATAATTTTTGGAATAATTTTGTTAGTAACAGAGAAGATTTAGTTGTTGTAATTTGTGGTTCTGCAGCATCATACATGATTAAAAATATAATAAAAAGCAAAGGAGGTTTACATAATAGAATAACCGAAAAAATAAATTTACAACCGTTTAACCTTTTTGAAACTGAACAGCTATTAAAGAGAAATAATGTAATTCTAAGTAGGTATGACATTTTACAAATTTATATGTGTATGGGTGGCATTCCTCATTATTTAGAAAGAATTAAACCTGGAGAAAGTGTTGTTACAATTATTAACCGTTTATGCTTTTTAAAAGATGGATTTTTAAGAACAGAGTTTGAAAATATTTTTTATTCCTTATTTAAATTTGCAACTAATCATATTTCTATAATTACTATTTTATCAAAAGTTAGATCGGGTTTAAGTAGAAAAGAAATTGTAGTAAAAAGTAAAATTAAATCTGGAGGAACAGTTACTAAAACTTTAGAAGAATTAATGGAGTCTGGTTTTATTCAAAAGCAAATACCATTTGATGGTAAAAGGCAATCGTTATTTCGCCTTACAGATGAATACACCTTATTTTATCTTAAATTCATTAAAAATTCTAATGAAAATTCTAAAGAGAATTGGCAAGCTATTTATAACCAAAATTCATATAAAATTTGGTCAGGATTTAGTTTTGAAACAATTTGTTTAAAACATATTAATCAAATTAGAGTCGGATTAAAAATAGCTGGAATACATACAATTTCTGGAAGTTGGGTAGAAAAGAATAAACATCAAGGAGCACAAATAGACTTATTAATAGACAGAGCAGATAATATTATTAATTTATGTGAAATTAAATTTTATAATGACAAGTTTTTAATTAGTAAATCCTATGCAAACATATTAAGAAATAAAGTAAATACTTTTAAAATTAAAACTAAAACCAAAAAAAATATTTTTATAACAATGATTACGACTTATGGTGTTAAGCAAAATCAATATAGTTTACAGTATGTACAAAATCAGATAGTTATAGATGATTTATTTAATAAAACAACATAAAAAATGTATTTATAAGTAGCCAGAAACACTCATAAAACACTTGTTTTGGCTACTTATAATTCAATATAATAATGATAAATAAAATATTTCCATTCTTAATATGGCTGCCTTTAGCAAAAAAATCTATAAAAGATGATCTTATTGCAGGAATTACAGGGACAATAATCGTAATTCCACAAGCAGTAGCATTTGCAATGATTGCTGGTTTGCCACCAATTTACGGATTTTACACAGCAATGATAACACCTATTATTGCAGCATTATTTGGCTCTTCCTATCATTTAATTTCTGGTCCAACAACAGCAATTTCAATTGTAGTTTATTCGACTTTAGTAAAATTAAACTTAAATCCAGAAACCGATTTACCAGCATTTATCTCAATGGCATTGGTTTTAACATTTTTAACAGGCTTATTTCAATTTGCTATGGGTTTACTACAAATGGGAAAATTAGTAAACTTTGTTTCACATTCTGTAATAATTGGATTTACAGCTGGAGCAGGTATCTTAATTGCATTTAAACAAATGCAACATATTTTTGGTATAAAAGTACCACAAGGATATACCATTTTAGATATCATTACTTATATCATTAAACATTTTTCAGAAACAAATTGGTATGTTTTTGGAATTGCTATAAGTACATTAGTTATTGCATTAATCATTAAACTTTTGATAAAACCATTATCTCGTTATTACTTATTAATTGCAATGCTTTTAGGAAGTTTACTGGCTATTTTTCTCGGAGGCGATGCAAACGGAATTGAAACTGTTGGAAAAATACCATCTAATTTACCTCCATTTAGAATACCAGATTTAAATTTTGAAAATGTTCAATTATTGAGTTCTGGCGCAATGATTTTAGCTTTATTAGGTTTGATTGAAGCCACTGCAATAGGTAGATCAATAGCCTTAAATACACATCAAAAAATTGATGGTAATCAAGAATTTATTGGTCAAGGATTATCCAACTTAATTGCTAGTTTTTTTTCTAGTTATGCAGGATCAGGTTCATTTACACGCTCAGGTGTTAATTATCAAGTAGGTGCAAAAACACCAATGGCCGCTATCCTTGCCTCTCTATTTTTAATGGTAGCCTTATTACTTTTTGCCAAATATGCATCTTATTTGCCAAAGGCTACAATGGGTGGTATTATTTTATTAGTTGGCTACAATCTAATCGATTTTCATCAAATAAAAAAAGTATGGGAAAGTAGTGGTAAAGAATTAATTGTTTTAGTAATTACCTTAGTCGGAACTTTATTTTTTGATTTAGAATTCGCTTTATTAGCAGGAATTATTACATCTTTCTTTTTCTATATGGAGCGAACTTCTAAACCAAATATTGCTACTTTAGCAGTAGATAACAAAAATAGATTAATTAACAAAATAAGAGATAAAGATGCTGTGGAATGTAGTAGTTTAAAAATTATTAGAATTGATGGCTCTCTATATTTTGGCTCTATTGAAAAAATTTCTGCTTTTTTTACCAATGCCTACAAACAAAACAAAGTACAACATATTTTAATTGTTGCAAATGGAATAAATTTTATTGATTTAGGTGCAGCAGAATGGTTTACACACGAAATTATTAAATGGCAAAAAAACCGAAAAGGAATTTACATTACTGGTTTAAAAGTAATAAGTCAAGATGTGCTTATAAAAGGTGGATTTATAAAAAAAATGGGACATCATATTTTTTTTACAAATAAAAAAGAAGCAATTAAGGAAATTCATAAAAAGATAAAAACACCATGTAAAGTTAGAGCTTTTAAAGAATGTAATTAAATTTTTCAATTAGTAACTCTAATTACATAAAAAAATATTAGCATTACTATCTTTGCAATTCATAAAATAATTAGTACTAATTTTTATATATGAAACTCAAAAATATTTTACCAATATTAAATTGGTTACCAAACTATAAAAAAGATTGGTTTAAAGGTGATATAGAAGCAGGTTTAACTGTTGGGGTAATGTTAGTTCCACAAGGTATTGCTTATGCAATTATTGCAGGATTACCAGCAGTTTATGGTCTATATGCATCTATAACCCCATTAATAATTTATGCTATTTTTGGTACTTCTAGACAATTAGCTGTTGGTCCAGTTGCTATAGTTTCTTTATTAACTGCAACTACAATAGGTTCTTTTACTGGGCTTTCTATCGAACAGTATATCATGTATGCTATTTTATTGGCTTTTTTAGTTGGTGCAATTCAATTTTTACTAGGTGTTTTTAGATTAGGTTTTTTAGTTAATTTTCTTTCACATCCAGTGATTAGTGGGTTTACTTCTGCAACGGCTATAATTATTGGCTTAAGTCAATTACAAAATTTATTGGGTGTTAAAATACCTAGATCACATCATATTAATAAAATATTGATGAATACTTATGATAAATTTAATGAAATAAATTGGATTGCTTTTGCAATTGGCATAATAGGCATACTAATTATTATTGGAATCAAAAAAATAAAAAAATCACTACCTACTCAACTGTTTGCTGTAATTTTTGGAGTACTTGCAGTTACTTTTCTAGATTTAGATAAAGGAAAAAATGCCATTATAATTATTGGTGATATTCCTAACCTACTACCAATTTTTGAAATACCTAATTTAAATACAACCTTAATGTACAGTTTATTACCCATGGCTTTAACCATTGCATTGGTTAGTTTTATGGAGAGTATTGCAGTTGCAAAAGCGATACAATCTAAGCATAGAGATTATAAAGTCTTGCCAAATCAAGAATTAATAGGCTTAGGCTTATCAAATATAGTTGGCTCTTTTTTTCAATCATACCCTACAACAGGCGGGTTTTCAAGAACTGCAATAAATAATAAAGCTGGAGCAAAAACAGGTTTATCATCGATTATTAGTGCACTCTTAATTATAATTACATTATTATTTTTAACCCCCTTTTTTTATAATTTACCAAAAGCCATTTTGGCATCTGTTATTATGGTTGCTGTTTTTGGGTTAATAGATTACAAAGAAGTAATTCATTTATGGAAAAGTAATAAAACTGACTTTTTTTTATTACTAATCACCTTTTTTGCAACACTAACTATCGGTATTGAAAAAGGAATAGGTTTAGGTGTGATTTTATCTTTAGTAATTGTAATCTTCAAAACTACAAGACCTCACGTAGCCATTTTAGCAAACATTCATGGAACGCATTTTTATAGAAATATAGCTCGCTTTGGTAATGAAATTACCTTGAAAGAAGATATTTTAATTATGCGGTTTGATGCACAATTGTATTTTGCAAATACTACATTTTTTAAAGATAAATTAGAAGAACTAGTTGTTGAAAAAGGAAATAAATTAAAATTAATTATTATTGATGGTGAAGGTATGAATAATCTAGATAGTTCTGGCGTACATACCTTAAAAGAAGTTATCGATTTATACCAACATAAAGGTATAAAAATTGTATTTTCTGGAATAAAAGGTCCAGTTAGAGATGCTATGAAAAAAGGAGGCATTATAGATAAAATTAACTTTAATCATTACTTTATGAGTATCCAAGAAGCCGTAGATTCTTACGAACACCAATGCAATAATCTACTAATAGAAAAGAAATTTAATAAATTTATTGAACAATCTAATTAATATCAAAGTAACAACAGTTACAATAAGAACAGTAATTTATTATACCTTTGAACGACAAATTAATCCTAAAAAGAATATAAACTAAAATCAAATAAATTATGAAAGTAAAACAATTATTTACAGAATGTTTAGCCGAAATGGCTTACTATATTGAGTCAAATGGAGAAGTTGCAATTATTGATCCATTGAGAGAAACACAACCATATATTGATATGGCAACAGCAGATAATGCAAAAATTAAGTACATATTTTTAACACATTTTCATGCTGATTTTGTTTCTGGTCAATATGACTTAGCACAAAAAACAGGAGCAAAAATAATTTTTGGTCCAGGGGCTACTGCAGAATATGATATACATGTTGGTACAGATGAAGAACTATTTTCTTTAGGGAATATTAATCTTAAAATATTACACACACCAGGTCATACTATGGAATCTATTTCTTTACTGTTAATTGATGAGAAAGGAAATACACCTTATTTATTTTCAGGTGACGCTTTATTTATTGATGATGTTGGTCGCCCTGATTTAGCCATAAAGTCTGGTAGTATTACCGAAGAAGATTTAGCAGGTTTCTTATTCGATTCTTTACGTAATAAAATAATGACTTTACCCGATGATATTATTGTATATCCAAATCATGGTGCTGGTTCTGCTTGTGGTAAAAATATGAGTTCAGAAACTTCGGATACTTTAGGTAATCAAAAGAAAACAAATTATGCCTTACGTGCAAATATGACTAGAGATGAGTTTATCACTGAAGTTATCACAGGTTTAAAAACGCCACCACAATATTTTCCAAATAATGCTAAAATGAATAAGTCAATCAATACAAGTATTGATACTATTTTAGAAAAAGGAACTACAGCCATAGACGTTGCTACATTTAAAGAAATGAGTGAACAAAAAGATATTTTAGTTATCGATACACGTTCAAAAGAAGCATATACAGAACAAGGAACAGTTCCAAATGCTTGGTTTATTGGTATAGATGGCAGTTTTTCTCCTTGGGTTGGCGCTTTAATTACTAACATTCAACAAAAAATTATTTTTATTGCCGATAAAGGTAGAGAAGAAGAAGTTGTAACCCGTTTTTCAAGAGTTGGTTATGATAATACCATTGGGTATTTAGATGGTGGTATGGAAGCGTGGAAAAAAGCAGGCAACGAAATATCTAAAATAAGTTCAATATCAGCACAAGAGTTTGCAAACGCATTAGCCGTTGGAAAAATAGAAAACCCTATAGATGTAAGAAAAGATTCAGAATACCAATCTGAACATGTAGTAGGAGTAGTCAATTTTCCTTTAGATTATATTAATGTGAATTTTGCTGAAATAGCTATAAACAAAGCATACTATTTACATTGTGCAAGTGGTTATCGTTCGTTAATCTCAGCATCTATTTTTAAAGCAAATGGCGTAGAAAACGTAACCGATGTTAGAGGTGGGTTTAAAAGTTTAAAAGAAACCAACGCTCCATTAACAAATTACGTTTGTCCAACAACATTATTATAATAAAAAATACTTTTTACTAAATTAATCATAACATTTTTAAATATGATTAATTTAGTTTTTAAACTAAACTATATAAATGAAGAAAATATTAGCAGTTACATTATTTATGAGTATACTCGTGAGTTGTAAAAAAGAAGTTCAAAATACTAAAGAAATAAAAGTTCAAAATAAAAGCGCTGAGGCACATATTAAGCAAAAAATAATGCCCGAAATTATTAAAATAAATACAATAACTTTTAAAAATGAAATTAATGGTAAAGACGTACAACTACTTGACGTTAGAACACCAGATGAATATAATGAAGGTCATATAGCAAAAGCAAAAAATATTAATATCTATGACGATGATTTTTTACAACAGGTAACATCATTAAGTAAATCGAAACCAGTATATGTATATTGTCGCTCTGGCGCTAGAAGTATGAAAGCAGCAAATAAATTAAAAGATGCGGGTTTTAAAGTATATAACCTTAACGGAGGAATAAAAGGATGGCTAAAAAAAGGCTTTCAGCAAAAGTTATAATTAGTCATCTCAAAATTCCTGTAGGGCACAAAATTATCTCGTAAATAACATCTCTCGGTATTTAGACAAAGGCCAAATTTCATCATCAACCATAATTTCTAATTTATCGCAATGGTATCTAATTTCTTCAAAATAAGGTTTTACTTTATTACAATATGCCATTGCTTTCTTTTCTGTATTGTCAATTTTGTTTGCCTTTTTGCGTTCATTAATCATTGCTTTGGTTTTTGATTTAATGCCCGTAATATGATCAGATATTTTTTTAATTAGTTCTAATTGTTCTTTAGCAATAGTCTTAAAATCTTTACCAAAAATATCTTTTAAACCTTGTGCGTTTTTAATTAATGCTGTTTGGTATTTTATGGCTGTTGGTATTATATGGTTTCTTGCTAGATCTCCTAAAACACGTCCTTCTATTTGAATACGCATAGTATATTCTTCAATCTCTATCTCATACCTTGATTCAGACTCTACTTTGGTCATTACTTCCATTTCTTCAAATAATTGCACCGTTTTTTTAGAAATTTTTGCTTTTAATGCTTCTGGTGTAGTTTTATTGTTACTTAACCCTCGTTTTTTTGCTTCTTTTTCCCATTCGGCAGAATAACCATTTCCCTCAAACAAAATGCGTTCCGATTTTTTGATATATTCCCTTAACACATTAAAAATAGCTTCGTCTTTTTTTAAGTTCTTGTCTTTTATTAAAGTGTCAACTTCTATTTTAAATTCTTGTAACTGTTTAGCTACAATAGTATTTAAGATTGTCATTGGGTTTGCGCAATTCTGTGTAGAACCTACAGCTCTAAATTCAAATTTGTTACCTGTAAAAGCAAATGGTGAGGTTCTGTTTCTATCTGTATTATCTAAAATTAATTCAGGTATTTTACCAACAACATTTAATTTTAACTCTGTCTTCTCTTCAGGTGAAAGTTTGCCTTTAGTCACCTTTTTTAAATCTTGTAAAACTTTAGTTAATTGCTTACCAATAAACACTGAAATAATTGCTGGCGGCGCTTCGTTTGCTCCTAATCTATGATCATTACTTGCCGTTGCAATACCTGCTCTTAACAACTCCTCATGATCATGAACTGCTTTTATAGTATTTATAAAAAAGGTTAAAAACTGTAAATTATTCATAGGTGTTTTTCCTGGACTCAATAAGTTTACACCTGTGTCTGTAGCTAAACTCCAATTGTTATGTTTACCTGAACCGTTTACGCCTGCAAATGGTTTTTCATGAAATAATATTTTAAAATGATGGCGATTTGCTACTTTTGCCATTACATCCATCAATAAAGAATTATGGTCAACGGCAAGATTTGTTTCTTCAAAAACAGGTGCTAATTCGAACTGGTTTGGCGCAACTTCGTTATGCCTAGTTTTAACAGGAATACCTAAATACATACATTCCGTTTCTAAATCACGCATATAAGATAATACCCTGTCTGAAATTGAACCAAAATAATGATCATCTAATTGCTGTCCTTTTGCAGAAGAATGACCTACCAAAGTTCTACCAGTTAAAATAATATCTGGTCTTGCTTTTGCAAATGCATCATCTATTAAAAAATACTCTTGCTCCCAACCTAAAGTTGAAATTGTCTTTTTTACATTTTTATCAAAATATTTACAAACTGCTGTTGCTGCATCATCAATTCTGTATAATGCTTTTAAAAGAGGCGTTTTATAATCTAATGCCTCGCCTGTGTACGATACGAAAATAGTTGGAATACACAAGGTCGTTTCATATAAAAATGCTGGTGATGTTGGGTCCCAAGCTGTATAGCCTCTTGCTTCAAAAGTATTTCTTATTCCGCCATTTGGAAAAGATGAAGCATCTGGTTCTTGTTGTACTAATTGTTCACCTCCAAATTTTTCAATAGCAGCTCCATTTTCTATTGGCTCAAAAAAAGCATCATGTTTCTCGGCAGTTGTACCTGTTAATGGTTGAAACCAATGTGTATAATGTGTTGCTCCTTTTGCTAAAGCCCAATTTTTCATTGCACTCGAAACTTGATCTGCGACTTTACGATCTATTTTTGTACCGTGAAGAATTGCGTCTTGCACCGATTTAAATGCCTCTTTAGTCATTGCTTGTCGCATTGCAGCAAAATTAAAAACATTTTTTCCAAAATTTTCTGAATGTTTCCCTTTTTCTTTAAACTTTACAGGTTTGCGGTTAAAGGTTTCTTTTAATGCGTGAAATCTAATTATTGCCATTTTTAATTTATTTTTAAAGTTTGCATGAAATTATAGGGCAAAAATAGTAAAATTATTGTTTTTTAGCACAATGACCCTAAAAAATATAGGGTAATATCATTTTATGAAAATAAATACAAAAATTTAGTAAGAAATCAATTCTTATTACCTTTTTCGATTTACAGAATTAGTACAACAATAATTATTCATTTTATAAGTTGTAAGTAAAACCCAAAAAATGCTCAAACCTAAATATACCAATGATTTAATTAAAGAAACTAGCCCGTATTTATTACAACATGCACATAACCCTATAAATTGGCACGCATGGAATGAAGAGACTTTAGCTTTAGCAAAAAAAGAAGGCAAGTTAATTTTAATTTCAATTGGTTATGCAGCTTGTCATTGGTGTCATGTAATGGAATATGAATCTTTTGAAGATGAAGAGGTTGCTAAAATCATGAATGCTAATTTTATTTGTATAAAAGTAGATAGGGAAGAGCGTCCAGATGTTGATCAAATATATATGGACGCTGTACAATTAATGACAGGTAGTGGTGGTTGGCCCTTAAATTGTATTGCAATGTCAGATGGAAGACCAGTCTGGGGCGGAACTTATTTTCAGAAAAATAAATGGATAAATACTTTAAAACAAATTCTTAAACTAAAAGAAAAAAATCTAGAAAAATTAGAGGAACAGGCAAAAAATTTGACTGAAGGTGTATCAAATTCTGGTTTAATTTATTACAATGCCGACAAACCTATTTTTACAAAAGAAGAACTAAAACAAGTAATTGCTAATTGGTATGATTACATGGATTTAAAAATGGGTGGACGTATTGGTTCTCCAAAATTTCCAATGCCAAATAATTTTCAGTTTTTATTGAGATATGCTGTTCAGGCAAATGATAAAAAAATATTAGATTATGTCAATTTAACTTTAACTAAAATGGCTTTAGGCGGAATTAACGATCAAATTGGTGGCGGTTTTGCACGTTACTCGGTAGATAATCGTTGGCATATTCCTCACTTTGAAAAAATGCTTTATGATAACGGACAAATGGTAAGTTTATACGCAAATGCCTTTATGGCAACTAAAAATGAATTATATAAAGAAACTGTTTATGAAACTACTAAATTTATAGAGCGTGAATTAATGAACGAAGTTGGTGCTTTTTATTCTTCGCTTGATGCTGATAGTGATAATCCTAAAGGAAAGCCAGAAGAAGGTGCTTTTTATGTTTGGAAAAAAGAAGAACTTCAAAAAATATTAAAAGATGATTTTGATTTATTTGCAACTTATTATAATATTAATGCAAACGGATTATGGCAACATGGTAATTATAATTTAATACGCATTCATTCTAAAGAAAAATTTTGTGAAGAGCAAAATATTTCCGTAAAAACACTCTTGAAAAAAGACAAAAATTGGAAAAAAATACTTTTAAAGGAAAGAACAAAAAGAGTAAGACCACGTTTAGATGATAAAATCTTAACTTCATGGAACGCCTTGATGTTAAAAGGTTATATAAATGCTTATACCGCTTTTAACGACCAACACTTTTTAGATATAGCACTTAAAAATGCTAATTTTATAGCAAAAAAACAATTACAAGGTAATGGCAGTCTATTTAGAAATTATAAAAATGGTAAAAGTAATATCCCTGCATATTTAGAAGATTATGCAACGGTTGCAGATGCTTTTATCAGTTTGTATGAAGTAACCTTTGATGAAAAATGGTTAAAATTAGCCAAACAATTAACTGATTATAGTTTTGATCACTTTTTTGATGACAAATCTAGAATGTTCTTTTTTACTTCAAACCTAGAAAAAAATTTAATCGCTCGTAAAATGGATACGGATGACAATGTAATACCTTCATCTAATTCTATAATGGCATTAAACTTATTTAAATTAGGGCATTATTATACTAACGGAAGTTATCTAACAACAGCAAAAACTATGCTTAATAACGTAAAAAACAAAGCAATACAATACGGTGCAGGAGCATCTAATTGGCTTGTTTTATATACTAACTTTATTAGTAATTACTACGAAATTGCTATTGTGGGTAAAAATGCAAAAGAAAAATTAATTGAAATTAACAAGCACTATTTACCAAACAAACTCATTATAGCTAGTTTAGTAGAAAGTAAAATGCCTTTACTAGTAAATCGTTTTTCTGAAAATAATACGATGATTTTTATTTGTGTAGATAATGCTTGCAAAATGCCAACTAATGATGTAAAAAAAGCCTTAAAAATGATAAAAGTTAACTTTTAGTTTCTTTTTTTACAAATCTAATTTTAGATGTAATTCCTTTAACTGTTTAGTATCAATTTTTGCAGGAGCGTCAATCATTACATCTCTACCAGAATTATTTTTTGGAAAGGCAATAAAATCACGTATGGTTTCTTGACCTCCCAAAATAGCAACTAAACGATCTAGACCAAACGCTATACCTCCATGTGGAGGAGCGCCATAAGTAAAGGCATTCATTAAAAAACCAAATTGTACTTCTGCTTCTGCTTTAGTAAACCCTAGATAATCAAACATCATTTCTTGGGTTTTTTTATCGTGAATACGTATTGAACCTCCTCCAATTTCATTACCATTTAAAACCATATCATAAGCATTTGCTCTTACTTTTGCAGGCTCTGTTTTTAAGAGTTCCATATCTTCTAATTTTGGTGATGTAAATGGGTGATGCATAGCATGAAAACGATTAGTTTCCTCATTCCATTCTAAAAGTGGAAAATCAACTACCCAAAGTGGCGCAAAAACTTTAGGGTCTCTTAAACCTAATTGCGTTGCTAACTCCATTCGTAAAGCAGAAAGTTGTGTTCTTACTTTATTGGCATCTCCAGATAGCACACAAATTAAATCGCCTTTTTTGGCATTAGTAATCTCTGCCCATTTTGCTAAATCTTCTTGATTGTAAAACTTATCTACGGATGATTTATAAGTTCCATCATCATTACAACGAACATAAATCATACCTAAAGCACCTATTTGTGGTCTTTTTAGCCACTTTATTAAACGGTCTATTTCTTTTCTAGAAAATTTATTTCCACTAGGAACAGCAATTCCAACAACTAGTTCTGCTACGTTAAATACACCAAAATCTTTATGCTGTACAACTTCATTTAATTTACCAAATTTCATATCAAATCTAATATCTGGTTTATCATTACCATAGGTTTTCATAACATAGTCATAAGTCATTCTAGGGAATTTTTCTACTTTAACACCTTTAATTTTTTTTAATAAATGTATGATTAAATTTTCAAAAGTATTTAAAATATCTTCTTGCTCTACAAATGCCATTTCACAATCAATTTGTGTAAATTCTGGTTGTCTATCGGCACGTAAATCTTCATCTCTAAAACATTTTACTATCTGAAAGTACTTATCTATTCCGCCAACCATTAGCAATTGTTTAAAGGTCTGTGGTGATTGTGGTAAAGCATAAAATTGACCTTCATTCATACGGCTTGGAACTACAAAATCTCTAGCTCCCTCTGGAGTTGACTTAATCAAATAAGGAGTCTCTACATCTATAAAACCTTCCTTTGATAAATAATTTCTTACTTCCATTGAAACCCTATGTCTAAAAATTAAGTTTTCACGTACGGCATTGCGTCTAATATCTAAGTAACGATATTTCATACGGATATCTTCTCCACCATCAGTGTCGTCTTCAATAGTAAAAGGTGGTATTTCTGATTTATTTAAAATTGTTAATTTAGTTACTAAAATCTCTATTTCACCTGTCGGAATATTTTTATTTTTCGCCTCACGCTCAATCACTGTACCTGTTATTTGAATTACAAATTCACGTCCTAAAGTTTTAGCATTTTTAAAAACGAATTTATCTGTACGCTCTTCATCAAAAATAAGTTGTGTAATTCCGTAACGATCACGTAAATCAATCCAAATTAAAAACCCCTTATCTCTTGTTTTTTGAACCCAACCAGAAAGTGTAACTTCTTGATTTTTGTTTGTTAATCTTAACTCTCCGTTATTATGACTTCTGTACATTTTCTTTATTATTTAAACTTCATTTTCGATGAGCAAAGTTAGTTCTTTTATATCTTTAAAATAAAAAAACTACTAGGTTTTTACTGCCTTACTTTTTAATAGAAAATGGGTTAAATTTTAAAAATAAAGGATAGAATTTATTAAGACTATTTTTAAAGTAAAAGCAATTATAGCCCCGCTACAGATTAATATTCAATTTTTTTAAATTTTGAGGTATTCCAAATTTAGATTCTGTATCTACAAATGCAGAAAAAATTTCAAAATATAAGAAAAACCTGCCTTTTGATTAAGTAGCAAAATTGAAATTAAAAATTGTATTTTCGCTTTTGTGAAAACCAATTTATTACAACATATTGATAGTCCGCAAGATTTAAAAAAATTACATCTAGATAATTTACCACAACTTGCAAAAGAATTGCGTGAATTTATTATAAATATTGTTGCCACAAAAGAAGGCCATTTAGGTGCAAGTTTAGGTGTTATAGAACTTACTATTGCTTTGCATTATGTCTTTAATACACCTAGTGATTTACTAATTTGGGATGTTGGTCACCAAGCCTACGGTCATAAAATTTTAACTGGTAGAAAAGATATATTTCATACCAATAGACAGTTTGGCGGAATATCAGGCTTTCCGAAAAGAAATGAAAGTAATTACGATACTTTTGGTGTTGGCCATTCTTCAACCTCTATTTCTGCTGCTTTAGGAATGGCAATTGCTTCACAACTTAAAGGTGATTTTGATAAACATCATATTGCTGTTATTGGTGATGCAAGTATTGCTAGCGGAATGGCTTTTGAAGGTTTGAATCATGCAGGAGTTACTAGTGCTAATTTGCTAATAATTCTAAATGATAATGAAATGGGTATCGACCCAAATGTAGGTGCTCTAAAAGAATACTTAAGCAATCTTAAAAAAAATAAAAAGGATTGTAATTTTAATATTTTTGAAGCCTTAAATTTTGCATATTTTGGACCAATAGATGGTCATAATATATTTGCTGTTATAACAGAATTAAAAAGATTAAAAACAATAAAAGGCCCTAAATTTTTACATTTAATTACTATTAAAGGCAAAGGTTTAAAAAAAGCAGAACAAGAGCCTACAATCTACCATGCACCAGGGAAATTTGATAAAATATCTGGAGAACGTATGCTAAGTTTTGATACAAAATTACCACTAAAATTTCAAGATGTGTTTGGTTTAACTTTAGTAGAATTGGCTAAAAAAAATAAAAAAATAATAAGTATCACGCCAGCAATGCCAACAGGTAGTTCTTTAAAATATATGATTAAAGCTTTTCCTGACAGATCATTTGACGTTGGTATTGCAGAACAACATGCAGTAACTTTGGCTGCAGGTATGGCTACGCAGGGGTTTATTCCGTTTTGTGTAATTTATTCTACTTTTCTACAACGTGCCTATGATCAAATAATTCATGATGTTGCATTACAAAAACTACCTGTAATTTTTTGTATAGATAGAGCAGGGCTTGTTGGTGAAGATGGCGCAACGCATCATGGTGTTTTTGATTTAGCCTATTTACGGTTAATACCAAATTTAATAATTACGGCACCTTTAAATTATGAAGAACTAAGAAATTTATTATACACCGCACAACTTGGTTTAGACAAACCCATTGCAATTCGTTACCCTCGTGGGAGAATGAAAAATAATATCAAAAATTTACATTGGAAAACACCTTATAAAAAAATAACTATTGGTAAAGGGAGTCAGATTACTTTTGGTAATAAAGTAGCCATCTTAAGTATTGGGACAATAGGTAATACAATTATTAAAATTTGTGAAGAAGACTATTATTTAGATAAAATTTCGCATTATAATATGCTTTTTGTAAAACCATTAGACGAAAAGTTACTACATCAAGTTTGTGAAAATTTTGATAAAATAATAACTATTGAAGAGGCAACAATTATTGGCGGTTTAGGCACTGCAATTTTAGAGTTTTTACACGAAAACAATTATCAAAATATAAAATTAAAAAGACTTGGTATTCCAGATAATTTTATAGAACATGGTAAAACAAGTGAATTGAATACTAAAATTGGGTTGGATATTTTTTCTATAAAAAAACGAATAGATACTTTTCTATAAAAAAATAGTTACGAAACATTTACACATTAACCACTAGATTCGTGAGTAGTATCCAATTTTAAAAAAATTAAAACAAAAACGTTTTTGATTTGATTAAAATTAACAGAAAGGTTTTACTTTTGTATTATGATTGAAAGCGAAAATAGTTTAGAAAAAGTAATTTTAGTTGGTGTTATAACCCAACATCAAAATGAAGAAAAGGCTAATGAATATCTAGATGAACTAGCATTTTTAGCATTAACCTCTGGCGGAGTTGTTATAAAACGATTTACTCAAAAAATGACTTTGCCAAATACAAAAACATATATTGGTACAGGTAAATTAGAAGAAATTGAAAATTATATTATAACACATCAAATTAGTACCGTAATTTTTGATGACGAGCTAAGCCCTTCACAATTAAGAAATATAGAAAAAGTTTTAGACTGTAAAGTATTAGACAGAACCAACTTAATATTAGATATTTTTGCCCAAAGAGCACAAACCTCTTATGCTAAAACACAAGTAGAATTAGCACAATGCCAATATCTATTACCAAGATTAACTAGATTATGGACGCATTTAGACAAACAAAAAGGCGGTATTGGTATGCGTGGGCCTGGAGAAACTGAAATCGAAACAGATAGACGTATCATTAGAGAAAAAATAACTTTATTACGCAAAAAATTAGCTACTATTGATAAGCAAATGGCTATACAGCGTAAGAATAGAGGTAAAATGGTACGAGTTGCACTTGTAGGTTATACTAATGTTGGCAAATCTACATTAATGAATGTAGTTAGTAAAAGTGCTGTTTTTGCAGAAAATAAATTATTTGCAACTTTAGACACAACAGTTAGAAAGGTAGTGGTTAAAAACATTCCGTTTTTATTGACAGATACCGTTGGTTTTATTAGAAAACTACCTACACAATTAGTAGAATCATTTAAATCTACTTTAGATGAGGTTCGAGAAGCAGACTTATTATTACATGTTGTAGATATTTCACATAAAAATTTTGAAGATCATATAACATCAGTCAATACTATTCTAACCGAAATTAAATGTATAAATAAACCAACACTAATGATTTTTAATAAAATAGATGCTTATACGCATAAAATTATAGCTAAAGACGATTTAGAAACAGAGAAAACAGAAGTTCATTTTACTTTAAAAGAATTAAAAAAGAGTTGGATGAATAAATTTGATGAAAATTTTACTATTTTTATATCCGCAATAAATAAAGAAAATATCGAAGAATTTAAGACTAAAACATACCAAGCAGTAAAGAAAATTCATAAAACAAGATTCCCATACCACGATTACTTATATCAAGAATATGATGAACTCATTTAGATTTTTTTTATACCATAAATTATATTAAATTCGCGCTACAAATTTGTTTATCTACATTGTATCCCCTTCAGTGTATTTTATACAATACAGTTAAATAAACATTTGTATGAAAAAAGTAATTTTACTATTGCTATTTACCTACGTAGGTTTTAGCCAAACAAATAGTATAAATGGAAAGATAATAACTAAAGATAATAGTCCTATTATTTTCGCTAATATTGCCTTGCAATCTAATGAAACAAAAATCAAAAAAGGAACTACTTCTAACGAAGAAGGTTTTTTTAGTTTTAGTGAAATACCAAAAGGAAACTATACAATAACTGTTTTTTATCTAGGCTACAAAAATTACACAAAACAAATTGTTGTAAATCAAGATATTAACATTAATTCAATAACTCTAGAAGAAGATACAAAAGCATTAGAACAAGTTGAAATTACAGTACAAAAACCCACCATAATTCAAAAAGCAGGTAAACTTATTTTTACGATTAAAAATACTGTTCTATCAGATCAAGATTCTTGGAAAATATTAAATAACACACCTAGTGTTTTTATAAATAAGGATAAATTATTAGTCAAAAATAATGTAGCTACAGTTTATATAGATAATAAAAAAATACAATTACCAGCAGAAGAGTTAAAATCTTTTTTAGAAAACCTCAGCGGAAATACCATCAAATCAATTGAAGTCATTGCAAACCCATCTGCAAAATATGATGCAGACAATAATGCAATTATTAATATCGTTTTAAAAGAAATTTTTAAAGATAGTTATAAAGGAAGCGTAAATGCAAACTATACTTTTGGCAAATTAGATAGATACAATTTAGGCACAAGTCATTTTTATAAAAATAAGAACATCAGCATCACTTCTAATTACTCATTTACTTCTAATAAAAATATCATAGAAGAATCTGAATCTATTAATTTTTTTGACACCAATAACAATATAATTTCAAATTGGTATGCTGCAACTGATAATAGTAAAGAGAATCAAAACCACAATGTATTGTTTAATATAGATTATAATTTAAGCAAAAAAAGCACAGTATCTTTGAGTACCTTACATAATTTTTTAATCAACGAAGAAAATAATATTAAAACAGATGGTATAGTTTTTGATACTCAAAATAATATAGAATCTACATATTTTTCTAATAATAAATCAATTAGGGATAATCAGTTTTTATCATATGCATTAGATTTTTCACATAAATTAAAAAAAGAAGGCGAGAAAATAACCACCACATTTAATTATAGTCTTTATGATAATAAACAAGAGCAAAATGTAAATACCGATTATTTCTTACCAGGCAATACATTTATAAGAGCTAATACATTTAGAATTCAAGCAGAGCAAGAAATTAATATTTATGCAGGACAGGTAGATTATACTTTACCCATAAAAAATACTGCAAAATTTGAAACAGGTGTAAAAATAGCTGTAATAGATTCTGAAAACGATTTTAAACAATTTGATTTTTCAATTTTAAATATAGAAAAAAGCAATATGTTTTTATACGATGAGATAAATTATGCTGCTTATGCAAAATATGAAAACGAGTTAGAAACCTTTTACTATCAATTTGGGTTAAGAGGAGAACTTACAAATTTAAAAGGAAATTCAATAACTTTTGATAATACAATTATTAACGACGTTGATTATTTTAAACTATTTCCTAATATCGTATTAAATTACTATCCTAATAACAAGCATGATTTTGTATTGAGTTATAAAAAAAATATCAATAGACCAAAATATAGCGAATTAAATCCATTTTTATTCTTTTTCTCAGATTTTGCAGCAAATGTAGGTAACCCAAACCTAAGACCATCAATTCAACATATAATTGATTTTACCTATGTTTTAAAAAGAAAATATATTTTTAATTTATTTTTTAGTAATAGAGAAGATAAAGTAACAGAAATTTCATTTCAAGAAAATGATACTAACATTGTAAAATATACCAATGTTAATTTAAATAATTACCAAAGTATAGGTTTACTTATTAATACAACAAATAATATAACTAAAAGATGGTCTTTATTTACACAACTTTTTTTAGTAAATAGAGATTATGATTTTGTAGCAATAGAATCAGATAACGAGTTAATTAATAAAACTAAATTTAGCTATAATATAAAATTGGTAAATAATTTGACCCTTTTAAAAGATAAAAGTTTAAAAGCAAGTTTAATTTATCAATATGTTTCATCAGATAATATAAATGGATCCTCAGAAATTAGTCGATTTTTAAAAACAGATTTTACTTTACAAAAACAATTGTTTAAAAATAAAGCCGTTTTGACTTTTGGTATCGATGATATTTTTGATACAGCAAAAGGAGTAATGGTAACAAAATATAAAAATCAAGATATTCGTTATTTTTCAGATCACGACACTAACCTTATTAAAATAGGTTTTAGATATAATTTTGGAAACAATAAACTAAAAGGACAAAACAACAAAAAAACTACTAAAGAAGAAAAAAGGTTAGAGCCTCAATTCAATTAATAGTTTGGCGAGATTAAAACATTTCAAAATTATCAAATTGATTACTATTTATATATCGTAAGGCAACCCAATTTTTCATTTCTTCTATGGTTTGTAATTTTAATCCATATTTTGAAGTTTCTATATCTATTATTGAAATATCTTCTTGGTAAAAACCACTTAATAACAATACGCCATTTTCCTCTAAGATATTGCAATAGATTTGTATATCGTGCAATAAAATATTACGATTGATATTTGCAATAATTACATCATATTTTTTATTTATTAATAAAGAGGCATCTCCTTTAAAAATTTTGATTTTCTTACAATTATTGCGTGCTGTATTTTCGATTGAGTTTAAATAACACCAGTTATCAATATCTATTGCATCTATTTTTTTTGCTCCTAATATTTCAGATAAAATGGCTAATACTCCTGTACCACAACCCATATCTAAAACTATTTTACCTTTTAAATCTATATCTAATAAATGTTTAACCATCATATGTGTAGTTTGATGATGACCTGTGCCAAAACTCATTTTTGGTTCGATAATTATGTCGTATTTTAGATTTGATTTTTTATGAAAAGGTGCTCGAATACTAACCGTATTTTCTATTTGTATTGAATTAAAATTTTTCTCCCATTCTTCATTCCAATTTATTGGTGCTATCTCTTCTTTTTTATATACTATTTTAAACGCGTCATTTTTTAATATAAATATATTCTCTAAAATAGCATTACTGTGTTCTTCTTTTTGTATGTATGCAATAACACCTTCCTCGGTTTCTACAAAACTTTCAAAGCCTACATAACCTAATTCGGCAATTAGAATTTCGGCTGCTGGATCTTTTGGTGTTATGATAAAAGTGTAGGAAATATAGGTACTTTGCATAGTAGTTTTTAGTTTACAACTAAACGTAATTGAATATAAGTTTTTACAAAAAAAATATCAAAAGATAAAAAAGAGAGATGTAGTATCAAACGTTAATTTACCAAATACTCTTCTATAAAAGCGTTAAGTTTTAATCTCGTATCTATAGCGCTAGCCCCAACCCAACCATGACCTTCTTTTCTGTATAAAATAAACTCATGATTAACACCAAGAGTAACTAATTTAGCACTCATTTCAATACCTTGCGAAGTTGGTATTAAAAGATCTTGACCGCCATAAAACAAAATAGTTGGTGGCGCAAAAGGCGTGGCTTGATGAAAAGGGCTTACACTTTCTAAGTATGCAGTAGTTTGGTTAGGAAAAACAGATAGGTATTCTTCAAATACCAAATTAAAAGCACTATCTAAATAAGAAGGATCAGTAAAATTAGTAGGTCCAACAATACTACAAGTCATTCTTGTTTTTCTTTCACTATCAAAAGCATAACTCCAAAGCATACTTAAATGAGCGCCTGCACTTATACCTAAAAATCCGAATTCATCAGAAATTGTATAAAATGATTGATTTTCTTTTAGTTGATTAATAATTAACGTAATATCATTTAATTGCATTGGGAATGCAGGGTTATCATCATCAGCCAATCTGTAATTGATGTTTACAATACCTAAATTTGGGAAGTCTTGTTGTATTACATTAACAAGATCATTCAAGTCTTCTTTGTCTCCAGAAGTCCAGCCACCGCCATGAACTAAAATAAGGTACTTTGTATTTAATGTTCTGTTAGCTGGTAAATAAAGATCAAACTTTTGATCGCTGTTTTCACCGTAAGAAACATCTAAATTTTGGTAAATTAGACTTGCATCTAAATTTTGAGTTTCATTATTAGTATCATCACTTTTACAGGACAATAAACTAATTGTCAAAAACAAACCTAAGTAAATGGTTTTAAAGTACTTCATAATTTTAGAAAATTTATTATAAAATGAAAATAACTAATTTTATTGTCGTATAATTAACAAAAATAACTAATTTTGCAGTCATTCAAAAATTTTTGAGATAAAAAACACAAAATGAATATTACAAAAGAAAACATTGACAAATTAAACGCTATTATTAAAATAGATATCACAGAAAAAGATTATAGAGAAAAAATAGATTCTATTTTACAAGGTTACCGTAAAAAAGCAAACATTCCAGGTTTTAGAAAAGGACAAGTACCTATGGGAATGATTAAAAAACAATATAGCAAATCAGTAATGGCAGATGAAATCAATAAACTATTACAAGATACGTTAAATAAATACCTAACCGATGAAAAATTAGATGTTTTAGGAAATCCGTTACCAAAACACCAAGATAATTTTTCTTGGGACAATACCGATTTTACATTTGAATTTGAATTAGGTTTAGCGCCAAAATTTGAAATAGACCTTAAAAAGAAAGCGATTACATATTATAAAATTACTGCCGATAAAAAAACATTAGAAAAGCAAGTAATCAATATTCAAGAACGTTACGGAAAAATGAAAATGATAGATGCTGTGATAAAAACTGCAAATATTACAGGTATCTTTGTAAATGAAGAAAAAGGAATAGATAAAAAAGCTACTTTTAAATTCGAAAAAATAGAAGGCAAAAAACAACAAAAAGAATTATTAGGTAAAAAAGTTGGTGATGTTGTTACTTTAAAAACAAAAGGTTTATTTACCGATAATTATTTTACACAAAATATTTTAGGTATTTCTCCTGATATTCAAGATTTAGATATTGAAATTACTTTTACAATAGGTGAAATTACTGAGACTGAATTGGCTGCATTAAATCAAGATTTATTCGATAAAATATTTGGTAAAGATGAGGTAAAGTCTAAAAAAGATATGATTGCTAAATTAAACGAAGATGCAGAAAAACAATTTGAGAAACAAGCAGATCAACAGTTATTGAACGATGTCACCGAAAGTTTAATCGAAAATACGAAATTCGATTTACCAGCAGTGTTTTTACAAAAATGGATGGCTACAACTAGCGAAAACCCAATAACACCAGAACAAGCTAAAGAACAGTATGAACAAGCAGAAAAAGGTTTACGCTACCAATTAATTGAAGGTAAAATCTCTAAAGATAATAACTTACAAATTACTTTTGAAGAACTAAATAATTATACAAAAACCTTTATTAAAGGACAAATGGCACAATATGGCAACGAAAACCCTTCAGAAGAAGAGTTAAATGATATTGTAAATAGAGTATTGTCTAACAAAGAGGAAGTGAAAAGATTACAAGACCAATTAGTAAGTTCTAAACTATTGACTTTTTACAAAAAAAATGTAAAATTAAAAGAAAAGAAAATTACGTTTAGTAAATTTACAAAAGAAATTTATAAGTAAAAAAAGAAATTTAAAGTATCAAACGCTTTGACATCATTTAATATTTTTGTGCTGTTAACAAGAAACTTAATGAAAAAATTAATTTTAGTATTTATTCTAATTATTTTCTATTCTTGTAAAAACAGTGCATATAAAACTATAGTAGGAAATGCGTTTGGTACAACCTACCACATTAAATTAAAAAATAATTCTAAAATAAATTGGCACCTTGCAATTGATAGTTTAGTAAGTACTGTAAACAAATCACTTTCTACATATATAAACACTTCCGATATTTCTAAAATCAATCAAGGAAATACTACAATTATTGTTGATAAAAAGTTTAAAGAGGTTTTTAATAAGTCTAAACGAATTTTTAAAGAAACTAATGGTGTTTTTGATCCAACAATTGGTGTTTTAGTGAATGCCTGGGATTTTGGTCCAGAAAAAAAATTAAAAAAATTAGATTCAAGCACTATTAAAAAATTAATACAGCAAGTTGGTTTTGAAAAAGTTAAAATCACCAATAATAAAGTAATTAAAGAAAATGAAAATATATATCTCGATTTTAATGCTATTGCTAAAGGATATGGAATTGATATCATTGGTCGTTTCTTTGAAAAAAAAAATATTACAAATTATATGATTGAACTAGGAGGTGAATTAAGAGTCAGAGGAAAGAATCCTAAAAATTTAGATTGGAAAATTCAAATAGAGAGTCCAAATTTTGATGGTTCTCGCTCTAGTCAAAAAATAATCACATTACACAATGAATCTATGGCAACTTCGGGTACATATAGACATTTTAAAATAGCTAAAAACGGAAGTCGTTATGCGCATATTTTAAATACAAAAACAGGGTACCCTAGTAAAAGTAACTTACTAAGTGCCTCAGTAATTGCAAATTTAGATTGTGCAGATGTAGATGCTTATGCAACCACTTTAATGGCTTTGGGGCTAGAAAAAAGTAAACTTTTTTTAAAAAAACATCAAGAATTAAAAGCCTTTTTGATTTATAATGATACTGCTGGTAATTTACAGACTTTTCAGACTTCAAACTTTTAAAAATTGATACCTCTACTTAATATTTTTTTATATTAAAAAAGAACTTATATTCCTAAAAATTTAAACTGTGACAATTGATACAAACTTCCATAATTAATTTCATAAATTTGGCGTTACAAACATAAAATTAAACTTATGGAATTTTTTTTACAACCTTGGGCTTGGTACGTTTCAGGACCATTAATTGCCTTTACTATGTTTTTAATGTTTTATTTAGGTAAACATTTAGGTATTTCTTCAAGTTTAGAAAGCATGTGTGCCATTAGTGGTGCAGGAAGATTTGTAGATTATTTTAAATTTGATTGGAGAAAAAACGCATGGAATCTCGTTTTTATGTTAGGCTTAGTGTTAGGTGGTTTTATTGCGATGAATTATTTAACACCCAATAAGACCATTGCAATTAGCACCCAAACGATTGCAGATTTAAATGAATTGGGGTTTCAAAATGCAGGAAAAACGTATTTACCACAAGAAATATTTAGCCTTGAAACTTTACTTACAGTAAAAGGCACTTCCGTTTTATTAATTGCTGGAATTTTAGTTGGTTTTGGCTCAAGATACGCTGGTGGTTGTACTTCTGGACACGCAATTGTAGGTTTAAGTATGTTAGAATTACCTTCCTTAATTTCGGTTATAGGTTTTTTTATTGGCGGTTTAGTTATGACTTGGTTTATTTTACCCTTAATATTTAGTTAATTATGATAAAGTTATTAAAGTTTTTTCTTGTTGGTATATTTTTCGGAATTGTATTGTCAAAATCGGAAGCAATTTCATGGTATCGTATTTTTGAAATGTTTAAATTTCAATCTTTTCATATGTATGGTATTATTGGCTCTGCAGTTGTCATAGGTATTATTGTAATACAAGTTATTAAAAAAACTAATTTAAAAACGATACAAGGCGATAATATAGCATTTAAGTCAAAAAGCAGTGGAAAATACCGAAATATTTTAGGTGGTATTATTTTTGGGTTAGGTTGGGCTTTAGCAGGAGCATGTCCAGGACCAATGTACGTTTTAGCTGGGCAAGGCATCGTGGCAATTTTAATCGTTTTATTTGGCGCAATGCTTGGTGCGTTTTTATACCATGTAGTAAAGGGTAAATTGCCTCATTAAAAGGAAACTCTCGCTACGAAAAAACTAAATAGATTCTTGGTTGGGTTTTTTAGCGTACAATAGTTTCTACTATTTAGAATTTTAGAAACTAAACATTTTGTCATACACAACATTAACACCTTATGATGCTGTTGAAAAAAGGCAACAACCTTTTGAAACTTAACAACTAAGTATAAAGTTAATAAAAACTTAAAAACAAAGGTATTATTTCTTAATTTAGCCAACTATAAATAAAGAATATTATGGCAAAGTCAATAGACAAAGAAAAAGAAGCAAAATTAAAAGCATTACAACTTACGTTAGATAAGTTAGATAAAAATTACGGTAAAGGGGCCGTTATGAGGTTAGGAGATGTAGTACATGTAGATATAGATGCAATTTCATCAGGTTCTTTAGGGCTAGATTTAGCTTTAGGAGTTGGAGGTTATCCAAGAGGAAGGGTTGTAGAAATCTATGGACCAGAATCTTCAGGTAAAACTACTTTAGCAATTCATGCCATTGCAGAAGCACAAAAAGCAGGAGGGATCGCAGCTTTTATAGATGCAGAACATGCTTTTGATCGTTTTTATGCTGCAAATTTAGGAGTTGATATAGATAATTTAGTAATATCACAACCAGATTATGGTGAGCAAGCTTTAGAAATTGCAGATAATTTGATAAGTTCTGGTGCAATAGATATTATCGTAATAGATTCGGTTGCTGCTTTAACACCCAAAAGTGAAATTGATGGCGAAATGGGAGACTCTAAAATGGGGTTACATGCCCGTTTAATGTCTCAAGCTCTTCGTAAATTAACAGGTACAATTAGCAAAACCAATTGTACGGTTATTTTTATTAACCAGTTACGAGAAAAAATAGGTGTAATGTTTGGCAACCCAGAAACAACGACTGGAGGTAATGCGCTTAAATTTTATGCATCCGTTCGTTTAGATATTCGTCGTAGAACGCAAATTAAAGATGGTGATAAAGTAATAGGTAATTTAACTAAAGTAAGAGTCGTAAAAAATAAAGTAGCACCACCGTTTCAAGTAGCAGAATTTGATATTATGTATGGTAAAGGAATTTCTAAAACAGGCGAAATACTAGATCTTGCAGTTGCATATAATATCGTTAAAAAAAGTGGGTCATGGTTTAGTTATGGTGAAACAAAATTAGGACAAGGTCGAGATGCGGTTAAAAGTTTAATAGGAGATAATCCAGAATTAATGGAAGAATTAGAAACTAAGATTTTTGCTATTTTAAAAGAAGAAAAATCTTAGGACTTACATATATCTGTCAATACTGTTAATCCATTTTTTAGGACCTCCTTTTATATAACCTGTTTTTCCTAACGGATTTAATTCTTTTTTAGGATCATTGCCTTTACCTACTTCAAATAACCAAATTGTAGGATATCCTCTAACGTTAAAAGCTTTTTGCAAAGCATAATTTTGTTTTTTTAATTCAGGCGACAATTTTGTTTTTTTCGGAAAATCTAGTTCTAATAAAACAACATTTTTTTTTGCCCATTTTGCAAATTCTGGTTGGCTAAAAACATCACGATTTAAAATTTTACAATAACCACACCAATCAGAGCCTGTAAAGTTTGCTAAAATAGGTTTGTTTGTTTTTTGAGAAATTTTTGCTGCTTCATCGAAATTTGTTAACCAAATTACCTCTTGAGAGAATGTAATAATAGTTGAAATAAAAAGTAACCCTAAAAGTATTTTTTTCATTGTATTTATTTTTCAAATTGTTAGTTGCAATTTATGTGCCGAAATTATAAAAAAGATGCTTTAACAAAAACGCTTTTTTTTATATTATATTTTACGGTTTTTATTTTACGCCGTGCATTAGTTTTTTAACTATTGGTGTTAAAGCCATAATCATTAAACCTGCAATTATAGGCACAAAAGTAAAGATTAAAAAGAAAGTACTCATAGAGTGTTTAGTAGTAATTTCATCAATCATTCCTCCCATTGACCCAGCTAATTTATTACCCATACCAACAGCAATATACCAAAGCCCAAACATCATTGCAATCATTTTCCCAGGAACGAGTTTAGAAACATAAGATAAGCCAACAGGAGATAAACTAAGTTCACCTAAAGTATGTAACAAATATGCTAAAATAAGCCAAATTACACTTACAGAAGCAGTTTTTGCTCCTTGAGGAATACTAGCAGACCCATAAGCTAATACAAGAAAACCTAACCCTAAAAGAATTAAACCAATTCCAAATTTTACGGTTGCTGGCGGATTATATTTACTTTCCCAAATTCTAGAAAACAAAGGGGCAAAAGCAATAATAAAAAAGGAGTTTAAAATACCAAACCAAGAGGCAGGTATTTCTGTTGAAGTTTCACTAAATTGATTTTTTAACATTATAATTACTATAAACCAAATAATAGCAAAACTAATACCTAAAAAAGTGTTAGATAAAGCATATTTTTTAAACGTTATTTTAAACAATTGAAATAACACATAAGTAATAATTGCAAGAGGCACGATAGTAAGTAAAGTATTAGATATTCTAAAAATATTAGCAGCACTACCTTCTAAAACTCTATTAGTATAATCTTTTGCAAAAATGGTCATAGAACCACCTGCTTGTTCAAAAGCAGCCCAAAAGAAAATGGTAAAAAATGCCAAAATACCAACAACAATATAACGATCTCTTTGCACATTTATTGGTACATCGTCATAACTTTTAACATCTTCATTAACAATTGCATCAGATAAATCGTCTACTTTACTAGGTTTTTCCCCAACACGACCAAAAATTCCTTGCGCAAACCAGAACTGTAACATCCCTAAAAACATAAAAATACCAGCTAAACCAAAACCATAATGCCATCCATAAGTTTCGCCTACATAACCACAAAGCATGATCCCTAAAAAAGCACCAGCGTTTACACCCATATAAAATATGGTAAAAGCACCATCTTTCTTTTCTTGTGCATTTTTATAAACACCATTAATAATTGAAGTAATATTTGGTTTAAAAAAACCATTTCCAGCAATTAATAAACCGATACCTACATATAAACCCCAGGGAGTATTAAAAGCCATTGATGCATGACCAAGCGTCATTAATAAAGCACCAATTGCAACTGCATTTCTATAACCTAAAAGTCTATCTGCAAGAATACCACCAATTATTGGTGTAAAATAAACAAGCATGGTATATGTACCGTATAGACCTAAGGCTTCTTCTCGGCTCCAAGCCCAACCGCCATCCATAAGTGCAGATGTAAGAAATAAGACTAATAATGCACGCATACCATAATAAGAAAAACGTTCCCACATTTCTGTAAAAAATAAAATAAATAACCCTGAAGGATGACCCATTAAAAGTTGATTGTTCATTTCTGTACCTTCAAACTTATATTTTGTTAGTGTACTCATAAAATTGTTTTTAAGTTAATTTATTAAAAGACTTCATAATTTTTTTATCTAAGAGGTTGTTTATTTTAATTGTCAGCTAATTCAAATCCTTCAGTTTCGTCATAAATTTCTCTTTCATCGTCTTCAATACCATGAGTAAAAACTTCTAATTTTTTTCTAATTATCAAAACCAAGAACCCTAAAATTACACAAAAAATAGCAATACCAGTAAAAATTTTAAATTCTCCTAAGCTTTCTGACCATTCGCCTAAAAGACCTGCCAGTTTACTACCAAAACCTGTCATTGCAAAATAAACACCCATCATAATAGATGCATATTTTACAGGTGCTAATTTTGTAATAAACGATAAAGCTACGGGTGACAAACATAACTCACCAATAGTATGAAATAAATACGCTAATACTAACCAGTACATAGCAGAGGTTCCTGTTGCTTCGTATTGTGCAGTTGCACCTGTCATAAAGAAAAACCCTAGTCCCATAATTATTAAACCTATTATCATTTTAAATAAAGAAGAAGAAACTTTTCCTTTTAATTTTCTTTTTGCCCAATAACCTGCAATTGCAGTTCCAAAAAAGATTATAAACATAGCGTTTATTGATTGGAACCAAGATGCAGGCACTTGCCAACCACTTAATATTCTATTGGTCTTTTCCATAGTATAAATATTCATTAAGCCACCTGCTTGTTCAAAAGCGCCCCAAAAAACAATCACTAATAAAAATGAAATTAATAAAACGGAAACTCTATCTTTTTCAACTTTTGTTAATGGTTTATCCATTATTTCTTTATTATTTTTAGACTCACCTAAAAAATTACCAACATCTTTTAGATGTTTTTGACCAAGAACATATTGTATAATTCCTAAGGCCATGCCAATTCCTGCTAAACCAAAACCGTAGTGCCAACCATATACTTCACCTACATAGCCTACAATTAAACTAGATATAAAAGCACCTAAATTAATTCCAATATAAAAAATAGTAAATCCTTTATCTCTTCTAAGATCTCCTTTTTTGTATAAACCACCAACCATTGTAGATATATTTGGTTTTAACATACCAACACCACAAACTATAAATACAAGACCTGTATAAAAAGCCCACATTTGTTCAACGGCTAAAATACTATGTCCGAAAAGCAATAAAATTCCACCTACTAAAACAGATTTTTTTTGACCTAATAATTTATCTGCAATAATTCCTCCAGGAATAGACATTACATAAACCATCATAGTATACCAACCATATAGTGCTAAAGCATCACCATTACTCCACCCTAAACCAGCATTTTTGTCTGTTGTTTTACCTACTAAATATAATACTAATATTGCACGCATTCCATAATAGGAAAAACGTTCCCACATTTCTGTAAAAAAGAGAACGAATAAACCAACAGGATGACCAAATAATTCTTTTTGTTTAGATACTATTGTTGACATAGTTTTTGAGTTATTTTAAGTTAATTATTTTTTTATTTTGAAAAAGAAATAGAGATTTTTTGTCGCTCTTTCAGGCTCTGTTAAAATGACAAAAAAATTATAAATTATCCTCGATAAAAGTAGTCATTTTTTTATAAAGATGTAGCCTCGTATTTTTACCTTTGTAAATACCGTGTGTTCTGTCTGGATAAATAAACAAATCAAATTGTTTATTTGCTTCTATTAAAGCGTTTACCATACGTGTTGTGTTTTGTACATGTACGTTATCATCACCACTACCATGTATGAGTAAATACTTTCCTTTTAATAAATCTACATAACTTATAGGCGAATTTTCATCATAACCACTAGCATTTTCCTGTGGTGTTTGCATATAGCGTTCAGTATAAATAGTATCATAAAAACGCCATGACGTTACTGGTGCAACAGCAATTGCCATTTTAAAAGTAGCTGCACCTTTAGTTATTGCTAAAGATGACATATAACCACCATATGACCAACCCCAGATACCAATGCGATTTTCATCAATATAATTTAGCTTAGCTAATTCTTTTGCGGCATTTATTTGATCTTCTATTTCGTATTTACCCAATTCTTTTTGAGTTACTTTTTTAAAATCACGACCTTTAAAACCAGTACCTCGACCATCTACACAAGCAACTATATAACCTTGTTGCGCAAGCATATAATACCAATAATCATTAGTATTATTCCATTGGTTTGCTACTTGTTGAGAACCAGGGCCAGAATATTGATACATAAGTAAAGGGTATTTTTTTGTAACATCAAAATTAACAGGTTTAATTAGCCACATATTAAATTCACCATCTTTTGTTTTTATAGTGCTAAATTCTTTTTCACCTAAATTATATTCTGCTAATAGTTCTTTAATATTTTCATTTTTAATAATATGCTTTACTTGTTTTCCTGTTTTTGCTTCGTTTAAGGTATAAATTGTTGGTGTAGTAGCATTAGAAAAGGTATTGATATAATAATTATAGCTATTGTTAAATGCAGCGGAATTTGTTCCGATTTTATCGGATAATTTTTGCTGATTAGTACCGTTTAAATCAATTGTAGAAACTGCTCTGTTGGTAGAACCATCTTCGGTAGATTGATAATAAATACGACTTGTTTTATCATCATAACCATAATAATTAGTTACTTCCCAATTGCCCTTGGTTACTTGGTTAATTAACTTTCCTGAATCGGAATAATGATAGATATGATTAAATCCATCTTTTTCACTTGTCCAAATAAATGAATTGTCATTTAAAAAAGTAAGGTTATCTGTTATATCAATATATGCGTCATCTTTTTCGTTTAAAATTATTTTACTCTGTAAAGTATTGCCATAAACAAATAATAAATTTAAATTATTTTGATGACGGTTTAGTGTGGTTACACAAAGCGTATTAGCCTCATTTGTCCATTGTATTCTTGGGATATAATATTGTTGTTGCGTACCTAAATCTATTTTTTGTGCTTTTTGTGCTTTTAAATTAAAAATATGTAAACTTACTTCAGCATTTTTTTCACCTGCTTTTGGGTATTTAAAAACTTGTTGTGTTTGGTATAAATCAGACCCATAAATATCCATAGAAAACTCTGGAACTTCAGATTCATCAAAACGGATAAAAGCGATTTTATCTGAATTTTTGTTCCAATCAAAGGCTCTTACAAAAGCAAATTCTTCTTCGTAAACCCAATCGGTTATTCCGTTAATAATTTTATTTTTTTTACCATCAAAGGTAATTTGTGTTGTTTTATTATTTGTTAAATCTTTGTAATACAAGTTGTTATTAAACATATAACCAACCTTGTTTTCATCTGGTGAAAATGTTGGTTCTTGAATTTTTTCTTTAGAAATTTGTATTAATTTTTTTGTTTTAAGGTCGTAAACATAATAAATACCTCTAGATGAATGGCGAAATATTTGTTCTTTTGCTGTACCAATAATAATTTTATTTTCTTTTGCGCTAAAAGAATAATCGGATAAAGAATTTATTCCGTTAAGGTCATTTGTTGTAACTATTGTTTCTACTTTTTCTAGAGTTTTGTATGAATATTTATCTAAATCTGTACCATGATTATTTACTACGACATAAAAATCACCTTTATTCATAGCATGAAAATTACTTAAGCGCTGTGTTTTAAATGTACCTTTAGACCAAAGATCTTCTAGTGTTATCTGTTTAAAATTAGGCGATTTAAGTTTAGATTTTTTTATTTTTATTTTTTGTGCAATAGCACAATTACTACTAAAAAAAAATAAAATTATAAACGGAAGTAAGTTTTTCATCATTTAAAATAAATTAATCTCCAAGTTTACGGAAATTTGAGTTAAAATCGGTTAAATTTTTAAAAAATATTTTCAATTTTTAGTTAAATTTTTCTATAATTGTACTTTTTTTAATACTATTCATAAAAACTTTGCGACCTTTGCGAGAAACAATATTAAAATGCAAAAACAAATTTCAGGTTTTTCAAAACTCACTAAAGAAGAAAAAATAGAGTGGCTTACTAATCCGTTTACGAATAAAAAAGAGGGTGTAAAGACGCTAAAAAAATATTGGAATACAAATAAAAAATTACAAGAGCTACACGATGGTTTTATAGAAAATACAATTTCAAACTTTTATTTTCCATATGCCATTGCACCAAATTTTTTCATTAATGGTAAAAATTATACTATACCAATGGTTATAGAGGAGTCGAGTGTAGTTGCTGCTGCATCTTTAGTTGCTAAGTTTTGGAGTACTCGTGGGGGGTTTAAAACCACAGTAATTGGCACAACAAAAATCGGACAAGTACATTTTATGTTTGCTGGTAGTTTTTCAGATTTAAAAAATTATTTTAATGCAATTAAATTTGAATTATTTATAGTTACAGAAAGTATTACTAAAAATATGCGAAAACGTGGTGGCGGGATTTTAGATATTAAATTAAGAAATAAAACAATTGATTTAAAAAATTATTATCAGTTACATGTGACTTTTGAAACAAAGGACAGTATGGGTGCAAATTTTATAAATTCCTGTTTAGAAGCGATTGCTAATAAATTTAAAAAAGAAGATATTAATATTATAATGAGTATTTTATCTAATTATGTACCAGATTGTTTGGTTAGGGCAGAAGTAAGTTGTAAAGTAGAAGATTTGTATAAAGAAAACGCAAAACATTATGCGCAAAATTTTGTAAACGCTTTAAATATTGCCAATGCAGAACCACATAGAGCAGTTACACACAATAAAGGTATTATGAATGGTATAGATTCTGTTGTAATAGCAACAGGAAATGATTTTAGAGCTGTTGAGGCTGGCGTTCATGCATATGCTTCAAGAACAGGAAAGTATAAAAGTTTATCAAATGCCAAAATAAAAGATGGTGTTTTTAGTTTTTGGCTAGAAATTCCGTTAGCATTAGGCACAGTTGGTGGTTTAACAAAATTACACCCGTTAGCAAAATTGAGTTTAGAAATTTTAGATCATCCTACCGCAAAAGAACTTATGCAAATTGTAGTTTGTGTTGGTTTGGCTCAAAATTTTGCAGCTTTACGTGCTTTAACTACAACAGGTATTCAAGAAGGGCATATGAAAATGCACTTAAGTAATATTATTAAACAATTAGATGTAAATAAAAAAGAAGCCCAACATTTGTTGAATTTTTTTAAGAATAAGACCGTTAGTTATAGTGAGGTTATTACTGAGTTTGAGCGCAATAGATAAAAAAAATATTTTATAAAAATACCTTTACTTAAATTTTTATAGAAAACTTCATTGAACAGAGAAAAGTTAAATAAAAGATATTTATTTTGCTGTAATTTTATAGATTTGCAATTCTTAAGAAAATTAGTAGAAATGCTTTAATGCTCAAGTGGCGGAATTGGTAGACGCGCTGGATTCAAAATCCAGTTCTTTCGGGAGTGTGGGTTCGATTCCCGCCTTGAGTACAAGTAAAAACCTCAACTATTTAATTTTAAATACGTTGAGGTTTTTCTTTTTCTGTTTTAGACAACATTTATAAAATCTTGAGGCTTTTAAAACTTCTTTGAAGCCCTTTGTCCTTTTGCTTTTTTAATCTGATTTTTTTCTTTTTTGGTTAATACCTTTGAAAAATCGCAAAACCCTACACCTTGCACTTTTGTACAGATTAATTGAATTTTATTACCAATCCAACTCTTTATGCCTTTTTTTGTTTTCGGTTCGCCAAAGGTATCTTTTTTTACTTTTTCTATAAAGATGATATTAATGTATTTTCTTGTTAACGTGGTAAATTATTACTGTTTTTTCTGCGTAATTTAAACGTGCTAAGGTTTTCGTATTTTCTTAATATATAAAGCAAAACGTGTTAATGTTTTGGCGTTTTCTTAACGTATTTTATTTTAATGTTACTATTTTTCATTAATCTTAACTTGAAACATTTGATAACACCGTAATCAATTCAAAATTAATATAATAGTTAGTTTTGCCTACTTTTATTTTTTCCAACAACCTAAACTTGAAAGCTTATTTAAGTAATTAGATGCTGTTTGTCTTATTATTTTCAAATCCTTTTCTAAAAATTCAATTTTTGTATATGGGTTCTTAAATAAATTATTTATTAAGTCTTGACTGTATATTTTAGGTAATTCTGTTCTAATCTTAATTAATCGTGTACCTGCCTTGCGTTCTAAATCCTGCATTTTTTTCTAATAATTGCTTTTGAATTTGTAAGATATGTTTGTTTAATAGTAGTTTTTCTTTTTGATGTATTCCTATTTTTGGTGTTCTTTTTTTTTAGTTTTTCTTTCAATTACTAAATTATTTATCTTTACTATCTTACAGACCGTTTTAATATGTTTGTTTAGTTTTTGCATACTAATAACGCCAAGTATAAGTGCAGTAATGGTTAAAGAAGCACTTATTATTAAGTTATAAAATTAGTAAAATTTTTTGAATTTTACTACTAATTCATAATAAAAAAGGAAAATTTAAAAAATTTTATGGGC